>JAHDDE010000004.1:0-74454 GCA_020629515.1 Saprospiraceae bacterium | reverse complement strand
CTATTTCTCCACGAATCTCTACCATCCCCTGTGCCATCGGGTAATGTATTATCTTCAAATCCCGCTTCTTGAATAATGGGTTGGAACGGCCCTTCGACTACCATAACTTGTATGGTAATCATGTTAGACTGACCAAGCGCATCACTTGACGTCAAGGTAACCGGAAATGTTCCTTCTCCTGGAAAAGAGAAAAATGGATCTTTTTCTGTAGAAGTACTTCCTCCTCCAAAATCCCACACATAAGTGGTTGACTCCGTAGAAAGGTTGGTAAACTTTATAGTTCGGAAATCTTCTAAAGTTGATGCATAAGAAAAATTAGCAGAAGGTAATTCATCATCTATTTTTGAGTTAGCTTCTGGCAACTCAAATTCCAAAGAATCAACACAACTATTAAATAATATGGCTAAAGAAAAGCATAATACTACGCTAAAAGCCCCGAGTAAATTATATTTTTTATTTTTCATTTTTCAAACCTTTTAAGATTAATACCCAGGATTCTGAGTCAATAATCCCTTACTTAAATTTATCTCCCTTGACGGTATAGGGAGCAACAATTTTCGGGTATCATAATCCAGATAACCATTGTCGGCTGCATGAGCTCCTAAGACAGCATCGGCTACTCCAAATCTCATAAGATCAAAAAATCTTTGATTTTCGAAAGCCAGTTCTACACGTCTCTCTACTAATAGAGCATCTTTAGTTAGAGAAGCTGGGCGATCCGCTATAGGATCAAATCCTGCTCTTTCTTTCACCTTCATGTAAGAATCTATAGCAGCACTTTCTGAGGTCTGTCCGCCACCAGCTAATATTGATTCTGCATGCATCAGAAGTACATCTGCATATCTTAATATGATTAAATCATTTCCTGCATCTCCGGGACTACCTCCATAGGTCGGTGGAAAAACGGAGACATCTGAGCCCTCAGGCAGGTATTTGGTAACTTCTGTATAACTTGGAAATGTGACATAAGAAACTTCTGTCCGATTTCCTCCAAATTCTATAAAATCAGCGACAAGATTGTCGTTTACAATATTCAATCCATCTTGTCTACCCTGGCGAACTGTAGCTGTAAACTCAGCGGAAAAACCTTGGCTTTCTTGAACGTTACCAAATTCATATTGTATAGCAAATAGAATTTCATCATTTAACTCATCATAAAAAACATCTCTAAAATTGCTTTCTAAATCAAAATCTCCACTGTTGACAATTGATTCACATAATTGCCTTGCTCCAGCATAATCGGGAGTTGGCTGCGACAAATACACTTTTGCCAAAAGTCCCTCTGCAGCAGCCTTAGAAGCTCTTGATTTAAATCTATTATCCAAATTGTTAATAGCTTCTTGCAGATCACTCGCAATTTGATTATAAATAGTGCCTTCATCGACACGAGTAAAAAGCAACTCATCCTCTGTTGGACCTACAACAGCCGTAACCAATGGTACGGGTCCATATAATCTTACTAAGTTAAAATAGGCATATGCTCTTAAAAATTTCGCTTCTGCGGTATAGGCACTCTGGTTACTGGCATCTGCTACATCTATATAATTCAAAATGTTATTTGCTCTGAAGATGATCTCATACATTGATTGATAGTAATCTTCGGACTGCACGTTGTTAGCATCTACTCTATATCTATGAAAATCTGCTCTTGAGCCCTCAAGGGTAGCTGTTCGAGTATTATCACTTCTCATTTCTGTCACCATAAATTCGAACTGAACCCCTCGGTTGACTCTAGTAGTATTAGACTGAGTATTTACATTAACCCCCTGAATGGCATCATAGATTCCGATAATACCTGCCAAAACATCAGCATCTGAAGAGAAAAAAGCATCTACTACAATCGCTGACTCTGGTAATGGATTCAAAAATTCATCATCACAGGAATAAAAATTGAACCCAGCTAAAACTAAAAGTATATATGTTAATTTTTTCATTGTTCTAATATTATTTGATGAAAATTAAAACTGCACATTAAGACCAGCCGTAACTGTTCTAAATAATGGAGTTCCAGCTCGCTGCGATCCATAGCTAATTGGAGTATTATTAGGATCGATATACTCTGGATTAAAACCATTGTAGTCGCTAGATGTCACATATACTAAATTCTGACCCGAAACATAAAGTCTCAATCCCCCTAAACCAATCTTAGCTAATTGATTGTCAGTGAAGTTGTAACCTATATTCACATTTCTCAGAGAGAAATAGTTGGCACTTTGTACTATATCATTGGTATGAACTCTCTGCTGCAAGAAGGTAGCATCTGAAATTATCCCATCTTCTACTACTTCTTGTACATTACTGGTACTTCCTTGCCAATGTGTATAGAAATATTGATCACCTACATTTTTTACTTCAGCTCCTAAACTACCTTGAATCATGAATGAAAAATCAAAATTGTCAATAGCGAATTCATTCGTTAAACTCCAGATCAAGTCTGGATAAGGATCTCCTAATATTGTTTTGTCGGCATCTGAAATCAATCCATCTCCATTCAAATCTCTTACAATAACATCCTCAGACAAACCATTAATTGGTATATATGGGGAATCATAATACTGAGTCGCCAAATCTGTATCCACCACATATCCATAAAAGGATGAAATAGGATTACCCACGGAATTGATCCATTGCGAGTTTCTGCCCCAGCCGTCGACTGTTAATTGTCCGTCTGACTCTCCAAAGCTCAATAATGTGTTCTTATTAGTAGATGCAATTAGCGTTGTGTTCCAACTTAGCTTTTGATTAGTAAGGTTTCTCGAACGTAGTTCGAACTCCCAACCCTTATTTTCGACTTCACCTAAATTAACTATACCAGCGTCAAAACCTGTAACATAAGAAACTGGATTTTCTAATAACAATTGATCACTGGTTCTTACATAATAGTCTATTGATCCTTGAATTCTATTATCTAAAAATCCAAAATCAATACCTGGGTTAAATTCTTTAGATCCTTCCCATTGTAAGAGCGGGTTAACAATACTTAAAGGCGAAACTCCAGCGGTAATACCACCTTGAGTAATGGCGCTATTGGTACTTAAAAGTGCCAAATAAGGATAATTATTGACGATATCATCTCCTACACTAAAATTCTCATTACCCGTAAGACCGTAACTTACTCTGAATTTTAATCTACTAATTGCTCCATTGTCTTGCAGGAAGCTCTCGTTATGCGCATTCCACCCTAAAGAAACTGCAGGGAAATTACCCCACTTAGAATTAACTCCAAATACCGAACTCGCATCCCGTCTGAAAGATGCATTAAATAAATACTTATCATCATATACATAATTCACACGACCGAAATATCCAATCTTATTCTTCTCGTAGTTAATCTCCTCAAACTCGGAAACAATAGTCGCACCTTGAAGATTTTTTAGGAGGTCATTAGTAAATCCAGTTCCGGTAATCTCCCCATTTTCTACCTGTCTTCTTTGGAATGTAGCTCCTGCCAACAAGCTAAATTCATGTTTGTCTACTTCCTTATTATATGAGATAGTGTTGTCAGAAACGATTCTGAGTCTCACCCTGTTTTGAAGATTATATTGAGCTCTTGAAGATCCAGATGCATGATGCATCACACCATCATATCTCGTCCGTTTTCTATTCTCTGAAGTAATCCCTAATGAAGTCTTAGCAATTAATCCTTTGGCTATCTTATATCTAAGATAGGTGGATGCTAAAATTTTAGTCTTATACTCATAATGCTCTCGCTCTACGAACTGGGCATATGGATTCATATCTCCTGATGTTCTTGGCCTACTTGATCCTTGATCATCATTAGGATCTATATCTATATTTCTGAGGTGGTCCTCATTAAAATAATCTCCTACTTCTATATCTGGATATTCTTCTCGATCCACATATTGAATAGTTTCATCTGTATGATAAATTAGTAACCAAGGGGACTGTCTGATTGGGTTATGCACCGATGTCGGAAGTCTCCTTCTTTTAGAATAAGATGGGTTCACCTTAAAACCAAATTTCAAATCATCCGTGATTTTAGTATCCATCTTGAGATTTCCCGCGAAAAGTCTATAGTTATCGGTTAAAACTACACCTTGATCTCCTAAGGTTCTTAGAGAAGCACTAAACGTAGTTCCGTCCTTACCTCCTCTTGCAGAGAAAGAGTGGCTCGAGATATTACCACCATTAAAAAATACATCTTGCCAATCTCGATCTACACCAGTCTCTTCTACTAATCTCAAAGCATACTGCGTATTATTAGTTAGAAAGCCGGCTTGAGCTAACTCAAAATCAGCCCAGTCTGACACACTCTTACGATATGCATCACTGCCGAAAGCCTCTTTTCGTCCAAAATAAGTCTCGTAACTAAACTGTGTTTCGCCAGCCTTGCCTTCTTTCGTGGTGATCATTATAACCCCATTGGACCCTTCACTTCCATATATAGCCGCTGAAGCTGCATCCTTAAGCACTTCGAAAGAGGCAATATCATTCATATCTAAATTGCCTAAAAAATCAGGATCTACGACTAAACCATCTACTACTACTGCTGGTCCAGAATTGGCATTGATCGAACCAAATCCCCTTATCGTTACAGTAGGAGCATCTCCCGCTTCTGCACTCGTCGCCTGTATATTGACTCCAGAGACTTGTCCTATTAGAGCTTCATCAACTCTCGCTACCGCCACTTGATCTAAAGTTTTATTCTCAACTTTTGAGATGGAGCCAGTTAGGTGCGATTTTTTTTGAGTACCGTAACCAATTACGATAACCTCATCAATTAATTCTGCACTACCCTGTAAGACGACATCAATGACACTTAAATTTCCAACTTCAATCGATTGAGACTCATATCCTAAAAAATTAAATTGGATAACGTCGTCAGAGTTAGCCATCAGCTCATAGTTTCCGTCGAGATCAGATATCGTACCTCTAGAAGTGTTGGCCACTGTAATATTGACTCCGATAAGAGCTTGTCCATCAGAATCCTTTACATTCCCAGTAATTGATCTTTGACCAATTACCGCAGATAAATTCAAAATTCCAATAAATGCCATGAGTAACCAGTTCTTTGGTACTTTTAGACATAGCTTAGGAACTTTTTTAGTTTTTAATAGTTTATACTGTTTCATACACTACCTTAGTTAAGGTTGTTTAAAAAATGGATTTGTTAGACTGTGAACGGTAGCGGTTTTGTTGGTAGCAGTCCCTGCTGTGTCCTATAGTCCATTATGAAATCAAGAAGAGGTGTTTATCCTCTTCTTTTTTAATTACTTACTTTACATAGATTCACTCATTTTCTTGCTAAATTCTAACACCTCATTAAGGTGATTTTCCATAGCCGAAGCAGCCGCCATGGGATCCTGATTGATTATGTGATCCAATATAATTTGGTGATCTTCTAATGATTTAAAGACATTATTATCTGTACATACCTTCAATTTGTTAAAGCTGCTCACGATGTCTGGTGTGATAATCATCATAAGTGATTTTAAGACCTTATTCTTACCTGCTTCAGCAATTTTAACATGAAATAATAGATCCTCCTCTACGGCCGGCTTACCATTCTTAATTTTATTTTTATAGGCATCTAATGCTTTTTGCAATTGCACTATATCATCGGCTGTTCGCTTATCCGCAGCTAATATTGCTGCTTGTTTTTCTAACAATACCCTCGTTTCGACTAATGATCTAAAATCATGCTCTTCTAAGCGGATAACGTCCGTGATTAATCCCTCTAATGCCACAATACCAATACCTGTTACAATTGTACCACTTTGAGGTTGAGTTTTGAGTATCCCATAAAATTCCAATTTTCTTATGGCATCCCTCACACTGGCTCTCCCTACTCCAAAATGCTCAGCCAACTTTCTCTCAGGTGGGAGCTTATCTCCTGGTTCTAATTCGCCACTTGTAATTAAAGATCTTATTTGTTTAATGATCTTATCTACAGGCTTCTCTATCGTAATTTTCTGCAAGTTTTCTAACATAGAAAAAATTGGTTATCCAATAATTGGTTTACCAAAAATAGTAAATCAACAAAAACAAAAGAATATTTATTTAAAAATTTAAGCTGGCACCCAATAAATATCTGCCATGAACCATTGATAAAGAATGAATTATTTAGTCTTATAAGACTAAATAATAGTTATATATTTGTACTAATGTTAAAAACAAAGGAGAAGATATTAGCAGTATCTATAGACCTATTTAATTCTCATGGATATCAACAGATTAATCTGGCGGACATAGCATACGCCATGGATATCTCTCGAGGTAATCTGGCCTACCATTTCAAAGATAAAAATCTAATATTGGATGCTATTGCTAAAAAAATGGATCATGAGATAAAAAAAGAACTTAGCCTTAAAAAAGACTTCCCTGCATTTTCAAACTTACAGATAGAAATAAAATCTTATCACAAATTGCAAAATAATTATCAATTTGTTTTTGGCAATGCTACCGTATTACATCATGAGTCTATAATGAAGGTAATGCACAGCTGGGCACAAGAAACAATCAGCGGGAACAAAGCGGCTTTTTTATTTGCCATTCAGTTAGGCAACATGAAACCAGAACCTTACTCTGGCATGTATCAGCTATTAGCTATCAATACATGGATGGTGACTTATTATTGGATGACTCAAAAGATGGTAAGGAAAGTAAAGAATACAGAAGATGCAGAGAAAATGGTATGGAGTGTCGTTATCCCCCACTTTACGGATAAAGGAATATCCTCTTTTACCAAACATTTTGGCTTTGAATTTCTTAATTCTCTCGGCGAACCTTTTGATACAACTTCATCAGAGATATCAATATTCTAATTTACAAATTTGAAAATACAGTTAATGATCAATTCATTTTTTACTGAAGAACACGAATTATTTAGAACTGGATTAAAGGACTTTTTAGATAAAGAGGTAAGTCCTCAGATTGACAAGTGGGAAGCAACGGGCACCATAGATAGATCTATATGGAGCAAATTTGGAGATATGGGATATTTTGGACTCAACTATCCGGAGCAATATGGTGGATTAGGGCTCGATCTATTTTATACCGTGGTTTTATTAGAAGAATTACAAAAAATCAATTCTGGAGGATTTGCGGCGGCCATTTGGGCTCATGCCTATCTGGCCATGACACATTTGAATGCCGAAGCAAGTGATTCATTGAAGGAAGAATACCTGACTAAGAGCATTTCAGGAGAATATATAGGTTGTCTCTGCATTACAGAGCCTTTCGCAGGATCAGACGTTTCAGGTATAAAAACAACTGCCATTAAAAAAGGAAAAAATTGGATCATCAATGGTTCTAAGACCTTCATTACTAACGGAGTATATAGTGATTACCTCATAGTGGCTGCCAAGACTTCGCCAGAATTAAGGGGAAAAGGAATTAGTATTTTTTTAATTGACCGTAACACTGATGGTGTAAGTGCTAACAAACTAGACAAATTAGGATGGAGAGCCTCCGACACCGGAGAGATTGCTTTCGACAATGTAACCATTAACGAGGAAAGACTCATGGGCGAAGAGAATCAAGGGTTCCCTTACATCATGCAACATTTCGCCCTTGAACGGCTCATTATGGGCATTAACGCCCACGCCAGAGCTGAATATGCTATAGCTTATGCACTTCAATATATGTCAGAGAGAACTGCTTTTGGCACCACAATAGATCAATTTCAAGCATTGCGACATAAAATGGCAGAATTAAGTACAGAAGTGGAAATCATTAAGACATTTAATTACCATACTATGGCAAGATTGGATAAAGGCGAATATGTCGTAAAAGAAGCCACTATGTCTAAACTCAAATCTACCGCAGTAGCAGATGAAGTTATCTACGAATGTCTTCAATTCTTGGGCGGCTACGGATATATGGAAGAATATCCACTTGCACGAATGTTTAGAGATAGTCGCTTGGGTCCTATCGGTGGCGGCACTTCGCAGATCCTCAAAGAAATCATCGCTAAGATGGTCATTGATAAAAAACAATATAAAGCCAAAGTCTAATTAATATGACCAAAGTAGACCTGACTGCTAATCAATATGAGGATGCCATGAAGTTATTGGTATCCAAAATGAATCGTCGATTCGATAAAATAAAAGAGGGAGGAGGAAAGAAAAAGATTGAAAAACACCATGCAAAAGGTAAACTCACTGCCCGAGAAAGAATACATCTTTTAATAGATAAAAATTCAGAATTTTTAGAAATAGGTGGATTTGCAGGATATGATATGTACCAAGATCACGGAGGATGTCCATGTGGAGGAGTTATTACTGGCATAGGATATATACAAGACAGGCCGTGCATGATAGTAGCCAATGATGCCACAGTCAAAGCTGGAGCATGGTTTCCAATTACTGGAAAGAAAAATCTGAGAGCCCAAGAAATTGCAATGGAAAACAGAATTCCAATTATATACCTCGTGGATAGTGCTGGAGTATATCTGCCTATGCAGGATGAAATCTTCCCTGACAAAGAACACTTTGGGCGAATTTTCAGAAATAATGCAAAGATGTCTAGCATGGGTATCCCGCAGATCGCTGCTATAATGGGCAGTTGCGTTGCAGGAGGAGCCTACCTCCCTATCATGTCTGACGAATCCTTAATAGTTGAAGGTACTGGGTCGATATTTTTAGCAGGACCTTATCTCGTCAAAGCAGCTATAGGTGAAAACGTGGATAAAGAAACATTAGGGGGAGCTCATACCCATTCAGAGATATCTGGTGTTGTGGATTATAAAGTGCCTGATGACGAAACCTGCTTAAAGACGATACGAGAACTTGTATCGCAATTTGGACACCATGAAAAGGCAGGATTCGACCGTATCGAAAGTAAAAGCCCAAAATCCCCGAAAGAGGATATTTATAAATTATTACCAAATGATCGAGCTCAACCGTATAAAATCAGAGAAATCCTAAAAACTATTGTAGATGACTCCAAAATCACAGAATATAAATCCAATTACGGCAAAACTATAGTCTGTGCCTATGCGCGTATAGATGGTTGGTCAGTCGGAATAGTGGCGAACAATAGAGAAGTTACAAAGAGTGGAAAAGGTGAAATGCAGTTTGGCGGAGTAATCTATTCTGATTCTGCGGACAAAGCCGCAAGATTCATCATGAACTGCAATCAAAAGAAAATTCCTTTAGTTTTCTTACACGACGTCAGTGGATTTATGGTTGGCAAGAGATCAGAACATGGTGGCATTATAAAAGACGGAGCTAAAATGGTGAGTGCCGTATCCAATAGTACCGTTCCTAAATTCAGTATTGTCATTGGCAACTCTTATGGCGCAGGAAATTATGCCATGTGCGGCAAAGCTTATGATCCTACCCTTATTGTGGCCTGGCCAACAGCAAAAATTTCAGTTATGGGAGGTGAACAAGCGGCTAAAGTTCTAATGCAAATACAAGTGGCTTCTATGAAGTCAAAAGGAGATGAGCCATCCCCAGAACAACAAAAAGAACTATTTAAAAAAATATCAGAGCAATACCAGCATCAGACCACTGCATATTATGCAGCTGCCAGGTTATGGGTCGATGCAATAATAGATCCTGCTGAAACAAGGAAGATTGTATCAACAGGTATAGAAGTGGCGAATAACTCATCTGTTGAAAAATTCAATGTTGGAGTAATACAGACTTAATCCTAAATGGAAGTAGATAATAAAATAAAGCTAACTGAATGTCCGAGAGATGCGATGCAAGGAATCAGAACATGGATCCCTACAGCTCAAAAAGTGCAATATCTGAACCAACTCCTCAAAGTAGGATTTGACACTATTGATTTTGGAAGTTTTGTTTCGCCGAAGGCCATACCTCAGATGAAAGATACTGCGAAAGTCCTTTCTAAGATACATCTACCCCAGGATCGTAGTAAACTTTTAGCCATTGTAGCCAATACCAGGGGGGCTTATGATGCTGTACAATTTGAAGAAATCGACATTCTTGGATTCCCCTTTTCCATATCAGAAACATTTCAAATTAGAAATACCAATTCTACCATCGAGCAATCGTTGCATAGGGTAGCGGATATTCAAAGCATTGCTATAAAGAATAAGAAACAATTATTGGTTTATGTATCGATGGGTTTTGGTAATCCATATGGGGATGAATGGAATGTAGAAATAGTAGAAAAATGGACAAGACAACTCAGTTCTATGGGTATCCGCATGATCTCTTTGTCTGACACAATAGGTGTATCAACTAAAGAAAGCATAGGCTATTTATTCAGTAATTTGATTCCTGCACTTCCCGAGGTAGCTTTTGGCGCACATCTGCATACGACACCTTCTACTTGGAAAGAAAAAGTCACAGCAGCATATCAAGCAGGTTGCTTAAGGTTTGATGGTGCAATCAAGGGGTATGGTGGCTGTCCGATGGCTAAAGATGAATTAACAGGAAATATGCCCACTGAAAATATGATTCATTTTTTTAATGAAAAAAAATTATTAAACCTCGACATAGAAGCATTTAATAAAGCATTAAGGTTATCAGGAGATATATTCCCTACTCATTAGAAACAGATTTAGTTTTATGTCTATCTTAGAAAAAAATAGGCTAAAATGAAAAGGGTCATCAACGACAAATCAGGACAGCATCGTAGAAGTGGCGAGTCTTATTTGATTACTCGTGAAGAAATAGTCCAATTCAATGATCAAGGTTATCTCGTGCTCAATGACGTTCTTACAGAAAGCGAAATGGTGGAATTAGATTTTTGGTTCGACCACTTCACCGCTGGTAAAGAAGCACATCGAATGGCTAAAGACTTTTGTGACATGTCACAACCCTATGGCACCCCAATTGAAGAATTTCAATTGGTCAATGCAATGCTCCCATCAAAATATAGACCTGAACTAAAAGGAAACATATTTTATAAAATTGCTAAGGATATATCCGCGCAACTCTACTCCAAAGGAATCGCCGAACTTGATTATGAACAATTTTTAGCCAAAAAACCAGCAAAAGAAAATGCTGAATTCGCTATGCATCAGGATTTAGGTTATTGGCCAAAAACGAAAAATACATGGACAGCCACGTTCTCTCTGGCATTAAGTGATTCTGATTTAATCAATGGATGTCTACATCTCATTCCTGGGACTAATAATGAAAAAGAACTAAGAAAGCACGTCCCAAAGGAATATAAAGAAAGTTCGTCAGGAGCCATCAATCGGGATGAGTCTCATACCTTGGTTATTGATACTGACCCCAATGAAGAAATCATTTACCTGCCAGTCAGAAGAGGGTCTCTAACAATTCACGATGAGCGAATTGTACATGGTTCTAAAGGAAATCTTTCCTCTGAATGGCGAAAAACCTATATTATGGCATTCAGAGATTCCGAAACCATCGCCCAAGAAAGAGCAATAGGATTTACTCATTCGCACAATGATGAGGTAGATTGGTCATCAATTATCCATTAGAAAGAATTATCTCCAAAGTGTCACAGAAATTCTAAGGCACTCTATTCTAATGTGATACATATCACCATTTGAGCTCATCTGACAATTAACAGACAGAGAACAAGACTTAATAACAATATCCCCATTTATAGGGATGATGAAGTCTTTTCATATACATACTTTTGAAGTACCCTTTATTATCTGTGTTAATATCAGGTGATACCAATTGCTGCAGCCAAAAAATAACCAAAGAATGTCACCATATAGGCGAGCATATCACTATTCCAAAATATATAGCCCTGTAAAGGGTAAAAGGTATATAACAGATACCGTAACCAATCTTATTTCCCAAATCAAATACAAATCACCAAAAAATGCATATTAAGAACATTTTAGTTTCTTTATTATCCTTCGTTGTATCATCAGTTGGTCTGCATGCGCAGTGCGATAACCCAGAAATAATTGCTGGAGTCTATGAATCAAGTCGAGGAATAAATGATGAACTCAATGCCGAAGGTTTACCTGACGACGTTATGACCAATAACATCTCAGGAAATAATGATGAATTAATATTGACATACAGTACTGATTCAGATGAAATCGTGACTGGAACCTTATGCTTTACAGTCGGATTTAATAATGTCGGAGGTCAAGTGACCGTTGTATCAGGAGATTCAACTTATGAAATCGATAATCCAACTGGAGACAATGGCCGAAGTCCTCAAGAGATTTGTGTTGAAGTGTCAGGAAGTGGTGACATTTTAGTCAGTTTTAAAGAAACTGGTCGAGGAAATTTCAGATTTGATGGTTCATCCTTTTCCTATTGTCCTCTTGATGCAGGAAATATAGTACCTGATTATTCAAGACCTCAGATTGGAAAAACTGATGGAGTGTTGTGGCCTGCCTTAGAGACTCTTGCGGAAGTAGTATCGGATTCTTCTGCTAATGTCGATTCGATCATCGCAGTAATTACTGAATCAGATTTCGTATATCAAATTAATGGCAACTTAGTTCTGATTGAAGTAATTGCTAAAGAGGGTAAGTTTGAGGCAGCTTCACGTCTATTAGACAGTTTAGGATTAACGATGAGAATTGATAATGGGACTAATGATTTGATTATTTCTGGTTGTTTCCCAATTGAAAATCTCGGAGCATTAAACTCTTTCAGTGATTGTCTTCAATTTGCAAGACCGATATATCGCCCTATACTTGATAAAGGTTTAACGGTAACTCAAGGAGATATACCACAAGGAACGAATTTCATCAAAGGAGGATATAATCTCGATGGTACAGGCGTGACTATCGGGGTGATTTCAGATAGCTATGATAAATCCAGCGATATCAGTCAATCAATAAGAGATATTGACAATGGAGATTTACCTGAAGATGGAGTAAGACTTATCAATGCTGAAAGCTCCAGAAGTGGTCTTACAGATGAAGGGCGTGCGATGCTCCAGATTATTCATGACATCGCTCCCGGGGCAGCTCTTTTATTCGAAACTGGATTCGAAAGCGCAGGTGCTTTTGCACAGTCTATTAGAAATTTAGATAATGATGGTGCCGATGTCATAGTTGATGACGTAACCTATATAACTGAACCATTCTTTAAAGATGGTATGGTAGCTCAAGCGGTTGATCAAGTCGTGGCGAATGGAACAATGTATGTAAGTTCTGCAGGAAACTACGGGGACAATGCTTATGAAGCTGATTTTAATGGAACACTTGTAGGTCCGGGTACCGCACAACTTCCAGCAGGAGTTGTTGGGACGCCTCATGACTTTGGAGGTGGAGATATCTATCAAAGCGTGACTTTAGATCCAGGAAAATATACGATATCACTTCATTGGGATGACGATTATTATTCTCTTGGAGAGACAGCAGATGGAGGATCAGAAAATGATCTGGACATCTATTTGGTAGATGATGATGGCAATATATTATATGATATCAATCGAGATAATACGGGAGAAGATCCAATAGAAGTAATGGATTTTGAAGTAAATGGCGGGATAACAACTGTGAATATTCTAATAGTCAATGCTTCTGCTACATTAAATCCAGTAAGATTCAAGTATATCTTCTTTAGAGGTACAGGGGTAATCTTCAATGAGTACGAACAAGGGACTTCTACTGTAGTAGGTCAAGCCAATGCTGAAGGTGCGATAGCAGTAGGTGCCGTTTTATATTCTAATACTCCGGCATTTGGTAATGAAGCAACAGCTGCATCATTTTCATCTCGAGGGGGAACTTTAATAGATGGACAGGACAGGCTTAAGCCCGATATCTGTGCTCCAAATGGTGTCAATACTACCGTAAATTTGGGGGGTGTTGGAGATTTTGACGGAGATGGATTTCCAAACTTCTCAGGGACATCTGCCGCAGCTCCGCATGTCGCAGCGGCAATGGCATTAATAATAGAAGGGCGTCAAAAGTTTATAGGGCAAGAAACCTCTCCGGCCTTAATGAAAGAACTAATCCAGCGTACCGCATTGGATATGTATGAAGAGGGCTATGACCCAATTTCTGGCGAAGGCTTTTTACAGGCTCAAAATGTATTATTGGAGATAGCCAATCCTACTCCTGAACTAACAGGTTATGAGATTCCAAATAATGTCAATGATGCAAATCTTGGAAATCAAGAATTTGAACTGATCGTTTTTGGTAATTACATCACTGATACTACCGCTATCATGTTTGGAGATCAAATGTTAGAAACAGAGATTATGGGAGATAGCATGGCAGTTGCCATCATACCTACTTTTGATCCATTCGACAGTACTCTTGTGACATTATTCACTGAACCTATTACTGATACAGAGATAGATGGAGGATATTCTAATGGGTTTGCATTTATCGAGCCAGTTAGAACTATAGTTACAATTGAAGGAGATAGAGCATCTAAATTTTATGGAGAAGCCAATCCTGAGTTTAACTACTCCGTTTCTGGCGTTTCTGACAGTATAATTACACTGTATAATTTAGATTCAATAGATGTAATATTCACCACGACTGCAGATGAATTAAGCTTGCCTGGATTATATAGCGTAGAGCTAAGCATCGGTACTGTCCCTGCAGAGTTTAATAATCTTTTCGATTTTAGACTAATAAATACTTCTTTAGATGTTGAGAAGATGCCGCTTATTATTGAAGCAGATTCTATCTCACTTATTTATGGACAGAGTATAACCAGCATAAGCTTCAATTATGAGTTCGGTGGCAATCCTGCAAATATTGCCGCTCTGACTAATGAAGTAAATAGCCAGCATACCGGTTCGCTTGCTGAAGGATTAGCCTTAGTGGATGGATTGTCACTAGTAAATTCATTAAGTGATGCTATTGAAGGAATTGAGGATATACAGTTTGTTGATGCGGTGGGATTAGTGGATAGTTTAGCATTAGTAGAAGATTCACTTTTGATTGTTAAACTTATAGAAGCAGGAAAATTAGATGCAGATGCAGAACTGATCGATGCGCTTTCATTGGTAAATGGGATTTCATTGGTTAATGGATTATCGCTGGTCAATGGGCTATCATTAGTAAACAACTTAGGACTATCTTTTACAGATGGAATCTCATTGGTAAATGGGATATCCTTAGTAAATGGATTATCCTTGGTCAATGGGCTCGAGTCAAAATTGACAGGTCAAACCTTAGCAGATGCGATTTCTTTAGTCAACGGATTATCACTCGTTAACGGTCTGTCATTAGTTAATGGTGGAAGTCTATTCGACGGTTTATCATTAGTAAATAGTCTTTCTTTGGTCAACCAACTTGGAGCAGAAGATATTTTAGATGCGATTTCTTTGGTTAATGGATTGTCACTCGTCAATGGTCTCTCTCTTGTCAACGACCAATCATTAGTTGATGCCATATCCTTAGTTAATGGTGGCCCAGTAGAAGTACTTGATGCGATTTCTTTAGTTAATGGCCTCTCTCTTGTCAATGGCCTATCATTAGTTAACGGATTATCGCTTGTAAATGATTTAGGTGTACTGGATGATGTCTCTTTAGCCGATGCACTGTCATTGGTTAATGGTATTTCGCTGGTTAATGATGCCGCATTAAAAGATGCCATATCACTTGTCAATGGTGCTATAGAATCTGAAGCTGACGCTATATCATTAGTTAATGGATTGTCGCTTGTAAACGGGCTATCACTTGTAAATAATGAAGAATTAGCAGATGCACTAAAAATCGCTAATAGCCAATCTGCTATAAATCAAGCACTTATAGATGTCGATGGAATTGCCATAGATTCTAACACTTCCGTAGAGCAAGCGTTAGATATTAAGTTAGATGGGACACCTTTAGCTGATGCTATATCATTAGTGAATGGATTATCCTTAGTAAATGGGCTATCATTAGTAAACGGATTGTCTCTGGTTAATAACGAAGCATTAGCTAATGCCCTATCATTAGTGAATGGTACCACTATAACTGATGGGCTTTCTTTAGTCAATGGATTATCCCTTGTCAATGGGCTATCATTAGTGAATAGCTTATCCTTGGTTAATTCATTAGGAGAGTCAAATATCACTGATGCACTATCATTAGTAAATGGATTGGGAGTAACGGACGGTCTGTCGCTCGTCAATGGTTTATCGCTCGTCAATGGCTTATCTCTTGTTAACTCGAGTGGAATGATCAGTGAAGATGCGTACACTAATGGTTTGAGCTTGGTCAATCAAGAACAATTAGTTAATGGACTATCTCTTGTCAATGCATTATCATTAGTGAATGGGAAGGCTTTAGTAGATGGACTATCCCTTGTCAATGGACTATCTCTTGTTAACGATTCTCCTCTGGTTGATGGCTTATCACTTGTCAATGGGCTGTCTCTTGTCAACGGAGCATCGGTTACTGATGGCGCTACAGGCATCACTGATGGATTATCTCTTGTAAACGGCCTTTCTTTGGTCAATGGTCAGGAGGTTTCTCTATCAGATGCGCTTTCTCTAGTCAATGGTCTTTCATTAGTTAACTCAGATGAGTCAACACTAAAGACGCCGATAGATCAATCTATCGTTATCGCATCAGAACAAGACAGTATATTTGAATTGATCCCGATCAACATATTAACAGGATATGAGGTTGGGGTACAATACATCTTACCAGGAACATTTATCACTGAAACTTTTGAGGTAACTTATAATCCTGGCAAGGTAGTCATAGAACCCGCCAGCCTCGGTATAAGCGTCAACAGTGATACGATTGGTATAGGAGAGTCTTTACCTGAATTTTCTTCTACCTTATCTGGAGTCATACCAGGTGATACAGTAATTGTAGATTATGAAGTGCTTGGCTTTGATGCCGATGCTATTGGAGATTATCCGATCGTAGGATCTACTACAGATAGAAACTATACGGCATCATCTATGGATGGTGTACTTACGGTGGAGGGATGTGCCAACTCTGATAATCTTACTGTGAGCATAAATATTGATAATAAAGTTTGTGGAAGCAATTCTGGAGCCATTACCGCAATAGCTTTAGAACAAATAGAAGTGATCAATCCAGATTTCGAAACTTTATATAAACCAGGTACTACCGATATCACGGTAGATCCACTTAATATTAGTGTTGATTTTGTATTCGGAGAGACTAATCTTAATATGACTTCTCCTAATGATCTCATCTATAGTGATGGTACCAGAGGAAGAAATGCTGATATGTCTGGCTGGGAATGGAATACAAGTGCTGCAGATGCATTTGGAGTTGCTAAAGTAGCTTCTATCGCTCAAAGTCCTGTTGGCAATATTGCTTATACCAATGGTTCTGGCTTTGGTGGTAGCTCTTCAGAACGAACTATGAGTCAATCCTTAACTGAAGTTTTAGAGCAAGGAACTACATACATCCTTTCTGCAGATTTCGGATATAGAACTACTAACAATGAGCCAGCTGGACCTGCCATCCTAAGACTTTATGCTGGAGGTACTTTATTGACACCAGTAGCAACAGATAATCCAGAATTAATTCAAGGAGAATTTGTCAGATGGACCAATACTTATATCGTCGAAAACACAGAAATCAATGGAAACTTAAGTATTGAACTGGGACTAGCTGACCATATGCAGACCGATCAACTTAATTTTGATAACGTGGCTTTAGCGAAAGAAGCTCCAGTTACGTATAGCTGGAATACCGGATCAACAAGTCAACAACTAATAGGATTAAATTCAGGTACTTATGTAGTGAACGTAACTTCTGATGATGGATGTGAAGCTACTGACAGCATTGAGTTAATAGCTACAGATTCGTTAGCCTTAGTGGCTCTATATAATTCTACCAATGGTGCTAATTGGTCCAGACCTTGGAATCTCAGTACACCATATAGTACATGGGGAGGTGTGACGACAAATGTAGATGGCTGTGTAACAGGTATACAATTGAATGTAAATAATATGACTGGAAGTATTCCTGATTCTATTGGGCTACTTTCAGAATTAAGAAGTTTAGAGATCCAAATCAATAATCTATCGGGTGCAATTCCATCTTCTTTGGGTGATCTTGAATTCCTTGAAGTAATAAGGTTGAACAGCAACAATCTTTCTGGCAGCCTTCCTACAGAATTAGGAGAAATAACGACGCTTACAGTACTTTCTGCGAGTAACAATTCTCTTACTGGGTCGATTCCTTCGGGGCTAGGCAATTTGTCTAATTTGACTTTATTGGACTTTGCAAATAACCAGTTGTCAGGGTCTATACCTTCAGAAATTGGGAACCTAATTGATTTAGAATTTTTAAGCTTAGGAGGAAATAACTTAGAAGGGACGATTCCTTCAACCATAGGAAATCTTTCTAACCTTGCAACATTGTTCCTTAATAACAATACAATAACAGGACCAATACCTACTGAATTTGGAAATTTAACGGCCCTTTTTAGAGCGGATATCTCAAATAATAATTTAACAGGTGAGATGCCATCATCATTAGGGAATCTGACAGGCATATTTGAGTTAATTGCATTCAACAATAATCTATCGGGTTGTTTCCCTTCTACATACACGTCTTTGTGTGGAAATTTGATCATTTATAACAATCCAGACCTATTCGATTTTGCCACATTCTGCTCTGATCCAGTAAGGTATGCCGGCCCAAATTGTTTTGCAGCGCTCCCGTGCGCTGGTGATTCCTTAGCATTAGTAGCTTTCTATAATGCGACGAATGGCCCGGATTGGATCAATACTTGGGACCTAAGTACACCTTATAGTACTTGGTCAGGAGTGACGACTACAGCAGAAGGCTGTGTACGACAGATAGATATTCAAAGCAATGGATTATCAGGCGTACTTCCTCCAGAAATAGGTGATTTCTCTGAGTTGGACTTATTAAATCTCAACAACAATAATATTGGAGGTGATATTCCTTTAGAATTAGGGAACTTATCCAATTTGACCACTATCAACTTGGGTGAAAATAGTTTCACTGGTACTATACCTAATATATTCGATCAATGGCCGATTATTCAATCAATTACTCTAAGTGGTAATCTTCTAACTGGCAACATCCCTGAGTCCTTAGGTTCTGCGACTACTTTAACAGGATTAGGCTTGCAAAATAATGACCTTACTGGATCGATCCCAGATACATTGGGTAGTTTAGTAAACTTAGGAGAATTGTATATACACGGTAATAGTTTGACAGGAGCAATTCCTAGCTCATTTGGCAATCTGACTGAGATGAGAGTGTTTAATGCATTAAGTAATAGCCTAACAGGATCTATTCCTGATGAACTAAGCAGTTGGACTAAAATTGCCTTTTTCAATATAACAGAAAATCAAATAACAGGAATTCTTCCACCTGAACTTGGATCTTGGGTTACTATTCAAGACTTTTTTGCTGGAGATAATAACTTATCTGGAGGATTACCAGATTCTTATGGCAACTGGACCAATCTAAGGCAGATCGTACTTCAGAACAATGGGTTATCAGGAACCTTACCAAATTCATGGTCGTCATTTGCAAGCAGTACAAATTTTAATGGTGTTTTCAATATGAGGAATAATGATTTAAGTGGTTGTTTCCCTCAGAGTTATTTAGCCTTCTGTTCGTTTGGTAATAATATTTCATTTGATCTGAATGAATCTTTGGATGACTTCCTTGTATTTTGTAATAACGGTGGCAATGCTGCTGCGAGCAATATTTCGTGCCCATCATTGGTTATCGCCAATGCAACGGACTGTAATGGGGTAACAGGTGCTGGACTTTTCGCACTACCTACCTGGACTGACCCATGCTTTGGTGTCCGTACTGCTGACACTATACTATCAGGAGGTGGTAATACGGTTAATGACCTCTACCCTGTCGGGACTACTACAGTAACTCATGCCTTTTATGCAAGTAATGGGGATACTTTATTCTGTTCATTTGATGTGGTAGTGAATTATGATATAACCTCAGACGGCACTGAAATATGTAATGATATAGACGTGAATGGATTAAATGTATTCACTGAAGGTGGATCAGGATTTACAGATTTTTCTGCAAATTCTATGTGGCAAACAGTTGATATAGGAATTGATAATTATGAAATAGCTTATATCAAACTGGATCTAAGCGGCTTTGATTTAAGTGGTCTTCCTACAAATAATCCTGATGTAACTATCACACTTTTTGATGGAAGCGGGGTTAACAATCCGATCATTGATGTCTTTGATCAGTCGGAATTTAATGAAATAGGAGAGTACTACTTTATCGGGGATCGAGGTTTAGCTCCTTTTAACTCAGGTAGAATAACCATACAGGTTGAAGGTGATAATATTACATGGCCATATATATCCGCTGGCGCTCCGCAACTCAATGGACCTGGAAGCAGTGAATCTGGAAAATTATTTAATGTATTGGTTAGCGGTCTTTCATGTTTATATGACGATATTCTTGAGACACCTACCCTTACGGGGTATGGTCCAGAAAGCCAGTGTTTCGAATTTGGATTAGCTAATGTCCCATATTCTACAAGTACTCCAGTTGTCCCTGAAACCGGCTCATTTACTATATCAGTATGGGCAAAAGAATCTAATTCAGCGGATATGGGAGAATATTCTGAAATATTAGCCCAGGGAAGAAACTTATATATAGGTAGGGCGTCTATATCAGATGCCGATGTTCCTGGTCAGATTAGATTAGGAGATCCTTGGGGGCCAACAGATGTACTATTTCCAATAGACGGTGATTGGCATAATTACACGTTAGTTAGAGATGAGGAAAATAACGCCAGTTATTTCTATTTGGATGGAGTTTTAGCAGATTCTAAAGATTTTGCCATACCATCACCAATTGCTGTTGCTCCATTTGATAATCTCCTCAAAATCGGGTCTCAATTCAATGGTTCTGGAGCATTTTTTGGTAAAATAGATGAAATTAGAATTTGGTCAAAAGCTTTAAATTCAAGCGAGGTTTGTGACAATTTAAATAGTGTTCTATCTGGAACCGAAACGGCCTTACAAGCATATTATTCATTTGAAAATGGATCGAATGATAAAATAATAGACTTTGCTAATAATTTTGATGCAGAAATATCAAATTGTGCAGAATGCTTCGGAGCTATTCCAAGACCCAGCTTTGATATAGTCGGTGTTTGGGAATATCCACTTTTATCATCGAATTTGGTAGAATATATTCCTGGAGGTACTTATACCTTATTTAATATGCCTTTATCAATAGAATGGTCAACTTCCGATCTTAATATTGGAGCTTTATGTACTTCAAATATTATAAGAACAATTCCAAATAGATGTCTTCCTAGTATGACCAATCCAGATAATGGCCCTATCGTTGAGCTAAGGAATAGAGAGGCAGAAATTGGCACTGAATTATCTTTAAAAGTCCAACCTAATCCAGCAACAGATATGGTGGTTCTGAAAATAAAAGGCGCCGATGAATCGTCAGAAGTTAAGATTTTCAACATGTCTGGTCAGGAAGTATATTCTCGATACATATCTCAAGGAGTTAGGTCAGTTAGCATAGATTTAAATAATGGACAATTCTCTGAAGGAATGTATATGGTCACTATGAATGTCGGATCTGAGTTATTAATAGAAAAATTGATTATTAATTAATGATTAAATAAATAGGATATCTATCTAAAAGGGGTGACAAGAATCACCCCTTTTCCTTTTTTATTTATTATATTCCTACTTCAAATCTGAAAGTTGCAAAGAATGAGGATCAACCAAATACTATATGTGTTCTTGGCGCTACTACTGTGGTTTAATAGCCCAATCTTAAAAGCGAATAATCAAGTTGATTCTTTAATCACCGCAATTGAAAATTCTACTGTAGATACTCTAAAGCTTCAATCTCTCATGAAGCTTTCTGGCAGTATTTATAGATCAGACCCTGATAATGGTATAAAGTATAGTCAAGATGCGATAGATCTTGCGACTGAGTTAAACAGAAAGGAGGATTTAGGATTTGCCCTAAAAAATATTGGCTTATCTTATTATTTCAAAAGTGACTATCCAGAAGCATTAAAATATTGGGAAGAGTCACTGGGTGTTTTTAAGGAGATTGATCACAAAGCAGGCATAAGTAATTTATTGAGTAATCTTGGTGCTGTCTATGAAAGCTTAGGAGATTATCCGAATGCACTGGAATATGCTATTCAATCTTTAAAAATAGCCGAGGAAGAAGATAATCAATTGAGGATTACGACATCTTTAATCAACATAGCGGCCATCTACGCTGCAGATGAAAACACATGGCCTCAAGCACAAAAAACTTTAGAAGAAGCCATTGAAAAGAGTAAAAATTTAGATGCACCAGATTTATCAGGAACTGCATTGTTAAATTTGGGCGAATTACTACTAAATCAAGATAAGGCGAAAGAAGCACTGTCTTATTTCGCTCGGTCTTTAGATAATTTCAACAAAGTAGGTGGTAATCAAGCGTCCGCAATGGATTATATGGCACAATCCTATCTAAAACTAAATGAACCAAGAAAAGCACTTATAGAAGCAGAATTCGCTTATGCAGAAGCCCAAAAGAATGGCTCTAAAGTCGAGATGGCTGCTTCTTTATTAACAACCGGCAAAGCACTAAAGGCAATAAAACGCTATTCTGAAGCACAGAGATCATTATTATTAGCAGAAAAAATATCTAAAGAATTAGGCACTAATGAGCTACTGCAACAAGTCTACGATGAGCTATCTCAACTCTACGCTTTAACTAATCAAAATCGTAAAGCATATGATTATAGAGTTAAGCTAGGTGAAGTTAAAGATATCATCAGAAATAATGAATACGATAAACAAATCAACAATTTGAGATTTCAATTAGATTTTGAAACCAAAGAGAAAGAAATTGAAATACTTAATAGAGATAATGCTTTGCAGGAATCAGAAATCGCCAGAGCAGGTATTATTCAGCGATTTTTGATTGCCTTAGGTTCATTAATGTTAATAATCATAGGTGGAGTAACCTATTTGTATAGATATTCTCAAAAAACGAATAAGCTTTTGGCAGAGGAGAGAAATAGATTTGAAAAAATATTGCTTAATATTCTACCTAAAGATACAGCCGATGAACTTCAAAAGAAAGGATATGTCGATGCAAAGAAAATAGAAAGAGGAACGGTATTATTCACTGATTTCAAATCATTTACTAAACTATCAGAAATTCTCCCTCCAGAACAAATGGTTAGAAGCATCGACTATTTCTTTAGCAAATTTGACGAAATTATAGGGAAGTATGACTTAGAAAAAATAAAGACAATAGGTGATGCATATATGTGTGCAGGAGGCCTACCCACAAAAAATAAAACTAATGCTAAAGATGCGGTACTCGCTGCATTAGAAATTGCTTCTTTTATTGATGAAGTTAAAAATAATCCGCCTGAGGGCATACATCCTTTTGAAATCAGGATTGGGATAAATACTGGAGAACTTGTAGCAGGAATCGTTGGGACCAAGAAATTTCAATACGACATATGGGGAAGCGCAGTAAATATTGCTGCACGGATGGAGTCTGCATGTGAAGTGGGCAAAATCAATATCGCTTACAACACTTATGAACTGATCAAAGAAGAAATAAAATGCGATTATCGTGGTGAAATAGAAGTCAAGAATGGTCTACATCTTAAAATGTACTATGTTGATCGAGAAGAATATTTAGAGTACAACCACAATTTCGACTTTAGTAAGATCAGCGTCCTTAATTAAAAATTCGGATCACTCCAACTCTTTCACAACTTTTGGCGACTTTTATAGCTTCTACGTCATCATAAAGAAACTAAAACTTGAATTATCCTAAGAAAGTAACAATTGGAGACATAACTGTCAGAGACGGTTTCCAACACGAAGAAAAGTTCATACCTACAGATGCTAAAGTTTGGTTATCTGAAGAATTAATATTAGCAGGAATTAAAAATATAGAGGTTACCAATTTTGGCAATCCAAGAGGCATGCCGCAATTTAAAGATGCAGATGAAGTCATGCGTAGAATAAGAGGAAGTAAGAAGATTCGGCATCTCCTTGATGAGGTATGTATTACTGCAGTAACTATCAGAGAAAAGTCCATAGAGAGGGCTATACAAGCTAAACTTGAGGGCTATGGTCCTGATAGAATATTAGTGATGGTATCAACCAGTGAAGCTCATCACATGAAAAATTCAGGATTATCATTAAAAGATTATTGGAAAATGTGTGAAAAATACATTCCAATGGCCAATGAGGCCGGTATCAAAGTGAATGGTACAGTGAGTACTATATGGGGATGCCCAATATCTGGCCCAACCGAAATGAATAAAGCAATTGAATTCAGTAGAAGATGGTTAGAAATAGGTGCCTACGATGTCGAACATGCCGATCATGATGGCTCAGCTTCTCCAGATAGAGTATATAAATACTTCTCTATGTTGATGGACGCGATACCTCAACCCGAAAAGCACATAGTTCATATGCACACGACGCGCGGATGGGGATTAGCCAACATTCTTGCTGCGCTACAGGCCGGGATGACTCACTATGAGTCCACCATGGGAGGTATAGGAGGGCAGCCTGCTAACTTTGTTGATGGTGTGCCCGTGGCGGGTACTGGATCTTATTACTATAAAGACCCAAATATTGTTGGTCTCGTGACCACAGAGGACATGGTTGTCATGATGGATGAAATGGGTATAGAAACTGGGCTCGATATAGATCGATTATTGGAAATCGGCAACACGGTTGAACGAATTGTAGGTCGTCAACTTAGATCAGAAAGTATCAGAACTGGCAGGATTCCTAAATCACTCAAAAACTAAGCATGCGTGTTTTCAACATTATGCTTTGGCTACCAATTTTATTTTGGACATGTCAGGACATTCCAGTAGTGAGCACTTCTCAAATATCATCACAACCCCAATCAGAGTTTGAGATAATTGTGTTAGGTACTGTACAAGATGCAGGATCTCCACAGATCGGATGCCAAAAAGAATGTTGCAAAAAGCTTTGGGATTATCCTGATCACACTAGAAAGGTCACATCAATTGGAATTATTGATAGAAGATCTAAAAAGAATTTTTTAGTAGAAGCAACACCCGACATTAAAACACAGACACGAGTGCTCCAGAATGAATCAGATTCTCCAAATGCTTTGCCTGATGGTATATTGTTGACTCACGCCCATATAGGCCACTACATAGGACTGCTTCAATTAGGAAAAGAGGCTTACGGGGCTAATAATGTCAATGTTTTTGCAATGCCAAAAATGTCAACATTTCTTACTCAAAATGGGCCGTGGGACCAATTAGTAGCCCTAAACAACATCAGCATAAACCCGCTCACACAAGATTCTATAACCCAACTTACAGCGGACATTTCGATCGTGCCATTAGTCGTACCACACAGAGATGAATATTCTGAAACAGTTGGTTATAAAATTGTTGGACCAAATAAAACAGCCCTGTTTATCCCTGACATAGACAAATGGGACCTATGGGGAAAAGATATAAATGAAGAAATCTCACAAGTGGACTATGCATTTTTAGATGCTTCTTTTTATGATGGAGACGAATTAGGTGGAAGAGATATGTCATCTATTCCTCATCCATTTATAGTTGAAAGTTTCGAAAAATTCGACTCCCTAAGCATTTCAGATAAGTCGAAAGTTCATTTTATTCATTTCAACCATACCAATCCATTATTACGCCAAGACTCAAAAGAATATAAATTAGTCAATGCTAAGGGTTACAACGTGGCTCATTTTAGACAAAAACTATCCATTTAATGAATCCTCTGGATATTGTCCAACATTTTAGGATTAATGGTCAGATAAAATCCTATGAAGCAATACGATCCGGTCACATTAACACCTCTTACAGATTATTCAATTTAGACCCTAAATCTGACTACCTTCTTCAAAAGATAAATACTACAATATTTAAAGATGTCGACAGTTTAATGTCAAATATTGCAATGGTCGCCAACCATTGCAACAGCTTGCAACCTGATATTACTCTGACGCTAATTTCTACGATTCAGGACAATTTATGCTTCAAGGATTCTGAAAACAATTATTGGAGGCTGTACAAATGGATGAATGAGTATGAATCATTTGATACACCTAATACTATTGCCCATATTTTCAGAGGTGGCAGAGGATTTGGAAAATTCTCAAAACTTCTATCCACTCTTAATTCTCAAAAGATAAACCAAACTTTACCTGGATTTCATGATCTCAAATACAGATATCAACAACTTCTCAACTCTACTATCCAACAAGATATTACAAATGAAATAAATCTTTGGTTAGCTAAAAGCAAGGGTTTATACGAGATACTCTCACCTATAAGGGATGCAATTTCTAAGAAAAAAATTCCTAAGCGAATAACTCATAACGACACCAAATTCAACAATATTTTACTGCATAAAACTCAAGAAATCGAATGTGTAGTAGATCTCGAAACAGTCATGCCAGGATATATTCTCTATGATTATGGTGATGGTATTAGAACTTCAGCGACAGTTTGCCCAGAAGACGAGAAAGTATTGGAAAAGATAAAGATCGATAAGAGTAGAGTTGAGGCGTTTAAGGAAGGATTTTTAAGTGAAGCCAACGATATTATGTACAATACTGAGAAAACCTTACTTCCCCTTGCTGGTCCCTTATTAGCCTACCTGATGGGTATACGATTTTTAACTGATCACATGATGGGCGACAAATATTATAATATTGAATATCCAGGGCATAACTTTATAAGAGCCAAATCACAGCTTACTTTATGCCAAAGACTTCTGGATTATGAAAATGTATAAATTCTTATTTACTAATCTATTTTTTATTTGCTTTTCCATAGTCGCTTGTGCACAATTATCTATTGGCACATCCAAAAAGGTTATCACGCCTTATGATAGTGCCTACATAGCTGGGCACAGTCACAATCGCATATTCCAAGGGGTCAATGATGACATATATGTCAAAGCTGCCGTAATTACGGATATGGCAGAATCAATCGTTATTTTAACTTATGACTGTATTGGATTGCTTTATCCTCAATTACTGACTATCAGAAAAAGACTTGCAGATATCCTACCAGAGTTTCCAGTGAACAATATCGTTATGAGCTCTACCCATACCCATTCTGGACCTGATGTTGTTGGGCTTTGGGGGCCGAATATCACCACCAGTGGAGTTGACACTAATTATATGAACTTCCTTATTGATCAGACACTCAAAGCCATTCTCGAGGCAAATCGAGAAACAACACAAGTAAGTGGTAGGTATTTAGAATTATCATATGGAGATGAATGGGTACACAACATAAGTGAACCTAAAGAAGTAGACCGATCTTTAAAAACAATACAGTTCGTAGACAGCACGAACAACAATGTTCTGAGCTTAACAAATTTCGCTTGTCACCCAACTTTTTTAGATGCTGTCAATGATCAAGTAAGTTCTGATTATATAGGAGGATTTTATACACAAATGGATAGGGCCTTAGGAGGACAAAATATGTTTCTCCAAGGATCAATTGGAGGTTGGATACAACCAGAATACGAAGAAAAGACACCTAAACAAGCATTCAAAAGAGGCCGTGAAATCGCCCAATTTATAATCAATAAATTGGATACCTCTTCTCCACTTAAAAAAACAAAAATAATTTTTAAATCGAGGCAAGTTTCGTTACCCGTTCATAATAATAATTTTAAACTTTTATCACAATTAGGAGTAGTGAATCGATCATTTGCAGATTCTGTCACCACAGAATTAGCCTACTTTGAAATCGGTGAGGCCAGTTTTGCTACTCACCCAGGAGAAACCGTCCCTGCCATGAGTCTGGCCACAAAAAAGATGATGTCAAACAAAGGTCCAAAAATGATCTTAGGTTTAGGAATGGACGCCTTAGGATACATTCTCAAGCCCAGCTTTTTTGATACCAGCAATCAAATCCCACATAGTACCTATCTATGCAGTGTAAGCTTAGGACAGCATACTCAAAACATAATCCTTGAACAACTAAAATCACTTATTCAAATTACCGCCGAAAAAGACAAGGGATTAGAGGATGTTTTTGATGCAATTATTGAAGAAGCTATTGACTCTATGGCCTTCCCTGGTTGTCAAGTGGCCGTTAGACATAGAGGTGATCTAATCTTACAAAAGTCATATGGTCATCACACTTATGATCAAAAGCAAAAAGTAGAGAATGATGATATATACGACTTAGCTTCATTGACTAAAGTGAGTACTGGGATACCATTACTAATGAAATTACAGGATGTAAATAAGTTTGATCTTGATGCAAATCTTTCAGAATACATTCCATTTTTAGATAAATCCAATAAAGCAATGATTAGCTTCAGAGAAGCTCTGACTCACCAAGCCCAATTAAAACCTTATATAGTATTCTGGAAAGCAACATTAAGGAAAAATGGAAAATACAAACCAAGAACTTTTAGGCATAAAAAAAATAAACGATTTACAATACCCATTAGTGATCAGTTATATCTCCATAAAAGGTATAAAAATAAAATGTTCAAAACCATAAAAAACTCCGAGTTAGAACCCAACAAGGAATATAAATACTCCGGTTTGTTATTCCTTCTTCTTCCAGATATGATCACTGATATTACTAAAAGTAACTTTGAAGATCTATTGAGTGTACAATTTTTTCAACCTATGAAGCTTTCTCATACTGGGTACAATCCTTTAGAATGGTATCCAAAAATGAAAATCATACCAACAGAGATGGATACCAGCTTCAGAAAGACTCTGGTGCATGGTAGAGTCCATGACGAAGCTGCTGCTATGCTCGACGGAGTATCAGGTAATGCCGGTCTCTTTAGCAACGCCACTGATCTGAGTTCGCTTTTTCAGATGTATTGCAATATGGGCACGCTCTATGATAAAAAATATATTTCTTCCTCTACATTATCTGAGTACACCTCATATCAATTCGAAAGCAATCGGCGAGGTATAGGGTTTGACAAGCCTCTTTTGGTTTTTGATGAGGCACAATCTTATGTAGCTCAATCGGCCAGCGAAAAAAGCTTTGGGCACTCAGGCTTTACGGGCACAATGGCATGGGCTGATCCAGAGCACGAAATCGTATTTATTTTTTTGAGCAATAGAGTACACCCAAACCGAAGCCATAGTAATATATATCAGCTCAATGTAAGACCAAGACTTCACCAAGCGATTTATGACTTTTTGGGAGTGAAGTAATTATATCACATCTACTTTTCGATAAGCATCGATCACCGCTTGCTCACCACTTTTACCTTCTTTAGAATTGCCATGTTCCATCCCTAATATCCCTTTAAATCCTTTATCGTAAATGTGCTGAAATATATTTTGGTAATTAATTTCTCCACTTGTTG
Source organism: Saprospiraceae bacterium (assembly GCA_020629515.1). GTDB lineage: Bacteria > Bacteroidota > Bacteroidia > Chitinophagales > Saprospiraceae > GYS-P2D. The sequence continues at coordinate 45,285 of JAHDDE010000004.1, read as the reverse complement.
GTTCTTTACGGCCAGGATTATCCCCAATCTGATAATAGGCTATCTCTTCCCATGCCAAATCAATATTAGGTATGATATTACCTTCTTGAATTTGTTGATGATAAATATCAAAAAGAATTTTACAAGAAGGGCTATCTACCGCCTTACAAATCTGATATGCTTGAGGTATTTTAGTTAAAAACAATCCTGGATGGTCTCTAAAGTTCAACGGTTCCAAGACCATTGTGATGCCATGCGGCTCCAATATGGCAGAGGCTTGCTTTAAAGATTCGATGACATGAGCAGTCTGGTACCCTATATCCAATCTTAAATCCACATGGCCAGGTACTACAGTTACCCATTGTGCATTTACTCTTTTGGCTACATCAATAGATTTTTTTATTTCAGACAAAAATTCAGCTCGTTGAGTAGTGTCACCACTCGCCAGATTTGGCTCCTTCCAATATATGGTATGAGCCACAAAAACACCCATAGTTAAGCCACGTTGTGTCATAGTCCGAGCCATCGCATTTTGTGTGTCGATATCTCTCAGTGGCATTCCATTGTCCTCAAAAGCCGTAAAGCCCATATCAGCCATAAAATTCAACTGATCCACAGGATTATCCCCAACATGATGTTTAAACATCCCTAAATGAGGGGCGAATTTGGCCTTAAATTTTGGAGATTCTGCTGACGCGATAGATGAAATCTGATTATACTGTGTACCTATGATTGAAGCGCTTGGCACTGCATAAGTAGTGGACTTAATGAATGATCGTCTTTTCATGATTCAAGTTATTGCTACGAATAACCTAAAACTAATAAAATTCTATTACGAAAGGAAAATGACCAAGTTACTCTTTGACTAAGAGGACTGCATCTTGGGCGTATCGTGACCTTACTTCAGATAATATACTTTTCGAAAGATCTTCTTCACATGTGAGATAAATACCAACTCTGGTTAATCCTCTAAACGGTGTAGTAAAGGAATTATACCCATCTCGATCTAACCTTTTCAGTAACTTGGTAATATTAGATGACTTAGAGAAGGCTCCAATAATGATAATACAATCATCATTCACTGTTCCACTTAACCTTTGAGAATCATCAATGACGGGAGATTCAATCTCTTCATCTATTATATTCTCTTGCTCTACTATAGAGTCTTCAATAGCCAATGTCGGATTTATTTGAGTCGCAACATCGATCTCTTCTTGATCAATACTTACTTCTTCTTTGATTGGTTCTTTAGTATTGATTTCAATCACCACCCTATCTTCTTTAATGGATGCCTTATTCGTAGTGATAGGTGATGTATTGATATATCTGAATGGGATAGAGTCTATGGTCTCGTCAATGACTCTCTGATCCTTCAATCTTTTATCCTGATCTTCTTTTACTTTATAGATCACCTTTGTAGTTGACTCTATATAACTATTCTGTGAAACTTCATTTACTTGGTCTAAAAGCTTAGCTTCAGCAATATTATCTTCGGTCCGAACTGAAGTAGAGATACTTTGAGAAAGGATAAAATATCCGAACAAACTAATCACAATGAGCGCGATAATAAAATCAATTCTTTCTTTTTTAGCGAGACCAAAAAAAGAATTCTTTTTAGGAGACATGAGAGTGTGTTGATCGTGTAAAAAAAATACCGAAAGGACCTATTAATAGGTCCTTTCGGTATAAATTATTATTTCCCTTTTCTCATATTAGAGAAGAAATGATCCATTTGTTTACCAGCAGCTTCTCTCCCTCCTAATCCGAATGAAAGTGCAAAAGCTACAGCTATGGCTCCTAATGTTAATCCGAAAGCAAGATTGACAATACTTTCTGCTATACCCATAGTGTGCAAAGCAAAAGCCAAAAATATGCCCATTATAGCAAATCTTGTTATAGGAATCATCCATCCACTATTTTCAGATTTAGACAATGCACCAACCGCTATGTTTGATATAAATATCCCGCCCAATAAGATTACTAAACCGAAGAATACTTTACCAGCTATATCAAAAATATCTCTAAGTATTACCTGTACCTGCCCCAATTCTAATTTGTCTGCAGCTGCAATTAATCCAGTAAATATGATAAAGAACAATACTACATTGCCTATCATTTTAGATAGCGAACTTCCTCCAACTATACTACTTATTCCTAATTGATTTGAAAAATTATCTAATCCAAGATTTCTTAATAAATCCACTAAAATCGCTACTATATACTTACCTGCTATGTAAAAGACTGCTAAGAGTATAGCCGCCGCTAAAATCTGTGGTATAGCATTAAGAAATTGACTAAGCATTTCTGTAGCCGGTTCTGATATGGCCTTCATATTGAGCGCGTCTAATGCGACTATTAGAATAGGTATGAAAATCAATACAAAAACTAACTGCTTAACAATCTTAGAGATATTAACAGATTCGCTATCTAATCCAATCTTGCCTCCAAATGCCTCTAATCTCTCAGAAACAAATCCGGTTGCCTCAGACCCTATAGTGGAGATCATATAACCTGCAAATGCAATTATACCCGCAGCTATCACATTTGGCAAAAAGCCTACAAACTTAGTAAGCATATCTTGCAAAGGCTCTAAAACATTATTAACCCCGAGCATATCCAACACTATAATTAGCGTATAGATGACTACTAAGTAGTATAACAGTTTTGCTATGAAAGTGTCAATGCGATAAGCAGATCCAAGTTTTGACCCAATTTTTTCATCAACTCCAGTTTTACCCAATAAGCTTTTTGCCAATCTCTTGACGATACCAGCTATAAAAAATCCTAATATGAGAACCAATAAAGCCCCCAGTACTCCGGGAAGTACATTTCCAAATTTTGATGTCAGTGTTGCCGTTAAATTGTTGATTATATCCATTACTATGATTATTAAAATAATATTGATTGCCACATTAAGACGCATACGCAGTAGGTATAGTCACTGTCTTTTTATGATAATCCTAAATAATCTTTATTAAAACCTTAAGATTGTCGAATGAAAACCCAAAAAGCTACTTAGCAAAAATATACTTCGAGTTAAATTTATGTAAGAAAGAAGACATTTATTAGGGGAAACCCTATTACAATACGTCTACGATATAAGTCAATTTATAGTGCATACCCGACATTTTTAAAAATTTTATTGGGTTCTTTCTTTAAGAAAAAGTTATAATCACTATTTTACTGACGATAAACCAATTATTTATTTAAACATACTTTTAATACTATGAAATTTATTTTAAAAACATTGTTGACTTTGTTCATTGCTGGTTTCGTTTTACAAGGGTGTCAAGATCAGTATGATACTAATACTGTCCCTGAGTCTGTTATCGACCGATTACAGGAAATGGGATTTAATCCAGAAGGTATTGAGGTGGTACCTGAAGGTTACAGAATCGAGAGAGATATCATAATTACTCCAGCTGATTTAGAAAGAAATGTTGGAATTATTGCTAATGGCAAACATACTGATAAACAGTATAGAACCACCAATTTAGTAAATGCTGGAAACGGAAGAAATATTACCATTTATGCTCCAGAAGAAGGTGGATCTACCGGTGGTGGTGGACGTGGCAAGAAAGGTGGTGGAGGCGGTGGCGACGGCTATAGCGCAGCTATGATTGCCGGTTTAGACCTCGCCATAGATAGATATAATGCTGAGAACTTATCAATCACTTTCAGCCGTGTCACAAGTTCAACTGGAGCTGACATTGTTATGACAAGATTGAATAAAAGAGATGAAAGAAGAGGTGTATTAGGATCTGCAGGCTTTCCTACAGCAGGAGGGGATCCTTATGGCGAGATCAAGATGAGCGGCGTACTTGAGTCGTCTTATGGCCTAAGTGTTGAAGGAATAGCTACAATAATAGCTCACGAGATCGGACACTGTATCGGTTTCAGACATACTGATTACTTCGACAGAAGCATCAGTTGTGGAGGAAGCACTGCTAACGAAGGTGATGGTGGTGTTGGAGCTATACACATTTCTGGAACTCCAACAGGTGCTACATTAGCTGCTAAGTCTTGGATGTTGTCATGCGCTGATGGAGGTGACAGACCTTTTAACAATGACGACGTAACTGCATTAAATGTATTATATTAATAGATAAAATATATTATCAATTGAGAGGGAGTCTATTGGCTCCCTTTTTTTATGACTTAAAATCAATATGTTGATTAATCTTAACACCAATGCCAAAATCCTTTGGCAAAATAATCTGCCCTTTAGATCCGTCAACACCTCGAGCCACATCATTAGAGATCAATAGATTGCCATCTAAATCACACCAATCCACCATACTGGCTAAATAAGAGGCTGCACTGATTCCTATACTACTCTCTGTCATACAACCCAGCATTATCTTGAGATTTAACGCTCTAGCTGCTTTTATCATTTGCATCGCTTCATATATGCCCGTACATTTCATCAATTTGATATTTATTCCATCAAAGTACTGACTCAAATTATTGACATCTCCTAATCTTTGGCAGTCCTCGTCAGCTACAATAGGAATGGAAGTAGCATCTCGAAGAGCATTATTAAGGCTCAGTGCTCCTTTTTTAAAGGGTTGCTCTATCAATCCAACACCTAATGACTCAAACATTGCTGCAGTATTTATACCTTGAGCGGCGGTATCCCATGCTTGATTCGCATCAACAAGTATATCTCCTTGATAAATATTCCTTATTTCACTGATAACTTCAATGTCATTCTGGCCATTTAACTTAACTTTTAGCGAAGGGAAGTGATTATAACGTTTGACTTTTTCAATCATTCGGCTTATCTCTTCTATTCCTATAGTCATAGAAGTGGTAGCATCTTTACAATTGATATTTAAAAAATCAGCAAGATTTAAACCACGTTGTTTTGACTTAAGGTCGTGCCATGCTATATCAATGGCACATTTAGTAGCGGTATGTTGGGTATCTATTGTATCGAGATAGGCATGAACTTCAGAGATCTCCTCATAACTTAGGAGCTCGGCTACTTCTATCCTACCCAAAAAACTTAACATCATGTCTTGACTCTCTTCATAATACGGTGGCATCGAAGCTTCTCCATATCCTGTAAAACCGTTTTGTTCTAATGAAACTAAGACAATATCTGTATGATACCGAGTACCATGTGCAGTACCAAAGGGATCTTTTGTTGTAAGTTGATAGGGAAAGAATTTTAATGACATATGTGTAATTGATCTAGACTAAACTTCTCTAAGAAGACATTGTTATTAGTATTAATGAAAGTAGTGATTAAAACAGAAGTTGTTGGATATTATTTAGAAATCATGAGAGGATTTGATCGGAAACTCTTTGAAGCTCTAAAACCGAAGAATGCCGATATGGAAATCGTAGAATTTACGGGATCAAAAAAGGGAGATCTGGTCAAATTAAAATTTAACAAACCTATTGCAATAGAGTGGACCAGTGTTATCACCGAACATGGAGAAAATAAAAAAGAAGCATGGTTTATCGATGAGGGTACTGTACTTCCCTATCCTCTCAAAAAGTGGAGGCACAAACATAGAGTCTTGAAAATAAATGATTCTCATTCGTATATAATTGATGAAATGAATTATGAATGTGTGAATCCATTAATAACCATAATTCTGAAACCTTTCGTTTATCTTGCCTTCTACCCTCGAAAAAAAGTATATCAACAATATTTCAATAACTTTAAACCAAAGGAAATTTGAAAAATAAAATAGCCATAGTTGGTGCGGGAATAAGTGGTTTAATAAGTGCAATAGAGCTACATAAGAATCAATGTTCCATAGATATATATGAAAAAAGCGTCGATATAGGTGGAAGAACAAAAACTGATCAAATTGAGGATTATTGCTATGATCATGGATTTCAGGCATTGCTTACAGCCTATCCATATGTAAAAAAATACCTCGATCTTGATAAATTGGAGATTCAAAAATTCTTACCTGGAGCTGAAATCATATTTCAAGGAAAGAAACATATAATTGGTGATCCTACCAGAAATATTAGTTTCATCAAGTCGGCATTAGATAGTAAAATCGCTACAATCGGTGATAAAATCAAAACATTAAGACTTTCAAACGAGCTGAAAAATAAAAGTGTTGCTGCCATATTCGATTCTGAAGAAATCCCTACTCATACCTATCTTCAAGAATATGGATTTTCGGAACGAATTATTAAAAGATTCTTTGTTCCTTTTTTTGGCGGAATATATTTAGAAAAAAAATTATCCACATCAAGCAGATTATTCGAGTTCGTATTCAAAATGTTTGCAGAGGGATATTCGTCAATCCCAAAGTTAGGAATTCAGTCTATCGCCTATCAATTAAAGACAAAATTGTCTCATGTTAATTTCTTTCTCGGTCAAAGCATCAATCATGTAGAGTCGGGTTTGGTGACTTTATCTGATGGTTCTCAAAAAGAGTATGATCATATCATAATCGCCAATGGTGCACACAACTATACTCGCAGTAATCCAATAACATGGAAGTCATGTGTGAATCTGTACTACGAAGTCCAATCTGATCTAAAGAGTCAGAAAATGATCAGTTTAATTGGCGACGAAAATAAATTAATCAACAACTTTCATTTTCCAACTGATCTACATCCACATCCTAAAGGAAAAAGAATTTTATCGGTAACTGTTGTAGAAGACCAGGGACTGAAAGATGACAAACTAATCAAAAGTGTTCAAAGCGAGTTAGATGATTTAGGCATAGTTCAAAAGAGTAAACTGATCAAATACTTCAAAATAGATAGGGCCCTACCTCAATTGAATTCTCTACAATATGTACCCAAGGATGAAGACCTAATCTTAGATCATAATGTATACACCACAGGAGATCATCTTGCCATGGGTAGTCTAAATGCGGCAATGGCTTCTGGAGCAAAAGTGGCAGAACTTATTAATCAAAAAATCTAAGAAGTGCATTATTATACTTTACATTACACGCTATCAGCAGATTATATTAATAAAAGAAGTGCATTCAGAAAATTACATTTTGAACATCTAAACCCATATTTTGAAAGAGGGCAACTAATGCAAGGCGGAGCTTATGATGACCCCTCCTTAGGAGCCCTGCTCATATTCAAAGTGAATGATGCTGATATTATACATGAATTCGCACAGAAAGACCCTTATGTTATTAATGAAGTAGTTACCTCCTGGAGGGTGGACAAATGGAATGTAGCAATAGGAGAATAAGTATTTCTAAGGATACGATTAGTACTTTTTATAGAAATTAAATCCAAACCACATTCTATGTTTTGTGCCAGACTCCCATAATTGAGATATGCGGTGATCTATGGATAACTCAAACTTAGTCTTATTATTCAAGTTATACCCCAACGTCGGCACTATCCTCATTTCAGAGCTATATTTATTTTCACTCAAGATATTGAGAAATTCAAGTCCGCTTTTAAAATAAGCTTCTTTATCATCCACAGACTGCCCATTTAATGGGAAAAGAATGGAGTTTTTATACCGCAATCTGAAAACTTCAAGTCCTCCACCAAAAGTTTCATCCAACCTTAATCGGTGGGACATTTTAGCCCCTGATAAGTTATTAATCACAAGCTGCTGAATCATTCGATGAAAAGTATACCCGTCTCTAATTCTTATCAGATATCCCAATGCAATTTTATTTCTGACATCCACTTTTTTATCACCGAAAATGGCAAAATCCGACAAGACATAGTTAATTCTTCTTTGGTCGAACTGTTCTCGATTTTGGTGCATTAGGTTTATTCCATAACCATTGCCTACAGAGATACCAACATTGATCTTAGGAAGAAACCCTACTTTATAGGAGCTCTGCGAACAAAGGGCCAGAGGCATCATCATAAAAAATAGCGCCTCCTTAATACTCAAAATGGTCAGTATTAGGCTGAACAATTACTTCTTTTCTGATCATCGATCCGCTATGACTAAACACTATTTCATACATCTGAAAACCGTCCTTCTTTTTGCCTTTTACTTCCAATTCATAAGTCGGTTTTTGTTTCCTATCAGTCGTTATAAAAGATTGGAATGATCTCATATACTGACTTGCATCAAAATGCTCTTGAATTCTGATAATCTTAAATTTCTCAAACTCTTGATTTAGTGCGTATTCTATTTCGCTCTTCGCATATTTCGGAATTTTACTTTTCCGAATTTCCACCTCGATATCTTGCAGCATACCTATCGTATCAAACTCAACACTGTATTTCTTTTTGTGGTAACAAAATTTAGCTTCGATAGAATTACCAATTAGATTATACTCATAGTACCAGTCCACTGCTATGTCCTCATCAGAAAAGCCTATAAAGTCTTTAGCGATAGTTGGCACTTGATCTATAGAAAGATCAACTTCCTTTTCATACTTCCGTTGTCCATTAAGTTGGACTACTGAAAAGATGAATAAAAAAAGAGTAAATAAATTGTTCATGAATATCCACTTAGCTCCATTAGTATAACATACTTTTCAACATAAAAGTTATTTGTCCAATGGTTGATATTACCAAATGGTATGATGAGACGGCCCAGTGGGATCATCTACTCTTTTATAGGTATGTGCCCCAAAAAAATCACGCTGAGCTTGTATCATATTAGCACTACTCTGAGCTTGAGTATAGGTATTAATAAAATCTCCTGCAGCAGATAAACAGGGTACCGAACAATGTGACAAATGTGCAGTTGCAACTATAGATGCAAGATATTTCCTTCCCTCCTCGACCTTGTTAATTATGGCTTTATTTTGCATTAGTCTTTGTGTAGACTCTAATATCTTGATCAATGATTTCATCAATTCAGATCTGATGATACAGCCATTAGTCCATATCCTCGCTATCTCAGAAAAATTGAGATTCCAATCATATGAAATGGAGGCAGCATCAATCAGGTGAAGACCTTGATGATGATTGGCAATTCTGGCTATTGCATAGCTCTGCTTTAATGCCTCTACGTCTATCACATTCTTGACTATGGATTGGCTATATTTCTCGGAAGCTCGAACCCTTTCGCTTTTATAGGCGGAAGTGTAACGTGCGAAAAGCGCCGCAGTGATCATAGTGATAGGAACTCCTAATTCTGCAGCTGCGATAGTAGTCCAACTTCCAGTACCTTTATTACCTGCTTTATCCAGGATAATATCTATAATACGCTCTCCCCTCTCTTGCTTTCTCAATATCTGATGACTTATCTCTAAAAGATAACTACTCAATTCGCCATCACACCATTCTTCGAATATATCTGCAATATGATCTAAACTATACCCCCCCACATATCTCAACAAGGAATAGCACTCGGCGATTAATTGCATTTCGGCATATTCAATACCATTATGCACCATTTTTACAAAATGTCCTGCTCCTCCTTTTCCAACATGAGCACAACAACCATTGCCATTATCATCGCGAGCCGCAATTCTTTCTAAATAGGGCGCGACCTTTTTATAGGCCGAAAAAGAACCACCTGGCATAATAGATGGCCCTTTTAGCGCACCTTCTTCACCTCCAGATACTCCAGTTCCAATAAATTCAATACCGGAAGCGGCTAACTCTTTTGATCGACGATCGGTTTCTTTATAATGACTATTACCCCCATCAATAATTACATCTCCTGCAGCCAACAAAGGCTTCAATTCGGCAATCACCGCATCAACTGCACTTCCTGCATTTACCATTAACATGATCTTTCTTGGTGAGGATAAGGAATTTACAAAACTGTTCATCTGATCAAACCCCAGTGAACTTTTCAATTCAGGAAATTCAGTGATGAAGTTTTTCGCTACATCCATTTCTACATCTTGGACATGTCGATTATAAAGTGACAGCTTAAATCCATTATTAGCCAAATTTCTACTTAAGCTTTTACCCATTACACCCAAACCAATTAGACCAAATTCTGATGACATTTCTTATTTTATGTGTTAACAATTTTTCTTATAATCTCTTCTGGAGTCAGCGAGATGTCGATTTGGATTGCCCCTTCGTTAGTTTCCCAAGCATCAAACTGAGACTGAAGCAATTCAGCTGGCATAAAATGATCTTTTCTTTGCAACATTCTATCCCATATCTGATCATAACTACCGTTAAGACTAACCCAAACTACATTTTCCAAATTTACCGATAAGATCTCACGATAAGATTTTTTAAGTGCAGAACAAGCAATAATACACCCCTCCTTATTCCTTTTCAGACAAAACTCATTTATTGCTTTTAACCAAGGTGATCTATCTTCATCATTCAGGGCGATGCCTTGTGCCATTTTTTGAATATTATTTTGAGGGTGAAAATCATCACCATCATAGAATGATATGTTTAAGTAGTTGGCTAATGCCTTACCAACGGTCGACTTGCCGCTACCAGATACGCCTGTAATAAAATAAATATTTCCCACCCTTTATCTCTTGGTATCACAAAACTAAAGCTCAATAAATACTTTCACCTACTAAATGAGGGTATTAACTTATTGGCGTATTAAAGCAGAGAAAGGAAGCAGACAAAACAATTTTTTATGCGACTATTCGCCTATTCAATTTGAGATAATCTAATAATACAGATTCAATAGAATCAATACTCTCAAATAACTCATGATAAGAATCTATTACAAAATATTGATCTTGAAAACGGTCTTTGATATATGGATAGGAAAATATAGTTGCTATATTAAATGGCAGATAGTTCGCCTCTTCACTAAGACAAAATTGAGATTCTCCTAATGAAGAAAGGATTCCTGCTCCGTAAATTTTGATGTTTTGGTCTTCTTTAATCAAACCAAACTCAACCGTATACCAATAGAGCCTTGCCATATACTCCACTGCAAGTGGATCATTGATATATTTTGAGGTTATTTTACTTATGGCACGTAGATATTCGCAAAATTTTGGTTCACTTAACAATGGGATATGTCCAAAAATATCATGAAACATATCAGGTTCTTCTAAATAATCCAGTTGTGCTTTAGTTCGTAACCACGTTGTAGCAGGAAATTCTTTTTTGCTGAGATGTTTAAAAAAAGGTTGATTATCGATTAAGCCTGGCACTACATATATCTGCCATCCAGTTGCAGCTGCTAACCTTTGGTTAACTTCATTAAAATTTGGAACTTTTGAAGATTCGAAACCACATTTCTTTATTCCGTTAAGATATGCTCGAGATGCTTTATCTCGGATACATTCTATCTGGCGAGAATATAATATCGACCATACTTCATGATCCTCTGGCGTGTATTTTTCATATTGCTGCTCCATACTTATCATTTTAGTTGTCGTAACAATTATTGCTTAGACAAATATAATAAAATTACAAACACCACAGCAAGGTATAAGATATGTACTACCCCTCAAGATAGTTAGCGTAAAGCTGATCCATCAATCTACATAGGTCATTATAATCGTTCTCGCTCAACCCTTCCCAACCGATAGTTCGGTTTTCTTGGACGAGCGGCAGCGCTGACTTAACTGTACTAATTCCTAAGTCAGTTAGGCGAATTTTGTGCCGTCGACGGTCGTCTTGAACAGGCTCCCGAGCCACTTGCTTTTTCATCACAAGTCGGTCAATAATTCTGGATATAGTTGGAGCATCCTTGTATGATTCATCAGCAAGCTCGTTTTGAGATAGGCCAGAATGAGCTTGATAGAGTTTATAGCAGATCAACCATTGTTCTGGCGTTAAATCAATACCATTTCTTTTAAATCTACGATTTAGATCCTGTCGTAATGCCTTGATAGCTCGATCAATTCTAAATCCAAATGCAGGCACCTCTTTCATATACGCAAAGTAAAGGGAAAATAAGAAAATGAATATTTATCGATTTTAAATCATTAATAAAACTTCTTATCCTACTTTTGAATGACAAATTGAGCGTCATGCAGACAAATCCAAAAGGACTAAAAATCCTATTTGATCATTACCAAAAATTAGTGTTAAGAGGAGATTTTTTAGAAGCAATAGATCTTTACTATGATCCTAATATCCAACAATTCGAAAATTATCAAGAACCTTTGGTAGGGAAAAAGCTGCTGCGAGCAAAAGAAGAAGCTGTCGGTCAAAATATGAGCTCGATGGTGGCTCAAATCAACAATGTTCTTGTTGATGAATCTAAAGGCATGGTCTGGGGGAGAATGAAATTTGTATTTGAAAGTGTAGAATTAGGAAGGAAAATATTAGAAGAAGCATTTATGCAAAAATGGTATAACGGAAAAATCATTGAACAAAGATTTTATTATGGTGGTGTGAAAGATCAAGAGAAATAACTCGTCTGCCTTTTTATATCATCCATAAAGTTTTGTATACTTAGCCTTATAGCCGTTATGCACAAATATCTTGTCGTACTCATTATGTTCTCTTGGTTTAATACCAAAAGTCAAAGCTATTTCTACAACACATTACAATATGGATTGGAGAGTACGCTACTTGGAGGAGCGGTAACCGCAGGTAGTAACGACTTAAGTATGGTATATTACAATCCTGCTGCACTCAAGTATGCACCGGACAAATCGATAGATTTAGCCTTACTTATGCCTACTTATAGTTCCTATAATTATGATGCATTTTTTGGAGAAAAATCCATTACCAATTCCAGAGGATTTGACTTAAATCCATCATTGGCAACCTACAAAACCACGATAAATGATTGGAATGTTGTTTTTACCATCCTTCAAAAAGATACTTGGGACAACCAGTTCAACTATAGAGAGGAAAGAATGGTCGAATCCAACATTAATATAGAATCATTCAGTTATGAACATAGAGGTGACGAAAAGTGGTTAGGACTTGGATCTTCTATTCCTCTTGATGATAAACTATCGATAGGTTTTAGTCATTTTTGGAGTATTCTATCTACTGACTATCGATATTCGATCCAATCGGAGTCTATCAATCAGATCACCAACCGTCAAAGAAGATTTTTTGCAGAAAATTTAGATTTAAATTATAATTCTACCCTTTCAATGGTAACTAAATTGGGGTTAGTAGCTGAATTGGACAAAAGTCGATTAGGCCTTGTGATAACCACTCCAAGATATAGCCCATTAAGAAGTAGTGCAAGCGTAGAAAATACCGAGCTAAATCTCAATGGATTTGACTTCGGACTTAACTCATTAACCGATTTTGACCTTCAACCAGAGCTTCAGTATGGATGGGAGTTAAATGTGGGTTTTACTAAGGTACTCCCTGATAGCACAAGATTATTTGTCAACGGCTCATTTATAACCGATGTGGCACCATATGATATAGTGACCCTGACAGATACTAACAACAACGAGAAGTATATCGAAGGTGGCACTGAAAGCGTGGCTAATCTATCCATCGGAATTTCTAAAAGAATGAAAAACAACTTGGAGTTTTTGAGTAGCTTTCGAACTAACTTTACTACCTATAACAATCAATCATCAGACCCTAACAAACAAAGATTACATCTTGTAGATGGAGACCGTCTCCACTTAGCAGCTGGATGTAAATTTGAAGGTCGAAATGCCTCGATCGTTGTAGGATTGGATTGGGGATTCTCCTTTGGGCGCAGCGAAGAAATATTTAATGAATTTCCAAATTTAGATATGATCAGGACGAATAGTGCACCGTACAGATACAACTCTCTTACGCTCTTATTAACCTATGAATTTCTTCTTGATTCTGTGCAGAGAAACGTTTCAAGAATTTTTGAAAAAAATAATGATCGACAGAATTAATCTTTATTGAATATATGCTGTTGTACCTTTTTGAAAAGTTATTCTTATCATAATCAAGATTAGTGAGTAATACTATCAAACCCTACCAAGATCAGACTTCTGACAAGAAGACTCAAGTAACAGAAATGTTTGACAATATCTCTGGAAACTACGATCGGCTCAATAGAGTCATCACTTTTGGGATGGATATTGGTTGGCGAAAAAAAATGGTAGAGATAATCAAAAAAAAATCTCCTAAATCAATTCTTGATATTGCGACAGGCACAGGAGATATGCCTATACTCCTAAAAGATACCAATGCCGAAAAAATCATTGGTCTGGATATTTCTTCAGGAATGCTGTCAGTAGCCAAAGAAAAAATAAAAAAGCTTCAACTTCAAGATATCATAGCCTTCGAATTAGGAGATGCAGAATCATTACCTTATCCTAATGACACCTTTGATGTAGTCACTGTCAGTTATGGAATTCGTAATTTTCAAGATTTAGAAAAAGGACTTAGTGAGATACTCCGGGTCCTATCAGCCGATGGTATACTCGTTATATTAGAAACTTCTGTTCCTGATCATTTCCCTATGAAACAAGGCTATTGGCTTCACACAAAACTGCTATTGCCCCTGATCGGAAAAATATTTTCTAAAGACAAACAAGCCTACACCTACCTATCAGATTCTGCTCATGTATTTCCTTATGGAGAAAAGCTCAAATCAATTCTTATCAAAGTTGGCTTTAAAAATGTTGATTTAAAACCACAGCTGGGCGGAGTATCAACGATATATGTGGCGGATAAGTAGAAAATACTATTTTTTAATTTTTAATCGCTCATTATCCCTTCAAAGCTCAATCTTAACATAGATTTTCAATAATACCTGTACATTTATCAGAGATCTTGTTGATAAATTAGTTTAGAATAATCTATATGAAAATTGAAAATATTCTTTTTACTAGGGCAGCTATTTTGTTGGTATTCTTAAGTCTGTTGTTACCCAGCTGTAGTAATCAGCGTGAAGGAGATCCGAAGGTTTTAGTATTCACTAAAACTGTTGGATTCAAGCATAGCTCGATACCCAATGGTATTGCAGCCATTCAAAAATTAGGAGAAGAAAATGGATTTGTAGTAGATACAACAGAAAACTCCAGCCTATTTAATGAGGACAATTTATCTCAATATAGTGCTGTCATATTCCTCAATACGACCATGGATGTATTAGATCACTTGCAAGAGATATCCTTTGAGCGATATATACAATCTGGTGGAGGCTATGTAGGAGTTCACGCAGCCGCTGATACAGAATACGGATGGAATTGGTACGGAAAATTAGCGGGAGCCTACTTCTTAAGCCATCCTGCTACACAGGAAGCTAATTTCCAAATTGAGGATTTTGGATTTAGCGCTACCAATTTTTTTGTTGATACCGTGTGGACACGAACTGATGAATTATATAATTTCAAAAATATAAATGAAGATATCAGTGTCATCATGAGTGTGGATGAGTCTTCTTATGAAGGAGGAGAAAATGGCGCTACACACCCTATGGCATGGTATCACGAATATGATGGAGGCAGATCATTTTACACTGCATTAGGACATACTGAAGAAAGCTATGAAGAAGAATTTTTCTTAAAGCATCTTCTGGGAGGCATACAATATGCCATTGGAGACAATAATAATTTAGACTACAGTAAAGCTCGATCACAATTTCCTCCAGACTACCGCAGATTCACCAAAATACCCTTGGCTGTAGGCGAATTTTACGAGCCAACAGAAATGGCCATATTACCCAATAAAGATGTATTAATCGCAGAAAGACGAGGTGGAATCAAACATTATAACGCAGAAACAGAGGAACTGACTGATATCGCTACATTAGATGTCTATCATACTTCAGGCGTCCAAGGGGTTAACGCAGAAGAAGGGTTAATGGGTCTTCAAAAAGATCCGAATTATTCAGAAAATAATTGGATCTATGTGTATTACAGTCCTTCAGGGCAACTACAAGTAAATAGACTATCCAGATTCAAATTTGCAGATGGAAAATGGGATATGAGTAGTGAACAAGTAATCTTGGATGTAGCCAGCGACCGTTACATATGCTGTCATACTGGAGGTTCTATTGCCTTTGATGCTAATGGCTTACTATATTTATCAACTGGCGATAACTCCACCCCATTTGATGAACCAGGTGCCCAGTTTGCTAACAATGGATATGCGCCTCTCAATGACCTGCCAGGTAAAAAACAATATGATGCCAGACGATCCTCAGGAAACACAAATGACCTAAGAGGTAAAATATTGAGAATAAAGGTCAACGAAGACGGATCTTATGACATCCCAGAAGGCAATCTATTTCCTAAAGGAACTGCCAAAACAAGACCTGAAATATATACTATGGGCCATCGAAATCCATATAGAATATCCGTTGACCCAAAAAATGGTTATGTCTATTGGGGTGATGTCGGTCCAGATGCGGGAGAAGATAAGTGGGGAGAGCGAGGGCCTCGAGGATATGATGAGATGAATCAAGCTAAAAAAGCGGGAAATTTTGGTTGGCCACTATTTATAGCGGACAACAAGGCATATTATGATTATGATTACTCGAATGGTAAAACAGGAGCCCAATTTGACCCAGAAAAACCCATTAATGATTCAAAGAATAATACTGGACTCACTGAACTCCCCCCTGCTCAAGGAGCATATATTTACTATGATTATGGCGAGTCTATGATCCATCAGCAGACTACAAGTGGTGGAAGGAATGCGATGGCTGGGCCTGCTCACTACAAGGACCTTTATAATGGACCAAATGCGCTTCCCGATTACTACGATGGGAAAGTAATCATATATGATTGGATGAGACATTGGATGAAGGCGGTTAATCTTTTTGACAATGGGGACTTTAACAAAATAGAACCCTTTGCACAAGACATAGAATTGGCCAATCTCATTGATATGGAAATGGCAGAAGATGGTACGATATACCTTTTAGAATACGGTAGTGGATGGTTTAGTAAAAATGAGGATTCTGGATTGAGCTATATCAAGTATAATGGAGATAACCTACCGCCAACAATAGAGCATATAGATATCGATAGATCAACAGGTGCTCATCCTATGACTGTCAACATTTCTGTAGAAGCTTCGGACTTAGAAAATGATGAACTAAGCTATATCTATGATTTTGGAGATGGCGAGATTAAGGAATCCAATAATCCACAAATTAGCTATACCTACAAAGAAGCTGGAGATTACAACATAAATGTAGAAGTATACGATACTAAAAAAATGAAAGCCGCTGGTATGCCTATACCTGTGGTAAGTGGTAATACGACTCCGACAGTAGAAATTGACTTATCAGGGGGCAACTCTTCATTTTTCATCCCAGGAGTACCTATCAATTACAGCGTATCAGTCTCAGATCAAGAAGATGGATCTAATATCGACGAGTCAAATATTTTTGTTTCAGTTGATTTGGTAGAAGGATATGATGAAGTATCGGCATCGACAGGGCATCAGGTCGTATCCGAGATAGCTCAAGGTGAAGCATTAACTAATGGACTTGACTGCAAGGCTTGTCATAAGGCAGTAGGCAAGTCTATAGGGCCATCATATACTGATATCGCAAAGAAATATAATAACACTGAGAATACCACAGCTTATTTGCAAGGAACTATCATCAACGGTAGTACAGGCGTTTGGGGAGAAACAAACATGCCTGCACATCCAGACTTGGACAAATCTGATGCACGACTTATTGCTCTCTACATACAATCTCTATCTGGAGAACAAGCAGAATCTATGCCTCCAAATGGAACATTTACTCCTCCAAGTGGCAATAACGACGGTAAAACTTTACTGATGACGGCCAGCTATACTGATCAAGGGCATGAGGGGATCAAAGCCTTAACTGGCTCTAATACAGTATCTCTCAAGAGTAACACCATAAGCATGGGTAAAGCTCAAGATATAGTAGAATTCAATGAAGTAGAATTTGGTGATATGGAATTACTCATATTGCCCCGCAATGGAGGATCTTTTGCATTTAATGAGATTGATCTTACTGGCGTAAAAACTGTGAACGTAATAGCTGGTTGGCAATCAGCTCCCAATAAAGGGATCACACTACAACTCAGAAAAAATGCTCTGGATGGAGATATTATCGGAACAGGCAGAATGGGTGTGCCTAAAAAAGGATCTGAAAATGGAATGATATCTATTCAACTAAATCAATCAATTAATGAGAAGCTCGATAAGCTCTATTTCGTATATGATCCAAGTGATGAGGACAGGTTTGGCTTAATGACATTTGCGGCCTTAGTACAAGCTACATTCTCTGCAGATTAGATTGTAGTAAGTATGCGGTGTATCACCTTAGTATTGAGTATTATTTTAACAATGTCCTGTCAAGATAACAATGACTTGTACGTCAAAATAAAAACTCTCGAAAATGAAAATAGGGAGCTTTATCATGAACTAAAAGCATGTTACAATCCTAGTAAAAAAAGTATCAGTCACATTGTCTTATTTGATGTGAAAGAAACATTGACAAAAGAGGAGACTTTGACATTAAAAGAAAGCATTCAATCACTATCAAAGATATCCGAAGTGCTCAAGCTTGAGTTTGGAGAATTCATTAACCTGAAAGACCAAAGAGCTCTTGATCAATATGAATATATCTTAACTTTAGCCTTCAGGAGCGAAGAAGATTATAATCTCTATCAAGATCACCCTATCCACAAGAACTTGAAAGCACAATTAAACAACTATTTAGCTGGTCCTCCTGCTACCTATGATTACAAATAAGATTAATGAACTATAATACACTCAAAGTAGAAATCTCTGAATACATAGCTACACTAACGTTGAATAGACCTGACGCCCTCAATGCTTTTACAGTAGAAATGGCAAATGAATTAATTCATTTTTTTGAATCTGCCAATGAAGACGACGATATAAGAGCTATAGTTGTAACGGGAGCAGGTCGAGCCTTTTGTGCAGGTATGGACTTATCGGTTGCTGGAAATGTATTCGGACTGAATGAAGATCTGAAGCCTACAATCGATGATATGAATGAAAAATTAGATGATCCTGAATTCATCCAAGGTGTCCGAGATACAGGCGGTAGGGTGACTTTAGCTATTTATGATTGTAAGAAACCCGTTATAGCAGCTATCAATGGTGCTGCTGTTGGCATCGGTGCTACGATGACCTGTGCTATGGATATCAGACTTTGTTCTGAATTTGGTAAAGTTGGATTCGTATTTAATAAAATAGGTATAACACCAGAAGCTTGCTCAACTTGGTTCTTACCCAGAATAGTGAATATGTCTACAGCTTTAGAATGGGTGTATACTGGAGAGATTCATAAGCCAGAAGTACTACTGCAAGCTGGTTATATAAAATCAATTCACAAGGCAGAAGAGTTATTAAATGCTGCATATACCATAGCCAAGAAGATTGTCAACTTTAGTCCAGTGGCAGTGACATTATCACGACAGATGATGTATCGCAATGCTGCCACGTCGCATCCTGTAGAGGCTCACAAAGTGGATTCACTAGCCATTTTCTATGCCAGTATGAAAGACGGCAAAGAAGGTGTTCAATCTTTTCTTGACAAAAGAGATCCAAATTTTGAGTCTAAGGCTTCTGATATGCCTGAATTTTATCCATGGTGGGAATAACCCAGTTTATGGTTAGGCACTATCTATCCATACAAAGGCCCATATTCAAATTAATCAAATCGATATCCCCTATTTTCTGGATAGCTAATTCAGGAGCAGTTAATAAGTAATAGTTACAACGTCTTTATTCCTTCAACTTTCTTTATCACTTGATTTAAAAGATAATATGGTTAAAACTTTTAATCTTAGCGCAGATCTAACTATCGAATCATGACTAACAAACTAACTTCCAATTCTCGAAGAGCATTTATGCATTCAGCAGCGTATGCTGTTGCAGGTAGTTTATTACTTCCTGCTTGCGGCACAAAGCAATCCAGCGTGGACAAAATCGTAAAAGACGTCGCACCACCGAGCCTGGAAAAATTTGGGATTCAACTGTACACTTTAAGGGATGAGATGCCAAAAGATCCAAAAGAAGTCATAAAAAAACTCTCTGACATGGGTTTTGCTCAGCTCGAGGGATATGAAGGAAAACAAGGTCTATGGTGGGATATGCCAGCAAAAGATTTCAAATCATTTTTAGGAGATGTGGGTCTCGAAATGGTTTCAAGTCATTGCAATATCCACGAAAATTTTGAACAAAAAGCAGCAGAAGCAGCAGAGGTGGGTTTAGACTACCTTATATGCCCGTTTGTTGGGCCTCAAAAATCAGTAGAAGATTGGAAAAAGATCACTGATCTCTTCAATAGTTGTGGTGAAACTTGTAAAAAGAACGGTATAAGGTTTGCATATCATAATCATGCTTATTCTTTTGTGCCCTTTTCAGGAATGATACCTCAAGACTTCATGATGGAAAATACCGACCCAGAATTAGTAGACCACGAAATGGATATCTATTGGGTAGTAACAGGCGGAGCAGATCCGATTGAATATTTGGACAAATATCCTAATCGATTTAGACTTTGTCATGTGAAGGATAGAATGAAAGATGCGGGCGACGAAAGACAAGCATCTTGTGACTTAGGTACAGGAATAATTGACTTCCCTACCATACTCAAAAGAGCTTCTGAACGAGGGATGAAATATTTTATACTGGAGCAAGAAAGATATGACAATTCTACTCCGATGAAGAGTGTGGCAGTGGGTGCTGAATATTTAAAGGAGTTAAGATTCGCATAAAATAAAAGCTACAATTCAAAAGCATAATTTAAAAAAGAGATGTTCATTGTGGACATCTCTTTTTAATTTGTAATGTTAGATAAGCATTAAATGAACTCAAAAGAATTTAGAAAAGAAGCTCACCGCTTTGTGGACTGGATGGCAGATTATATGGACGAAGTAGAGTCTTATCCTGTCAAATCCCAAGTCACTCCTAAAGAAATCTATAATAAATTACCAGATTGTATACCCGATGAGGGGGAATCAATTCAAGAGATTTTTCGAGATTTTAAGGATATTATCTTACCTGGAGTGACTCATTGGCAAAGCCCTAACTATTATGCCTACTTCCAAGCTAACACCAGCCCACCTTCTATTTTGGCAGAGATGCTAACAGCCACCCTTGGTGTGCAAGGGATGAAATGGGAAACTTCTCCAGCTTCAACAGAATTAGAAGAAAAGGTCGTTCAATGGTTATTGAAAGCCATGGGCTTCTCAAAAGACTGGTCAGGAGTTATCCAAGATTCTGCCTCGTCAGCAAGCCTTACGGCCATACTCACTGCAAGGGAAAAAAAGTCAGAACACCATATCAATCACAAAGGCTATTCAGGCTCAGAAAAATATCGACTTTACTGTTCTGATCAAACTCATTCTTCTGTCGAGAAAGGGGCAAAAATTGCAGGCATAGGGAAAGACAATGTAATTAAAATTCCAACGGATGATCGAATGGCGATGATTCCTGAGGCACTACATTCCCAAATTAAAAAAGATCTATCAGATGGATATAATCCACTTTGTATCGTAGCTGCGTTAGGGACTACTGGAACCCTGGCTATGGATCCATTAAAAGAAATAGCTGAAATAGCAGAGCAATATAGTATCTGGCTTCATGTAGATGCCGCATATGCAGGTTCGGCATTGATCTTACCTGAGTATCAATACTTATTAGAAGGTATAGTACAGGTCGATAGTTTTGTTTTCAATCCACATAAATGGTTATTCACCAATTTTGATTGCTCAGTATACTTCATTAAGGACCCTACTGCATTGGTTAACACTTTTGCAATACTTCCAGAATATCTTAAAACCAAATCAGATGGTCATGTCAATAATCACTGTGATTGGGGCATACCTTTAGGACGACGATTTAGATCGCTCAAATTATGGTTTGTTTTACGATACTATGGACTACAAGGTCTACAAGGAAAACTAAGATATCATAATCAGATAGCGCAGTGGCTCGAAAAAGCGATCTTAGAAAATTCAGATTTTCAGATGATCGTTCCATTGGAGATGAACCTGGTGTGTTTTAGGTATTTCCCCTCATCAATTCAACCAACTCTTGATGAAGCTAACCGACTCAATGAACGTCTTCTGCAAAGTGTCAATGCTACAGGCCAGCTTTTTATTACTCATACTAAAGTAAAAGGCATTTATACGCTTAGGATGTCTATAGGTCAAACAAATGTATCACTTCAACACGTACAGGCAGCTTGGCAGTTGATTAAAAACTGCGCTCTCAGATTACAAAATTGAATATTACCACGAGCTCTTATAATCATTCTCCCCTCACTGCAATGCGGTAGAAATACTATTTTTGGCCCAATATAGAAATAGACCATATGTCCAAAAAGTATATCAAGCAAACCCAACCATTCATCGTTCCTACAGATGACGGTAAAAGTATCAAAGAACACTTTGGCTTGGCAAGTACAGATGAATCAAAATATAGCGTAGCTCATATGGTAGCACCTCCTCAATGGGGAGAACCCTACCAAACCCCTCAATTTGACGAAATCACTTTTGTCATAAAAGGAAGAAAAAAAATTATTATTGATGATACGGAAGAAATTGTATTAAACGCTGGAGAATCAATACTAATTAAGTCAGGCTGCCGAGTACAATATTCTAACCCATTTGATGAGCCCGTTGAATACTTAGCTTTCTGTGTCCCAGCGTTCAGTCCATCTACGGTACATCGTGAAGAATAAAGAGCTGATCTTCAACCCCGCCTGGACTATAGTAGTCAAAGCATTGTATCACGATAGACAAGGTGATTGGGATAAAGCACATCAATTAGTAGATAATTCAAATACCAAATCGGCTGCCCACGTACACGCTTACCTACACAGAAAAGAAGGAGACCAATGGAATGCAGAGTATTGGTACGATAGAGCTCATCAACCAGTTTTTGAAGGATCTATAGAAGAGGAATGGGAAGATTTATGGCGACGATATAATTAAATTAGTAACCATATCACTTTTTTTAATCATGAATGGGCAAAAGAGAAGCAATGTCAATATCGGTGATCTCGTTGAGATCGTACAAAAACATCATCAGCGTAATGGAGAAATCACAGAAGGCTTTGTCAAAAGGATATTGACCAAATCAAGTTTTCACCCCCATGGTATAAAAGTTCAATTGAGCACAGGAGAGATTGGCAGAGTTCAAAATGTCGTATTAGATGAATGAGCTCCGAATTCTAATTAGCAGCATTAGCACAGACATGTTCTAATTGATTAGAGATAGCATTAAGCGATTGTGAGCCTCTAAATCCAATTTGAGGCTCAATTCTTTGAAAACTTAGATGAAATATTATAATAAATCAATAAAGAGGAACTTAAGCTCGCCCAAAATCAGTTGTATATAGGTACATCAAATGTTTCATTAAAATATCTACATGACAGAATCCAAACAGAAGTACTTCCAAAAAGCATTAGATTGGGCAAACTCAAGATCTATATCTGAACTAAAAGCTAATCACGAAGATTTTGATCCACCTAAATCCTTTGTTAATAAAAGTACAGATCAATCTGTGCAGGCTGACATGTCCTTTAAACTGAATGGAAAAACTCGATATTTTTCTGAAATAGCACTTAAAACCGAAAAGGTTCAATCATTGGTGACCAAGTGGAAACTTCTCAGTATGATGGCTAGTATGAAGGGGGGTAAATTATTTTTACTCGCACCCAAAGGCCATAAAATGTTCACCGAAAAAATTGTAGAAAGATATAATATCAACGCAATTATATATTCATTGAGCTAATAATCACAAAAAGCTAAAAGTATACTTCCTTTTATTGCAACTTATAATTAAGAAATATATCTACATACGAGCTATCTTTTTGGGATAGCTCGTATAATACCTTTAACCAATTTTGGCCTTTTAGTACCGGTTCAATTAAATTTCAACAATCCTCGCCGTACACACCATGTTGCCAACACCAATAGCAGGCAACTCATCAAATAAGGTGCTCCTGGAAAATAGAAAGAAGCTCCTTCTTGCGTAAAGAAGTAAAATAATCCTGTGGCTATAGCAGGTCCAATGATCGTAGTCAGGCTGATCATACTGGTTAGAGCACCCTGCAAATTACCTTGTTCTTTTTCGGATACTTCGTTAGACAATAAACCTTGCAAAGTAGGTCCAGCAACACCCCCAAGTGCATATGGTATAAGTATGGCATAGAGCATCCACGCCTCAGAGGCAAACGCAAACATGAACATCCCGAAGCTCCATAAGACAAATCCACCTAAAATGACTTTCTTTTGACCAAATTTCTTAACAGCAATTCCTATTAAGCCTCCCTGAACCAATGCCACCAACAAACCCACAAAACTTAAGCTATACCCTACTTGTGCTTCATTCCAATTATAAACTTCCATTGTAAAAAATGACCAAATCGCAGGCAGCACTTGCCCTGCCACATTAGCTAAGAAAAGGGCAAAAATCATCCATCCAAGTGATTTGTACTTTCCTAAAAAAGCTAAAGACACTCCAGGTATCATCTTTTGGTAATCAGGTTCCCTTCGATTTTCTTTACTGAGTGATTCAGGTACTAAGAAGTATCCAAATATAAAGTTAGCAAAGGATAACCCTGCAGCCAAGAAGAATGGTAAGCGGACATCTATATTGCCAAAAATTCCACCGATAGCAGGGCCAATAATAAATCCAAATCCAAAAGCTGCACCTATTAAACCGAAATTTTTTGCTCTTTCATCAGGGGAAGATATATCGGCCATATAAGCATTAGCTGTAGTAAAAGATGCTCCTCCAATCCCAGCAATTATTCTTCCTATAAACAACCACAAAATGGTTGGGGCAAAAGCATGAAGCAAATAATCCAAACTTAGCCCCAGCAAACTCAATAACAATATGGGACGTCTGCCATACTTATCACTCAATTCCCCCATAACTGGTGCAAAAAAAAATTGCATCAAGGCAAAAGAGACCATTAGCATACCTCCCCATCCTGACGCTGCGCTCAAACCTTCACCAGTAAGTGCTTCTATCAGTGATGGAAAAACTGGAATGATAATACCAAATCCGATGACATCAATCATCACAGTTAGAAAAATAAATATAACGGAGCGTTTTTTGATATCCATAGGATCGCTTGAAGGTCAGGTATTGAAAAATATTATGAATTTTTATCTAATCGATGGTTTTCAAACATTTCCTTGGCGGCCTTGAGCATGCCTATAAGACCTATCGAAAGCACTATGCATCCTAATGAAATCTCTTTAAACGCTGTATTATGACTAACGAAATATCCGAATAAGCCAAAACATAATATAAATAAGATCATAAAACAGATAGCCAATATGAACAAACTCCCCTTTTTAGGGTCTTGCCATATTTTTTTTGATATATTATTTTGTGTCTTTGTAGTGTCTTGTAAGGTAGAAAAGCTCACACTCAAACCCATACAGACTAAGATGGTATTGATTGCACTAATCATAACTGTGGGGTCCTCAATTATCTCACCTGTAATGTATGGTCTCACAACAAAATAAAACCCAATGAGCATCGTAGGATACTGTAAATAACTTATAAGATGAAAAAACTTAGTGAAATTCATTTATGCTTAACTTATAAGATCAAATTTACAAACCCAGTTCGATCTAAGAACATCTTTTAGACGGACTCCTTACTTTTGAACAAATAAATCAATATACCATGGCCCATGCCTCAGAAGTAATGCCCTATTTCATCAATCCCTCGAAGAATTTGAATGAAGAAGAAAAGGTACTTGCTTATCAAAAATGTGAGTCAGAATTAGATGCCTTGCTTACAGGAGAGACTGATGTTATCCTAAAAATGGTAACAATCAATTGTGTCTTTAAGTCTCATATGCCATATTTCTATTGGACGGGGTTTTACTGCGTGCATAAAAACGATCAACTTATCGTAGGCCCTTACCAAGGAACATTAGGATGTTTTTATATCAATTTCAAGAAGGGAGTATGTGGTACGGTAGCCGCAACTAAAAAAACAAAAATTGTAGATGATGTACATGCTTTGACCGAAGGAGAAGATCACATCGCATGCGATCCCAATTCTCAATCTGAAATAGTCCTACCCGTATTCGACAACAAGGATAATTTAATAGCAGTTTTCGATGTTGATAGTAGTATTAAAAACTCGTTTGATAGAGTTGATCAGTCTTTTATAGAGCGCATACTTCTTAAGCATTTCGCTCAAAATAAATTAACCCAGAATAAAATAGTAATGTGATGAAATCATTGTCTAAAAGAGGAAGGAAAGCGGCTAAGACGGTCTTAAGATCAGATATGGAAATATCTTTTGAGGCGCAAGAAAATCAATATCACCCCCAAAAAAATCCCAAAGGATCTTTTCCGTTGAATATCGCTGAGAACAAGCTCATGTGGTCAGACCTCAAAGAAAAATTCAGAGACATCAGTCTTTATAAAGAAATTCCTGATTGGGTCATGGGATATACTTCTCCTTTGGGGTCTATCGAATTTCGTGAATCTATATCTCAATTCTATGAGAAATATCTTTTGCATATCTCTATAGACCCGCAACATTTAGCTTGCTCTCCAGGTGCAACTGGCATCGTAGAGATGACCTCTTTCTTACTTGCCGATGCCGGAGATGTAGCAGCCTTCCCCGCTCCGAGCTATCCAGTATATCGCCAAGATATAGGCAACATAGCTGATGTAAAAAGATACGACATCATCACTCACAAGGATTTATCAGAATTAAAAGATGGGCCTACTTTATCAATCAAACATCTCACTCAAGCTAAAAGAAGAATTCATAGAAAAGGTAACCGACTTAAGATCTTAGTTCTTACTTCTCCGGACAATCCAACTGGGTTAATTTATGACAACCAATCACTATATGAGATCGCTATGTGGTGTCATGTGAACAAGGTACATCTTATACTCAACGAAATATATGCCCTATCTCGAATAAATAATTCTAATCATCCACATGAATTGTCATCTTATGGGCAGATTATGACAGAACTACGGAGTGATTATCTACATCACTGGTATTCATTTTCTAAGGACTTTGGCATCTCAGGATTCAGGGTAGGAATCGTCTATTCGCATAACGAGTCATTCCTCAAAGCCTATGAAAACCTAAACTTGACTCACTCCGTCTCTAATCATACCCAATGGTTGATCGGAGAGATGGTAAGTGATACCGCATTTTTGGATCAATTTATTGTAAAAAATCAAAAACTACTAACAGATTCATATACCCTGGCCATTAAAGTATTGGATCAATTAAATGTACCATATGTCACTCCTGAGGGATCTCTATTCATTTGGTTAGATTTGTCCAAGTACTTATCAAAATTGTCAAAAAAAGCAGAATATAAGCTTTGGATGGACATCTATAAGAAGTCTGGAGTGCTACTAACTCCAGGCGATGGATTTGGCCATAAAGGATTTGGTTACTTTAGGATGGTGTACCCTTACATCCCCAAGGACCACCTTAAAGTAGGACTAAAAAGGCTGTCGAAATATTTGAAAGAAAGGAAGGCTTAAAAATGCAGAAGCTGTTTAAATATCTAGTAATATTCTTGGCAAGCGCTTATCTATTGACTTGTGCAGTCACTTATATTTTTCAAGAAAAATTCATTTTCAATCCTGACAAATTAGAAGAAGAATATCGATTTCGTCAAGGTACAGAGGTCGAGATACAGGTTGACCCTGAAATTTATCTAAACAGTATTTTCATTGATCAACCTAATGATAAAGGTGTGATACTCTACCTCCATGGCAATCGTGGTAGCAACAGAAGGTGCCTCAGACAAGCACAGATCTATGTGAATTTGGGGTATGATCTCCTTATGCCAGATTATAGAGGTTATGGTAAAAGTGATGGTGCTATTCAGTCTCAAGAACAACTTTATCAAGACATACAAAAAGTATATGACTACCTCAGTAAAGATTATGGAGAGAGCAACATAATATTGCTAGGATATTCTTTAGGATCAGGTATGGCAAGCTACATTGCTGCACATAACCATCCTAAATCATTACATCTCGTTGCCCCATATATCAGTATGACTTATATGAAAAATCTTTTCGCATTTTTCCTGCCAGATTTTTTATTGAAATATACCTTAGACAACTATAGCCACCTCCAAGCGACAAGATGCCCTATAACCCTCTATCATGCTCCAAATGATGAGCTCATACCATACAACTGTTCATTGGAACTAAAGAAAATCAGTAATGACATTAAGTTGATCACTCTTGATGGGGCGGGACATAGGGGTTCTATATTCCATCCAAAAGTTAAATCTCATATTCAATAGTTTAATTTCTTTAGATTCTTGAGAATTATATACATTGATGGTTGTACACGCAATCATACATTATGAATATTATAGACCGAAGAAAATTCATCAAACAGAGCTCTATTACAGGTGCTGCTATGGTAACAGTTGGATCCATGGGCAGTTGCAGCACTCAAAAAGCGATACCAGAATCTCAAGGTGTCTATATGGGAGGATATAGTGCGGCACCCTTAAAAACTATTAAGATAGCCATGTTAGGAGTTGGATATAGAGGAAGTGGACATGCTAAACAATTATCTACTCTACCAGGTACGGAAATTGTCGCAGTATGTGATCTTTATGAGGATCTCACCAAAAAAACTGCTGATAGCTGTAAAGACCTTGGCTCGGCATCTGGGCAACACCAAAAGATCACAAGATATCATGGCGACGAAAATAGCTGGAAAAAGATGCTCCAAGAGATGAAACCTGATGCGGTATTCATTTCAACTAATTGGGCCAATCATGCTCCCATGGCTATTGGTGCCATGAAGGCAGGGGCACATGCTTTTGTAGAAGTACCAATGGCTCTGACCATAGCAGAGATGTGGGACATTGTCAATACGAGCGAAGAGACTCAGCGACATTGTATGATGATGGAAAATGTCAATTATGGGCGGGACGAATTGATGTACTTGAATATGTGCAGACAAGGTGTAATCGGAGAATTGCTCCATGGTGAAGCATCATACATACATGAGTTAAGGTGGCAGATGGAAGAACAAGATAGAGGAACTGGATCATGGAGAACGCCACATTATGCACATAGAAATGGTAACCTATACCCTACTCACGGCTTAGGGCCAGTAGCACAATATATGAATCTGAGTCGAGGCGAAGATAATTTTAAAAAGTTGGTATCCTTCTCGTCACCTGCTAAAGGAAGACAGAAATATGCATCGAGCCATTATGAGTCTACTCATAAGTGGAATCAACTTGACTTCAAAGGGGGAGATATCAATACTTCTCTTGTGAAGACCACATTAGGACGTACAATCATGATACAATGGGACGAGACCAGTCCTCGACCTTACTCTCGTCTTAATTTAATACAAGGTACTAAAGGAACTTTGGCGGGATTCCCTACAAGAGTAGCCCTTGAGGGTGGGTTTAAAGAAATCACCAAAGACCACCATAGATGGGTCCAAGGAGAACATTTAGAAGCACTATATGAGGTATATGATCATCCATTATATAAGCGATTAAATGATGCGACTAAAAATAGTGGTCACGGAGGCATGGATGGTATTATGATTTATAGAATAGTAGAATGCCTTAAAAATGGGCTTCCTTTAGATCAAAATGTGTATGAAGGCTGCTTTTGGAGTGCCGTGACCCCTCTAAGCGAATTGTCTGTAGCTCAAGATGGGATGCCACAAGACTTTCCAGATTTTACAAGAGGCAGATGGACTTCTACAGATCCACTCAATATAATTTCGTAATACTGATACTTACTATGTTAAAATTTCATTACTGCATTCTTATTCTATTGACTTTATGTCTGGCAGGTTGTGATTCAGACGTTCGAGATAGTATGAATCCAGTAGATATTTCTCCCCCTTATAGTGGGACAATTTTTGTTGACCCCGATATAATTATAGCATCTGATCCTAATACCTTCGACACAATCGCCTATGTAGGTCAATCAAATCGCACTATGTTTGATAGGAGGGTAAATGATTGGATCACAGAGAATCCATACTTATTCAATGCACAATATGATGATGGTCTATCTATCGAAATTCAGGTCAATCCAGAATTTGAGACAATAGAGGCAGCACAGATACAGGCAGAAAAATATAGCTATGCATTTGGCTATCTCCCTACTGCTCTACGAAAGGATGTTGAAACTTCATGGATTCATAAAGGAACCAATCCTTTTGGTGGCGGCAATAACAATATTTTGATCCATGTCGGTCAAGCCTTGGAGTATGAAAGAGATGGCATATTACACGAAACCTTGATACATGAAGCCACACATTCATCATTAGACTCTTATCACGCTACCCAATCTGACTGGCAATTGGCACAGATAGCAGATAATAATTTCATTTCTGATTATGCATTCGAGAACCCGGTAAGAGAAGATCTGGCAGAAACCTTCTTGCTTTATTTGGCTATAAAATATAGGTCAGATAGAATTGATGAAACACTTAAAAACAATATACTCAATACCATCCCTAATAGAATTTCCTATTTGGATGATCAAAACTTCAACTTATATCCAATAGAGTGAACTCATCCTTTCTAAAACTTATAAATCATATTAACCGTCGAATTATTTTGACAGAAGATGAGCAGCAGGCTATCATCCCTCATCTCAATCTACGCAGCTACTTAAAGGGTCAATACATCGTGCAAGAAGGAGATGTCAGTAGAAATGAAACTTTCATCGTTTCAGGCAAAGTCAGATCATTTTATCTGGATGATAAAGGGAATGAGCATATTGTGGCTTTTGGAATAGAAGATTGGTGGATAAATGATATCTGTAGTTATACTACACAGACTCCAGCAGAATTCAACATTCAGTGTCTTGAACCTACAGAGGTTATTCAAATTTCAAGAGATAAGATGGAGGAGTTATTCATACTTGCACCCAAATTAGAACGGTATTTCAGACTTATCATACAGAAAGCCTACGCCAATATGTCTAAACGGATAGTCAACAATCATGCACAATCGGCGAAAGAAAGATATCTCTCCTTTATCGGGACCTATCCAGATATCGCCAATCGGGTGCCTCAGTATATGATAGCATCCTACTTAGGAATCACCAAAGAATTCTTGAGTTCATTAAGAAAACAGATTCATTCTGATGCTAAAAGTTAACATAGTTTAATCAACTTTATTAATCTACCTTATTTTTTTGGTGGCTCAAACCTATCACCTTTGTAGTATTCTTAAGGAGAAGATAAGAATCACAATGAATCGTAAAAACTTTATTAAAAAAACACTGTTTGCTGGATTGATGGCTGGTGTTCATAGCAACAATAATATGGACAAGAGCTCGACAAAATCTACAACAGCTTTAAGTCAAGACGATCTTGGATTTAATCATTTACCTAAC
The DNA here is from genome assembly GCA_020629515.1 of Saprospiraceae bacterium. Taxonomy (GTDB): domain Bacteria; phylum Bacteroidota; class Bacteroidia; order Chitinophagales; family Saprospiraceae; genus GYS-P2D. Next base: position 14,208 of record JAHDDE010000004.1, on the reverse strand, counting down.
AAAAAAGACTTAATTACTATGAACACAGTATTGCACAAGGCGAACACACGAGGTTCCGCTGATCATGGATGGTTAAAAGTGAATCACTCTTTTAGCTTCGCGAGCTATTACAATCCACAACGTATGAATTTTGGAGTATTGCGTGTATTAAATGATGATCAAATTGCAGGGTCTAAGGGATTCGGAACACACCCTCATGATAATATGGAGATTATCACAATTCCTCTTGAAGGAGCATTGAAACATGAAGACAGCATGGGAAATGGTGAAATCATACAGCATGGAGATGTCCAAGTGATGAGTGCAGGAACTGGTATCAGACATAGTGAATTTAACGCCAACAGTGACCAACCAGTTAAATTGTTACAAATCTGGTTATTCCCTAACAAACGAGATGTCTCTCCAAGATATGATCAAATATCTATCAGAGATATAGAAAAAGAAAACGAGTTTTATCAAGTGTTATCCCCCGACGCAGATGATCAAGGTGTATGGATTCATCAAGATGCTTGGTTTTACCTCGGTCGATTCAATCAGCAGACCAATGCTACTTACAACATAAAAAAGCCCGATAATGGTGTCTATGCATTTGTCATAGATGGTTCTGCCGAAATAAATGGTCAGGCATTAGAAAAAAGAGATGGATTCGGTATTTGGGATACCGAACAATTAAAAATAAAAGCAGAGAAGAACAGTAGAATATTATTAATGGATATACCAATGAACATAAATTAAAATTATGAAGAAAATATTAGCCTTTGCGGGAAGCAATCACTCACAATCAATACATTATAAACTTTTAGATTATGTTAAATCAACAGCTCCAGATCAAATAGAGGTATTAGATATCAGAAAATGGGATATCCCTATCTACTCAATTGATATGGACCCAGATGGAACGCCTGACCTTATCAAGGAACTAATCTCAATGATTGATAAGTATGATGGATTCATCCTAGCATCTCCCGAACATAATGGTGGCACCCCCGCATTCTTGAAGAATATTTTGGATTGGTTAAGTCGTCGTGGTTCTAAAGTTTTTGCTGAAAAGCCTTTGCTATTACTGAGTACTTCTCCTGGTAAAGGTGGTGGCGCAAACAATCTGAAGTACTTGGCTAATGCATTGCCCTATCAAGGGGCCAAAGTAGTAGGAAGCTATAGTCTGCCATCATACTTTGATAACTACGAAAAAGATCAAATTGTGGGAACAGAGCGAGATCGACTATTAGGCAGTATCGACTTGCTTAAATTAGCACTATAGATATATAGAGTCACCAAAAGAGGCCTATAATAATGTGCCTCTTTTTCCTCAAAGCCAATCAATAAAGGAGGGACCAGTTTCAGAATTATAAAGACTGAAGGAGGCTTTATTTTGAGTTGGTAGCGTCACATCATGTATGGCTCATTAGTAGATTGTCACTGTACCTCTTCTGGTTATCGGATCACGACTACCATTGAAGTATAACTTCACCAAATAAATATAGGTCCCCGAGTTAGCACGTTTGCCATCAACCATTCCTCTCCATCCCAAATTATTATGCACGGTTGATATCTGTTGTGCGTCATACACTATGCCTCCCCACCTATCATATATGGTCAGATCGTATACCGCTTTAATTCCCTTTGGGACAACAGGACGAATCATGTTATTACCCGTTGTGCTATTTAAATTTATTATGTTAGGTAAATAAAATGATGGGGCCTCACTTGTTTTTACAAAGGAAATTGACTCTTCTATTTCACATCCATTTTCATCAAGTATGCGCACTTCATACGTCTGCGACGATGATACTGTCACTATGGGATCAGGACAACTCGTACAGCTAAGGGAAGGATCGAAGGCCCAATTAATTTGGCTTGTATCTACAACCCCAAAAACACTCAATTGATACAGACCTATTGGATCAATGGTATCTACGAAAATGTCTAATTCTTCCCTGGGGTAAAATTTCAGATTCACTTCTATAATACTATCACATCCTCCAGCCCCCTTCATTGTTACTTGTCCTACTTTATTATTAATATCAAATAATTGATCATCAACAACACGAGATTCATCACTACATAAAGTATCAACTAAAGATGTAATGATTTCATCTTTAAAGGTAAGATTGACTTTTACAATACTATCACATCCCAATACATTGGTTAAAAATTCTGTTCCTATTGGGTTGTCTTGATTATAAGCTACCCCGTTGACGTTTATAGTATAGCCACTTGCTGTACACTCCGTCCTAAGAAGTTCTGTAGTATCAGCGAAATAATAAAATAAATCAATCATCACAATACTATCACAGCCAGATCGCGCCCTCAAAATTTCTACTCCCGAAGGATTGTCTATGTCGTACATCTCCCCATTGACTTCTGTAGAAAATCCATCAGAAGCACAACCTTCATAAATCAAGTCGAAATAGATTGGTGGAGCATATACCAAACTAATTTCCACTATACTGTCACAACCATTGCTACTTTCTATCTGCTCCAATCCTGTTGGGTTCATTTCATTGTATAAAGTACCATTCACCTCGATCTCATATCCATCATCAGCACATCCTTCATAATTGATACTTCCAAACGATTGTTGTCCAAAATTTAACACTACACTGACGAGGCTATCGCAACCGGACGAAGCGAACAGTCTCTCTTCGCCTGTAGGCCGACTTTCGTTATAGACCATTCCATTGACTGAAACTTCATATCCATCTCCTTGGCATCCGTTATAAGATTCTAATCCTGTTATAGCCGATAGGTACATCAGATCGATGATTACAATACTATCACATCCATTTCTATCATTTAATATTTCTTTGCCATTAGGACGAGCTTCATTATAAATCTCTCCATTAACTATTATTTCATATCCATCATTAGCACAACGCATATCTGAAATAATAACCGTATCGCTTTCGAAAAATCTAAGATCTACCTGAACCAAACTATCACAACCATTTTGATCCAGCATCCTCTCTATCCCTTTTGGGTTGTTGATATCATATATACCGTCACCTACCTGAAGATTATCGGAAGTACATATGATTGCATCTATTAAAATAGTATCACTTTGACCCAAAGAGAGCTCAATGACCACCACACTATCACAGCCATCAGTCCCCACTATACTTTCTATTCCGCTAAGCATATCTTTTCCATATCCAATGCCGTTCACCAGCACCACTTCATCATTACAAATTGGAGAAGTAATCCATGTCGTATCAGTTATGATAAAGCTAATATCGACATCTACTATACTGTCACAGCCCTGACCATCCACAAATATTTCTGTGCCTGACGGCCTTGACATATCATATTTATTATTATTGACTATTACAAAATCATTGGCACAAATGATAGGGTCGTAAATCGAGACTTGCGAAGTATTAAAATGAAGTACCACATCGATGATACTATCACATCCTAAGCCATTCACTAATGTATCAAGGTATTCAGGGTTATCAATATTTAAAATCTGTCCATTTATTAGGAGCTCACCACCTTCACAAAGAGTATCTCTTAATATATACCTCGAGGCATCCAACGGCATTATTTCAACAAAAGTGATACTGTCACACCCCTGTCGTGACTGATCAGCTATGGTGGTACTATTCATACCTTCATAACTCAAATCTATGCCTTGAATAGAGAAAACATCACCTGGGCAAATCTCAGGATAAATAGTATCTGAATAACTCTTAAATACCACATAATCATACACATATGAGGCGGCTCCATCAGTTGAACTAAACAGCAAACTATTAGCCCCTGCTTCAGATAAAATATTATCTGGAGAATTTGAATTCCAAGTTCCAGTGATTCCGTTATCAGATATGGATGGCAGAATCAGGAGATCTCCAGAACAAAAAACAGAATCCAAGTTAAATATAATCGAGTCAACACTACAGTCCTCTACATGTACCATTAATTCGGCCTGATAATGGCACCCATTGCTATCCACAAAGTCCACTTCATACAAACCGGCATCAGCTACCGTTACAGGGGTCTTTATATAAGTATCTGATGTCTCAGAAAGCATCACTCCATCTTTATACCAAGTATAACTGACGCCTCCACTTATCTCATTCAGAAACAAAGCTCCCTCCTGGTCGCAGTAACTATCGCTATTAGCTACAATTTCTGGAGGAACAACTGATTTAGGAAATCCCTTCACAAGAATTCTATCAATAAAGTAGGACTCTTCAGGACTTTGTGTCCCTCCTGTGATAAACACTTGATAAGAATCACCAATGTTAATTTCAAGACCTGAGATATTGAAAGTTCCTTCTCGATTGGGACCACAATAGCCTCCAGTCATCACAAAACTTCCATTGTAGACCACTTCGAAAGTCATACCATCTCCTCCAGGTGTTAATCCTATAAAATCCGTACAACCTATAGGACTATTGGTTCCTGGACTCAAGCATTGTTCAAATGGTGCATCAGAGATATGAGTTTCAAAAGAGATTGATACATCACAATATCCTCCTCTCACAATTCCTGAAAATAATATACCTCTGTTACCATTATTCCCTGTATTGCTACTACCACATTCTTGGCCTTCCATATCATTAATCTCGAAGCTGCCATTTCTTAATCCAAAAAAACCGGGATTATCAATATCATTTTCTACTGTAGGCAACCATCTATCCAACTCGTCATCGGTAAATTCAAAAGTCCATTCTTGAATTATTTCTTGACAGTTGATCTGAAAAGTATACCCCAATACTATTCCAGCAATAAATGTTAGTGCTCTTATTCTTCTCATGATGCTCCATGCACAAAATAAGAAAGCCAATAAAAAATAACGAGCAGATATAGACAATAAAAAAACCCAACAGTATTGTTGGGTTTATATTATTATAAAAGGTGAGTCGATTTAGTAAAAATAAAGGTTGTTATATTATGCTATAGGTCTTAAGACGCCACTATCTGAATAAGTCACATTTTAATTTGATTTATTTCTGTGCCATAGATAATCGAATAGCTTTGGACTGCTTTTAAGATATTTTTCTTGGTTGGTAATCGCTTTCCATTTTTCGGTGATTTCAGAATTAGTCTGCAATCGAGCATCTACATCCATAAAGGTTGGATTATTCACCCACATAGGATGAGACTTCCAGTGACAGTTGATATAGCTGATCGCTTTAATGGTCTCTGGATGATCATCTATCATATTAAAGAAAGGTGTGAACCATTCTTTCCATGCTTCTTTTGCCTGTTCAGGATTACTCAGTAAGGTCTCTTTAGTTTTACCATTTTCTTTTACTGTGGCCGAAGAAATCGTTGGAGTAGCTTCAGCTATAAACACCGGCTTATTGCGTTCTTTAGCAAACTGTATCATCTGTACCTCGGACCATCTCGAAAAAAATGAAAACCCACACCAATCTACATAGTCATCGCCTGGATACCAGCTCAACAAATCCGCTTGATCTTGCCCCCAACCATGCGACTGCCAGACATATGCGATATTATTGATGCCTTGTGCATCATATCGATCTTTAATTCTTTTGTAGGCTTTGATATAATCCTCCTTGTCATAGTGATTCCATGATCCGCCGAATTCATATCCGATCCTTAGAAATACTGGCCGCTCCTCTAAAGATTGAATCCACCGCCCCAAAGCATCCACTAACGAGTCTAACTCTCCCGCAGCGATTTCTCCCTCATGATTCACGATTTCTAATCCTATCGCTAATGCGCTATGTGCAAAATCCTCGTCCGCTATCTGCAAAGACATGTTACTTGGACTGTCTCCCCAATCATCGGTAGTAGTCACCCCTGACAAACCGGAATAAGTAAAACCAAACTCCTCGTCTCCAGGACGAATTTTAGTATACATAGTAAATCCTCCGGGATGTGGGAAGTGATCATAATATCCATCATTCCAATCTTCTAATCCACCTATAGATTCTAACTCTTGTCCCACAAATAGAATGACTTTACCATCCTCTGGCTCAAATTTGGCTAAAGTAGTTTCTTGTTCTTTTGGCTGCTCATTGGTACTTGGAGCGTCAGATTTGCATTGAATGAAGAGAAAAATGAAAGACGATAAAACGAAGAAGCGCATGATTAGCCATTTTTAGATAAAAGGTAAAATAAGGAGAAACTATAATTATAAGTTATTGATTGAGTAACTTACTGGTATTATTGACTCTTTCGATAACATTATTCATCCTATAGATTGTATACTAAATAAATGGACATTTATGAAAATGTTGCTGAGAACGATACACCCGTATAGTCTTATGAAGCTCTTGGCTTTTATTGGGGCACTCATTGGCTTAATCTTAGGGATACTCTATTCTTTTGGTGGCCTACTCCTCGACGTAGCAGTTACATTAGATTGGATCGAGAACGACGAAACTCCAGGCCTGAGCTACGGGACTCTTCTTGCCTTTGGGGCGCTGATCGGTATGCCCCTGATCTTCATGGGATTAGGAATGATTGCAGGAGCGATCGGCTCTTTATCTTATAATCTCTTCACTCGATGGTTCGAAGGCATTGAAATAGAGGTCGAATCATGATTCCACAGGACCTTTTGCAATCTATTGAAGAAAACTTTCACCCTCTTTCTTCGGCTTGTAAAGAGGAGATGCTCTCGATGGCCAAACTTCACCAACAGAAGAAGCACAGCGTATTGGTTCGTGAGGGGCAATATTCTCATCAGACTTTTTATTTGATCAGTGGTTGCGCCCGAGCCTATTATCTCCATGATGGAAAGGAAGTAACAGACTGGATTGCTTTTGAAGGTGAATTCATCAGTGCGATCGTGAGTTTCTTTAGCGACCGACCAAGTCCGCATTATATTGAGCTATTAGAGGATAGTATACTGGTGGAATTTCAGCGAGACCAAGTTGAGGCTTTAGCAGATCGATATCATGAATTCGAACGACTACTCAGAAAAATCGTCACCCAGACCATGCTCAAGCAACAAGAAAAGATCGCTTCTATCCAGTTTCATTCCGCTGAAGAGCGTTACAAAAAATTGTTGGATATCAGGCCAGATATCACTAAAAGAGTTCCATTAACTCATATCGCATCCTACTTAGGCATCACACTGGAGACACTAAGTCGAATCCGCAGACCTCACCGATAGAATTTGATTTATATCAAATGTATTATTGAAGCCTTTACTGAATTTTGATACAAAAAGATGCGTAGAACACATTATATCTCTGGCATGATCATTACCCTTTTCATAGGATTACATTTATTTAATCATTTCATGAGTATATACGGTATCCACACCCATATAGAAGTGATGGCAAAGCTGAGATTGGTGTATAGGAATCCTTTCGCTGAATGTATTCTTTTAGCTGTTGTTATGATTCAGATCATCACAGGCGTACGGCTGTATCTTATGTATCGCTCTAAAAGTAGATTTAGTTTTCATCGGCTTCATCTCCTTAGTGGGCTCTATTTAGCCGTATTCTTAGTCATCCATGTTACTGCCATATTAGTAGGTAGGATTATTCTTCATCTGGACACTAATGTTTATTTCGGTGCTGCAGGGATCAATTACTTCCCTTTTAACCTATTTTTCATTCCCTATTACGGGTTGGCCATCATGTCTTTCTTTGGACATTTATCGGCTATACATTTTAAGAGGTGTAATAAGTCAGTATTAGGCATTACTCCTAAAATACAGTCTTATGTCCTGATCACCCTCGGTGCTATGATTACGGCAAGTATTTTTTATGGATTGACAGATGGCCTTCATGGCATCACGATACCACAGGAATATAAGATCCTCGTAGGACAGTAAGCATCAACATTTATAACAACTTCCGTTGCGAATAAAATATGTGAGGTAATTAAAAAATAATTAAGTTGTAATTAATTTTTTGACTCACTCCTGCTCAATAAAAAGTATAACACCCCTGCGATCAAAAACGAATCAATGAAATAGGCTTCGGTAATATGAAACACCTCCAGATAGGTAAAAAGAGTAATTAATGAGCTGATCGTGCCGCTTAATAATGCCGGTATCCCCCAAGGCTGAATGTGATCTAAGTCATAACGTTGTTTCTTCAACCAAAAGAAATCCAAAATGTATATGGCTGCTATGGAGGGAGCAAATATTCCAAGTATATTCAAAAACTCAATGAAGTAATTAGAAAACCGCATTAATGCCATAACGGTGCCAAGAAAACTTGTTATCAAGCACATCTTCGTATATCCATAAGATTCGACTACAGTAGAAAAGGTCAGTGATATAGAGTACAAATTGGTTGCATTAGTTAACCAGGTAGATACAAAGATCAAGACAAATGCGGGTATGACAAGATTAAAGGATTTCATCATCTGTATAATGTCTACCTCGCCTGTTTGAATGGCAATTATAGTACTAATGATATATACGAATGGTGTCCCAATCGCAAGACCTAAAACAGACAATAGACTTTGTCGATCATTATAAATAAATCTGGAAAAATCTGCCATAAGAACGGGCACAAGTATAGCTGAACCAATCAAAGCGGCAGTTCCTTCAAACAGAGTCATACTGTCCTTAGGAGCTTCATATGCAAGCATAACTTGGAGGTAATTTGGTTCTTGTCCTATAGAAATATAAACCACATAAACCAAAAATATCAACAATATAGGCACGGCCAAATTAGCCAATCTCTCCAGAGTTTTAATTCCGTAAATAGTCGTGAGAGTAATAAGAGTACTACCTAATAATATGATCATCCAAAGCGGAATATGGAGGTCTATGGTGCTTATCGCAGTATCCTGAATGGCTTGTGCTAATAGTTCTAAGGCCACCGAAAACCATCCCAGCAAACTTAATCCAAAAATGAAGTTTATAACTTTTGCGCCATGTTTTCCGAAAGAAAATCGCAAAATCATATAAGTAGACAAACGAGAACGGTTACCAATCAAAGTAGTAACCATACATAGGACTGTCAATACCAAGGTTGAAACACCAAAAGCAATCATCGCATCAACAAAACCCAAGTTTAATGCTACTTCTGCTCCTAAATAAAGAACAGGCAACGAAACACCAAGTCCTGTTAACACAAGGGCTATCTTCCAGCCTGAGGTATAATCTTGAGGTTCAACCTTGCTATTAGTATATTGGTTGTTGTCAGACATAAGAGATAGTTACTTACGCATACTGCCCTAAAATTTGTTCAACTAACTCTCTCAAGTCAGGATGACACACTTCACCATTATTCACCAATTGTTGATCATCAAAAAAGATAGAAGTCTTAGCAACCACTCCATCAAAATGCGATTTGGCCATTTGCCCAGCGGGTGGCATATCAATTGGGCTGGTATGTCCAAAACCAAAATCAACACCTCCCCATATTCTTTCATCTTCTACAATCTCTCCGCAAAGCTGTCGTACACCAGGATTTAAACCAATCATATGGTGAGAAATTTTATACATATTGGGATCTTCAAATGACGCAAGAAAATCTTTAAACTTTTCTGCTTCTTCATTGCCTACCACCTCACTAATCACTCCATCTTTCATGATGAATGCCACTTCATTTTGATTGTCATACACATCCGCATTAGTCAATAGATCAAAAACTATTTTGCCATTCATACTTCCTAATTTGGGTACAATATTGACATAGCCAGGAGCCGTGCCAAAAATGGGCTTGGAATAATCTCCATCATCGATATCAAAAGCATAATCTAAATCCACGTCGTATGACACATCTGTTCCATTAGGACTCGTGATTTTTATTGTCTTGGCTTTTTTAGCCATCTCCAACACTTGCCAAAGTAGCTTTCCTAATAGCTTGATATCAAAACCTGTAAAGACACGTTTGATAGACTGTATACTGCTATTGCCTATGATCAAATATCGCAACTTTTTATTTTGCGCCATTGCCGTTTCCCAAATATCAGAATAGAGCATCACCGTAGAGGTCATTTCGATCCAGACATCTACTTCACATAATGCGGCTGTCAATGCGGCTGAGGGCCAATCTGGCATACCAATTTGAGCGTCTCCCCTACCCTTCGGAATCCACATGACCAATGGTTTTCCCCCAGTCTTAGATACTGCCTCAGCTATAGAATTTACTGTTTCTCGGTCTGAACCAATGTCCGCTGTAATCGCTACAGTTTCACCCTTTTGCACTTTAAACATATCCTCAATAAGTACCTTCGCAACTATGGCTCTAACTCTTTTTATTGATGACTCCATTTGTTTATTTGTTAAAATATTTATCAGCAAAAATTTAGATCTACTATTAGATAAGTGTCTTTTATTAATCCGTGCCAAGGATACAATCCATGACACGGATTATATTTTATTTTTTTTAAAAATCAGCCCCTACCGTAAGTCCAATCGTTGCAGGACGGCCTATCCAGCCGAATCCAAAAGTGTCAAGCTCGAGATAGTACTTTTGATTGGTTATATTTTTTCCCCATAATGAAATGCTGAATTTATCAAGGTTTAGTGTGGCTCTGGCATCTAATAATTGATATCCATCAGAATAACTTCCTTCCTCATTAAAATCAGACCAATATATCTTTCCAGTACCATTTAAATTAACATTGAGGTCTAATGAGGCCTTTTCTGACACATCAAAACTTGAGGCAAGACCAAGGTTAAAATTACTACGTGGCACAAATGAAGTGATATTACCATTGAACTCATTAAGGTCAGATGCCATACCATTATCCCCCCCTGTAAAACCACCTACGTCAATTTTAGAATCTACAAAACCATAGCTGAATAATATATCCAAATATTTAGACACCCGAGTTTTAGAGTCTATTTCAAATCCTACAATTGTGCTTTGTTCATAATTGAAGTTACCAGGAATGAAGAATTCAGGTTCGATAGCAAACTGTTGGCGGTTAGAAAACTTAGAGTAAAATATTGATCCATTCAATAAAAATCTATTACCCCATGACGAAGTTTTAATGCCTATTTCATAATTGTCGGATAACTCCTTTTCGTAATCAAGATTGTATAGATCTGTGATCTGAGGATTAAATCCACCTGCACGATAGCCTCTGCCATAGTTCGCATAAGCAAGGACATTTTCAGATGCCTGATAGCTCAATGAGAGCTTAGGCTGGAGGACATTGTCGCCACGCTCATTAATAATCGGCTCAGGTTCTCCAAAAAGGACGGGCAATCTATCCTCTTGTTCGAAATCATCAATATCATATCTCAAGCCAATAGAAGCCGTCAATAAATCTGTCAACTTATAATCCAAAAATCCAAAAAATGCTATCGTATTAAAAGTCACAGTATAATCTGTCACGGCCCAATCTGGACTCAATGTAAGATCTGATTGATAAAAATCTCGTTCCACATTTTGATAAAATCCTCCAAGACTCCAGTCCAGTTTAGCGCTCTTATTAGTGTTGGATAGTCTCAATTCCTGATTGAAAGAAGCCGTATTATTAAACTCCCCTTGATCCAATCCAAAAAAGTTTACAAAACCATCAAAAGGCTCTTCGGTAAAGTCCAGATCACCAATAGTATTCCTGTCTACTTTATTATAAGAGGTGATACTTTGGAGTTTGGATTTGCCTAAATTAAATTGAAGGTTCAAACTACCAAATAGATTTTCCATATCAGAATTTCCTATTTGATCTTGATAGATGGTACTATTTTCATTATTGGGGTTAGGGTCGATGGGTTCTAACAAACCACCTGTCCCAATGCTTGCTGGGCTGATAGAATAGTAGGTAGCTCCAGCATCTGTATTCATATACTGTAAAGTAGCTGTTGCCTTTACCTTACTTGACGGAGTTAATATGACTTGTCCTCTCAAGTTGAGGTCTTGACTATAATCCACTTTTTGGTCCAAAAAATCATTAGTAAGTAGTCCGTCAAAATTTTGATATTTAGCAGATACTCTATAGTAGGCTTTGTCCTCAGATAGTGCACCAGAAGAGACCAATTGACCAGAATAAAACCCACCATTTCCTGCTCCCAACTGGATGTTATTCTTAGAGTCATTGGTTGGTTCTTTTGAGTAAATATTGATTGCACCACCTATCGCATTCTTTCCGTACAAAGCACCTTGAGGTCCCTTAACCGCCTCGATCAAGGCAAGATCAAACACTTCTTGATTGAGCAAAGCCGGATCTGGTATAGTCACCCCATCCACAACAAAAGCCACTGGAGCATCGGCATTTCTGATCTGCGGGATACCTCTGACGACAAGAAAGTTAACCCCTACTGCTTGTGATTCGCTCAACTTCATATTAGGTACCAACTCGGCGAAATCAGCGACATTATTAATACCTGCTTTTTCTATACCATCACTATTTAGTGCTGTAACGGATTCTGGTATTTTTTGAATTGATTCTGTCCTTTTGCGCGCTCGACCGACAACTCCAGTAAATCCGCTCACTACGATCTCACTCAACTCCTCGGCAGACTCGATCATAGTCACGTCTACTCTACTTTGGCCTTCCAGAGCTATTTCCGTAGACGCATAACCAGTATAGGTTATTAGCAAGGTAGAGCTCGATGATGCGACTGTGAGCTCATAGTTTCCATTATAATCCGAAACAGTACCATTTGCTGTTCCTTTTTCCATTACAGTAGCTCCAATCAAAGCCTCTCCAGTAGCATCAACAATATGTCCAGATATGGTGATTTGTTGTGCATAGGCTAAGGTCGAAAGCAAAAGAAATAATAGGTAAATATGCTTTTTCATGTTTTAGTATTTAATAATATAAATGATGGTAAATCGATCCTTTACCTTTTAAATCTCGATAGGAATTTCTTCTATTCAGTTATTTCTAATTCTTTTTATTTTATTTTGGAATTCATAATTATAAATAGGAATAGAATGGAAAAAATAAAAACACCAGAATCCAACACCCTATATATCACGGCCTATAGTTTTAAAATACTATTGAATAAGGTTTTGGAAAAATTCAAAACTACCCACCAAGTTCCGGCCTTGAGCAAAGTCACACAACTATATGGTTTCGGCAATTACAATCCACAGCTGCCCAATCTGAAACAAGATCTGGAAAAACTAACTCATGGTTTTGTCAATGGAAAATACCTCTATGATAAGAACAGAGAGCTACAAACTGGCAAGCCCATCCTCAAATTGAATGGGTTCTATAAAGTAATACTCTTCCAATATATCGGCTACGAGGATGTCAATGCATTTGCCCAAAATGCCATCGAAGATCATGCAGAAAAATCAAAACAATTGAACCTGATCTCTTCCTCCAATTCAGAAAAAACCTACTACTATGTAGGGTACTACTACGGAGAATATAAAGAAATTGTCAAAGCTCAGATCACCGTCCTCAATGACTGGAAAAACTTAGAATACAGATATCTCTATCCACAAAAAGATGGATCCTTTAAAGAATTCTTATACTATGGCACCGTAAAAAAACGGGCTGACATCTTGCATGTCAGGACCAAAACCTTAATGGATGGAAGAATGGTAGAAGGAGGCGAAAGTATACTATACATCGGTTATGGAGACCCCAGCCGGAGCGCATTCATCATAGGGGTACTCTCAGCATTCGATATCAATAATAAGGTAATCGCGGTAAAAACAATACATGAAAAATGCAACTCTAAAGAAGAGATGGTATCTAAATCTCTCACAAGTAAAGTACCCGCTTACATCGCACAAGAATTGAGAAATGTGAGAATCGAAAATGATGCGGTTATACCAAATGACAAGTTGGAAATTTCTCCTAATAGTCCCTATAGCATCACTTACGAAAAAATCCCAGGAAAATATCTTTGTCAACTCCATCAAAATGAAAAGCACATAGGAGATTTCTCATTTCTGATCAATAGTAACACCTACAAGATCACTCCACTAACCTCTGGAGTCCTCATCAATAGAGACCATTTTGAATTAATACAGAATGGTTCTGTCATTCATTTTAGTTTTCGATTAACCGGTATTGCATTATTCTCAAGATTAGAATTTTTCTTAAAAACCTATTATTTAAACAAAGGAGAAAAAAATATACAAGGGGTCTTTAGTGGATTGGATATTGAAAATCGACTCATAAATGGCCAAGTAGAAGTATCGTATGAATCAGCTTAAGCTATCTATAATTAGTACTATCTCTACCTGACTTTATATACCCTCCAAGTCATGTCAGCTTTCTTGGTCATAAAAGAATCCTTATCTTAACAGCGTTTACAAGGATCAAATTGAATGACTTATCCAATACAAGACACACTTCATCACTGCATACGCTCAATTAACTTTGGCCCTTACTTCACCTATCAACCCA
>JAHDDE010000086.1 GCA_020629515.1 Saprospiraceae bacterium | reverse complement strand
TGCCTTGTCTAAATCAAAATTACAGATCAATCCAATACGGCATTATAAATCACAAGTAGTATTAGACAAATTTCTAAGAACTATATAAAGGCCAATTCCATTAGAATGTATAGTTGCTATGAACTAAGTTGTTCATTAAGTATTTGGAAGATATACCGTAAACTGAGAGCCTATATCTACTTGGCTACTTACTTCAATCTCGCCTCCCATCAGATCCACTAACTCTTTGACAACAGATAGACCAATCCCTGTCCCTGATGCGTATTGTTTATTCGCTCTGTAAAATCGATTAAATATTTGTTCAATTTCATCTTCTGAGATACCAATACCAGAATCCTTGCATTTTATTATGATACCATCTTCTACGATATCCAGCATCAATGATACAGAACCATGTTCTGGAGTATATTTAATGCCATTACTAATTAGGTTAGTGCATATTTGTTTTAATCGCTGGTCATCTATATTCATTGAGTAGCTATCCATCTCACTGATGAAAGAAAGGTTTATGGATTTTTCGAGTGCCAAAGATTGATGATCATTTATTTCTTCCTGTAGTAATGGGATAATATCACACACCTTAGGATATAGCTTTAACAATCCCTGATCCGATTTGGATAGATCTAATACCTGATCAACCAATGATAAAATGTGATTGGTATTACGTGCGATCAATTCTTTTTCCTTGGGCATTTCCTTAATACGTTGTGACATCCCCTTAATTATAGTGAGTGGAGTACGTATCTCATGAGCTATGTTATCAAAAAAGGTATTTTTCATACTGACCACTTCTTTTTGCGTTTCTGCTAATTCCAAATTAGCTATGGCTTTTTTCTTTTGATTATACCATGCTAACCAAACTAAGCTGATAATAGCAAGCCCTCCTATAAGAAGGCTATATATGAATAAACGTTGAGTATTTACTCTCAATTCATTCGCTGTCGCTATCTGCTGAGTGGCTTTCAGTTCTTGTTCTGTACGTTGCAGTTGATAGACCACTTCCATTTCTCGTAATGACTGCTCCCTTTCTTTGTCTGCTTGCTCTGCAACTAACTTAGTTAAATGATTACTCACATTATGGGCATTATGATAATCTCCAAGCTGCACATATGCCTTTTCTAAATATTCATTGATCCATATTCTGAAACCCACATCATAATTCTCCGAACTATTGGTATAACCCGTAAGAATGGGTATCGCTTTGTGAGCTTCCCCTACTTGAATAAAATAGTCTGTCAAATCAATTTCTGTTTGCACCGCCAGACTTTGAGTAATATGATTGTGATCCTTCAGATCAAGAATCTCTTTGCAGATAATCGGAACTTTATCTAACATAGTAGGATCTTTAAGATACTCTAATGCCAGATGCTGATTAGCAACTATATATTGAACGGTATCATTACTCTGAGTCGTAACATCAACAGCGAGTTGGGCGTAATATCTTATGCTATCAGAATTGTAGTTAGTAGCTATACTGTAATAAGAGCAGTAATCAAGTAATAGAATTGCATGACTTAAGTCATCGTGAACCAGTTGTTTATTCTCATTCAATAGTTGTAATACCGCCACATCATCTCCATATCTGCGCTGCCATTCTATCAATCCTGAATTGCAAAAATAGAGTAACGAATCTTCTTCGAAATGAGAAAATCTCTCCTTAGCAAGATTATAATAGATGTATATCGAATCTGATTGAAGATAGGTACTTGATAGTTCTTTTGCACGAGAAAACCACTCTTTCCCTTCATCTAAAGATTCTCTGCTTTGACTTATCAAATCAGAAGTATAAAATTCATTGAACAATAGAATGAATCCTATACAAACAATGCGATATTTTATTCTAAAATTATTCACCGATGATATCTAATGCCATAAGATGAAGTTACAGTTCTGAATAAGATGCACAGTTATAATCTGGTGGTATAAACTGATAATTTTGTTGCATTTTAGGATTGCGCATCTACTTGAGCTTTACCTCACTTGGTTGATATCCAAAGTACTCTTTAAATACTTTAGAGAAATATGAAGCTTCCTTAAACCCACAAGCATAGGCTACTTCATAAATTTGATAATTATCATTCTTTAGCATTTTCCATGCTTGTTGCATCCTTATCTGTTTGATTAACTCTGAAGGAGTAAGACCAGTTAGTGCTTTTACTTTTCGATATAGTTGTGTCCTCTCCAAAAAAACCTCTTGGCAGATCTGCTGAATACCAAAAGATTCATTAGCCACATTTTTTAAAATACATGCTTTCACTTGCATCAGAAAGGCATCTTCTTTTTGCCCCATGGGAGTGTGATCAGTATTAGCATAGTGATCTTGTAATCTCTTTCTATTATCCAATATAGTCTTGATTCTTATCAATAGCTCAGCCTCATCAAAAGGTTTAACCAGATAAGCATCAGCACCTATTTTTAGTCCACTTAATTTTGATTCATAGTCCGCTTTGGCTGTTAATACGATGACAGGAATGTGGGAGGTATTCAAGTCCTCTTTGAGTAGCTTTATCATCTCCATACCGTCCATAACAGGCATCATAAGGTCTGTGATGATCACATCAGGTACTTCTTTATTGGCTTCCTTGATACCTTTTTTCCCATCTATGGCAGTCAGTATCGAATAATCCGCTTCTATAATACTTGTGATATAGTATAGGAGATCTTTGTTATCCTCAACAACTAAGACTTTTGGCCTCTCTTGTCCTTCTTCATCGATATTTCTTTGGATAATTGGGACTCCTACTTTTAATGGTTCGACATCGGTCGTATTAGGTTCGGGAAGTTCAAAAGCTGTGACAGTATCCTTCTCCTGAGCTCGTTCTAATAGTTGATTTACTAATTCGAGTAATCTATTACTATTTTTTAAGATGACTTCTTTAGCATCTTTAGTAATGTCTAATTTACTGGTGATGCCATTAATGATAGTAATAGGTGTACGAAACTCATGGGTAACTTGAGTATAGAAATCAGATTTTGCTTGATTGACTTCATTAATCATCTCATTTCTCAATTCTTCCGCTTCGAGCTGTTTTTGTGCTTTTAGTTGTTTTTGCCTGCTATCATAGAGTACATATAGGATCAATCCTATAAGGCCTAAGATTAGTCCTTTGAACCAATTAGAAAGATACCAATGCTGTCCTAAAATAATTTTTTGTTCTACGGCTTTTTCGGACCATATTCCATCATAGTTTGCACTTTTAAGTTCAAATATGTAGTTCCCAGCGGGCATATTCATATAGGTGATCTCATCAGCATCTGTTGTAGCCCAATCATTATCATAATTCTTCAACCTATATTGAAACTTCGATCTTTTTGGTGAGGTCAGTTGCATTGAACTATAGGAAATAGTGAAGTTATTATCCGAAGGGGATAACTTAATCGGGGTACCATCAATGCGCCAATCTTTGTGTCCCACATGCAGTTTTTTTAAGATCGGCGTAGGTACATTTTGATTGATAGGTATTGCCGCAGGAACTATCCAGTTGTATCCCTTAATACCCCCGAAGTATATAATACCATTCTCATCCTCAAAAGAAGCTCCAGTATTAAATTCATAATATTGCAATCCATCTTCTGGCCCATAGTTTAATATCGAAGTTCCTTTGTTTTTATCTATTTTGATATTAGAGATACCTCTATTTGTGCTTACCCACATGTCTTTTCCTAATATTCCTTCTACTCCATAAATCACATCATTGACTAATCCACTATCTCTATTGGCGACTATATCCCATCCCCCTTTATAATCATAGCTCCAAAGTCCTTTTCCATTTGTCCCGACATATAAATAATCTGGAGCAACTGAAATTGCTTTCAACTCTTTAGGACCATTTTCTATTTGTTTTATCTGATTTTGAATTACATCGTAAAGAAAAATGCCATTTTGGTCAGTAGCTATCCAAAGCATATCAGGGCTAATGAAATCTAAATCTCTTAGACTGGCAGGGCTTCCTTGTTGATTTCTTATATCTATTTTGTTCTCTATCCCATTTTCAACATCATATAGTAATAAACCATTATTTCTTGTAGTAAGCCAATACTTCTGTGACTCTACTGCCTTTGTAATACTCCAAATGGTCAAATTTTTTAAATCATTCCTTATGCTTCTTAATTGCGCATCTTCGAAAGAGATTATATCAATACCCCCTTCTTGATATCCTACTAATAACTGTGAACCATCGGCTAATAATGACATGACCCTATCATTACTGAGTCCATCGGATGAACTGTAAGTAGTATATGCGCCCGTAGATTTATCATGAATAGTTAAGCCATGTCCTGACGTGCCGAGAAAAATATAATCGGAAGAAGTACAGATGGCTCTAATAACTTCAATATTGGCCGATCCTTGGAGGGCATCATCCATGGCCAAACCAAATTTATTGAGATATGGATCATAGTAATCAATACCTGCACCATCTGTTCCGGCCCATAGCGCCCCAAATTTATCAACATGAAGATCAAGGATATCATGATAGCTGATCGCACTTGGATCAGACTTATTAGGCGTGAAATGTGAAATATCTAAGTCTGCGGAAATCCGATATAACCCATCCCCATATGTAGCTATCCATAAGAAGTCACCTGACCAGATAAGATCGTATATTATAATAGCATCAGGTAATTTTGACCACTTTTTTAATTCATTTGATACTTTATCATATAGCCACAAACCTTGACCGAAAGTCCCTATATATATTTGGTCTTTTTCTCCCACTGCCAGCGAACTGATGGAGAGCTTTTGAAGCCTCTCATCATAAGTTTTAATACTTAAATCTTCGACATCTAATGAATACAATCCTCTATCAGTAAGCAGTAAATAACTTTCATTGATATACCTAATCGAATGGATTCTTAATCTTTCCATTTTGGTACTCTTAATAACCCCTCTCTCACTAGACCAAATATGTACAGACTGATTTCTATCGACGATTATATATGAATCATCTGCTATCTCTATGATATCCAAAACTTCAAAATCGAGAGCTATTTCATTAAATAGTCTATCAGATCTATTAAACCTATGAAGTTTTCCGCCTTTAGCTATAACCCACAATAGCCCATCACCATCAACATAAGATTTACCTAATATCTTATAATCAGGTCGAGTAATATCGTCAAAAAGAAAAGGATAATAAGTGAAATGACCATCATACGCATTTAATCCATCCTGAGTCGCAATCCAAAGGACACCAAGAGAGTCTTGTGATATGGACGTTACACTATTTTGAGAAAGACCATCAGTGACATTAAGGTTCCTAAAGGACATTTGGGACTGTCCTATTGTAGCAAGGCAAAATAAAAAACTAACAATCCTTAAATAATACATCGAACAGGTGGTTCTTAGTGAGTGTAAAATAAATATTAAACAATATTTATCACAAAGGCAGATGCAATTAAGGCCAAAGCATGATTAAATTGCAGGTCAATTAGCCATGATGAGCAAAATTATAACAGAATCTGCCTCTAATTATAGACATCTCGAAAAGATGTCTACCTCCGAATTACTTAGTAATATCAATAAAGAAGATCAGAAAGTCGCATTAGCTGTAGAAAAGCAACTTGATGCTATAGGAAAATTAGTCGATGCCATATATGATAAGATGAAAGATGGTGGAAGACTGTTCTACATAGGTGCAGGAACCAGCGGCAGATTGGGTATAGTAGATGCTTCAGAATGTCCACCCACTTTTGGAGTACCTCATGATTGGGTTATAGGATTGATGGCTGGAGGTGATGGCGCGATGAGAAAAGCGGTAGAATTTGCCGAAGACGATATACATTTAGCTTGGAAGGACCTCTCTCAGTATGATGTAGATAATCAAGATATCGTAGTGGGTATCGCTGCATCTGGGACAACTCCATATGTAATTCATGGGCTAAAGGATTGTCACTCTAATGGTATTAGCACTGGATCTATCTGTTGCAACCCAAATGCTCCATTGTCTCAAGTATCAGATTATCCTATAGAGGTAGTAGTGGGACCAGAATTCGTCACTGGAAGTACAAGGATGAAATCAGGAACGGCGCAAAAATTAGTATTAAATATGATCACCACATCTGTGATGATTAAATTAGGTAGAGTAAAGGATAACAGAATGGTAGATATGCAATTGAGCAATAACAAATTAGTAGATCGTGGTACTAAGATGGTGATGCGAGCCACAGCACTCCCATATGATTCTGCCAAAACTTTGTTGCTTAAATATGGCTCAGTTAGAGCAGCCGTCGAAAAGTATAAAGAGGATGGGGCACGATCATAATCATGATGATATATTAGAACGGAGGGCCGTATACGAGAGGTGTATGAGTCATGTGGAGCTTCATCAGGTCCCTAAATTAGAACATATCAAAGAAAATGAGATAGTGGAAGATCCATCGATCATTTTTATTAAAAATGTACCGAATCATCTCATAAAACAGTTCACCATCATCTGTAAATTATTCCCCGAACTCCAAGAAGATAATATTTCTCTGCGTTTTCAATCTATCAGCATGACTATGCAGGCCCGACCAAATATATGGACCATTTTGGGCGGAGATAGAGAGTACTTTATATTTATCAATACAAAGAGAAGTAGGAATGGCTTGCTATTGGAAGATATCCCATTTAATGCCCAGATTGGGATCATAGCACACGAGCTATGTCATATAATTGACTATCATTTTAAAACTAATTGGGAAATCATAAAGACTGGCCTTTGGTATCTAAAGAAAAGGAATCAGGAAGACTATGAGAAAGCAGTTGACTACTTAGTCATTAAAAAAGGCTTGGGACATCAGCTTAAAGATTGGTCTCATTTTGTACTCAATAATCAAAATCTATCTACGAAGTATAAAAAGACCAAAGAGACCTATTATCTCAGACCTGAGGACATACATAAATGTATAGAAGAAGTCGGAAATTAGACGAGCCAAAAAATAAATGTCGCCTACTATCCAAAACGCTTGAATCTCAAATAATCTGATAAGGGCTAAGTGGGAATGGCCTGTCTTTAAAGTACAACCCCAAAAAAATAATAATACCAAAACTTACATATTGATTCTGTTCTTAAGATGAAATTATAGGATCAAATTTATTACCAGATTGATAAGAAAACAAAGACCCTCTAACCTTAGGGTCTTTTGTTTTTTTATA
>JAHDDE010000085.1 GCA_020629515.1 Saprospiraceae bacterium | reverse complement strand
GATTAATTGAAGCTTTGTTATCTTCATCGGACACTAATCTAATAGTATGACAAAGAAAGCAGATGAGACGGCCTCCTTTATGGTGCGATTCACACAGAAGATTTATGAGGACAATGGAGAACCTAATGTACAATGGAGAGGTAAAATATCACATATCCAAGGTGGAGATCAAAAGAGCTTTGTAGATTTTGATAAGGCCATAGTATTTATGCAAGAAAAGTTGGCTGAGCTGACGAGAGAGGCTACTCAAGATAAGACTCCAGAAGAACAAGATGGTATTCTCAACAAAAGCTTTGACATATGGAAAAAGATGACCAAAGTAGGCCCTAAACTAATCATAGATACTATCAAAGACCCTAAAAAACAGGTTGCTCAGCTCCAAGACCAGATCCAAGATCAAATATCACAAGTAAGTGATGAAATCAGCTCAAAAGTTGAAATAGATCAATGGCGTGCTGCCAGTAGATCAGACTTCAGAAAACTTATGGATACGGTGAATCAACTATCTAAGGATGTTGCATCTCTCAATCAAAAAGTAGACAAGCTGAGCAAAAAATGAGTCAACGCTACAATGAGCGATTAAAAGAAATCTTGATCAAACAAGATCGTTCCAATATTCATGTATATACACTTGGGCGATTTGAAGTTATACGATCTGGCGAGACTCTGAGCTCTAAATCTTGGGGTAGAGACAAAACGTTACAGCTTTTTCAATTTCTTATCTCACATAGGAGTAGGCATGCCATGCATAAAGAGCAAATTATGGATCGACTATGGGAAGATGCAAACGATCGAGATTTTAAAGTGGCCATGCACGGAATCAACAAAGCATTAGAACCAGATCGGCCAGCGCGTACTGATCCCACCTATATCATCAGACAAGGCTTAACCTATCAACTCAACTTAAATGCTGTTTGGCTGGATGTAGAAATTATAGATTCGCTAATAATACTTGCTAATGAAGCCTATCACACTGATCAAAACATAGCTATACAAGCTTATCGAAAAGCACAAGAGTATGATAAAGGTGCCTACCTACCTAATAGGATGTATGAAGATTGGAGCTCGGAGGAGCGAGAACGCATTCAGGTCCTTATATTAGGAGCTTATATTTCTCTTGCTGAATTAACTTTGGACAGATTGCCAATGGAAAGTATCCGACTAACCCAAAAGGCTCTACAGATAGACCCCTGCTGGGAAGATGCCTACCGTATTCAGATGAAAGCTTATATATCAAATGGTAATCGACCTCAAGCGCTCAAAACTTATCAAACTTGCCAAGACATACTCGATAGAGAATATGGTATAGATCCATTGCCCGCCACTCAAAATTTATTAAAAGAAATAAGTGGGAAAAAATCATAGATAACTTTGTGTAGCTAAATTCATGATACAATCTATGAAAATCAAAAACATCCATCATATCGCCATAATCTGCTCGGACTATGACAAGTCCAAAAAATTTTATACAGAAATATTAGGATTGTCAATCAAACAAGAAGTCTATCGCTCAGAACGAGATTCATACAAGCTTGACTTAACATTGAATGGCAAGTATGTCATAGAATTGTTTTCGTTTCCTAATCCTCCAAAGCGGCCTTCATTCCCAGAAGCAGCTGGATTGAGGCATTTAGCTTTTGGTGTGACAGACATAAAAGAATGGATTGCACATCTTCTAAAGCATGGGGTGAAATGTGAGCCCATTAGAATAGATGAATTTACTAATAAGAAATTCACCTTTATGAGTGATCCAGATGACTTACCTATCGAACTTTATCAAGTCTAAGAATGCTCCTTTTATTAAGACTCCCAGAAAAAAAAAGGGACTCAACAGAGCCCCTTTTCAATATTTCTTAATGTACCCAACCTATTTATCTCAAAGTGACAGGTACTCTGACCATGGTATTTTCCCAACCAATTAGCATATGTACTTCGCTATCACTGACTTCGTCAAATGTTATTGATAGTGCTTCAATAGGTTCACTTGTCATTTCTGTTGGCACTTCGATAGTCACTAAGTTAGTTTCTTCATCATGATTAGCATGTCCCCATGAATTAGTATTACTATGGACAATGATTTCCCATTTGTCTTTATGCACTTTAGCGAATAATCCATAGGTGCCTAATCTTAGTTCCTTTTCTCCAATTGTTACTGGAGTATAAAAAGATATGGTAGTTGTCTGATTAGCACCGATTCTCCACATTTTATCATATGCTATTAGCTCACCGAATATTTTTCTTCCTTTCATCTGTGGCCTACTGTATACTACTCTGATTTTAGGTTGATTAGCTTCTACTTCTTCTGGCTTTAAGAAATTTTGAAATCTTGATCTGTTAGGATAAGATGCCATATCCATCGGACTTACGTCTTCCCCGTCCATAGTTGGGGCGTTGAGATTGATAGGAAGCGTAGCCCTAGTATCATCCCATTCCATGACCATATTGACATGTCCATCATCAACTTTCTGAAAGCCGATAGTGAATTGCTCTCTCTCAGAACCCGAATTACTCACCATGGCCTTAAATCTTCCCACTTCCTTAGTCTTATCCATGCCAGATGCTCCAGCAGTATGTCTATGATTAGATACTACCACGTTCCAGTGGTCTTCATTTACTTCTGCAAGTAGTCTATAGATCCCTCGAGGTACAGTGACACCGCCAATTTCTACATTCTGATAAAATATTATTTCTGTGCCTTCATTTGCCCCTAATCTCCAATCTTCTCCGTATTTCACCAAAGATCCAAATATCTCTCTGTTCTTTTTATACGGTCGACTATATAGCACTTTAATTTTAGGTGATCTGTCCGGGTCATCTTCATCAAGATAATTGGCAAATGCTGCACTCGATGGATAGGTTGCCATGTCCATTGGGCTTTTGTCCAAAGAGGGCCACTCTACATCCTGCCCAATCGCAGAGATGGCGCTGAATGCCAATAAAGCAAGTGTATAAAACAAGTATTTCATAAGTTTATTTTTAGTAAAAAAAGCAATAGTAGCAGTTAATCTACATATTCTTGGGTAAATAAATAACATTAAACAATTAATAACTTTTTGCGGACATTTTCTGTATAGTAACGCATTTGCAACTCATCTGTAACTCACCCTATCTATACTTGTATCATAATACAAAATACAAGTAGCTATCATGGCAAATAAAGAAACAAATACTATTAATGTGGCAGAGCGAAAGGCTCAAGTGAAGAAAGGTGTAAAAAAATTGCATGACGGATTGTTAAAAACTTCTGAAGAGGTTTTGGCTGGATCAATCAAAACTGGAGAAAAATGGCAAAAACTAATGGAAAAAGCCATTAAAAAATCAGAACCAATAGCAGAAAAAAACATCGATATCGCATTTGACGCTGCCGAGACTATCAAAGGACAAGTGCAGCATGGTGCAGAGAGAGTAAAAAATCTCCTTGGCATAGAAGATGATGCCATCGAAAAAGCAATTCAGAAAATTACAGACTTCCCAATTTTGAAGAGATTCAAAGGAGAGGTAGAAGAAATTGTGGAGGAAGTTTCTGATGCACCCATTGTAAAAAAAGCTAAAAGAGCAGCTACCAAAGCCAAAGTAGAAATAGTAGATACTATAGATGAGATCAAAGAAAATATAGAAGAGGTAAAAGATACAGTGATCGACACAGTTGAAAATATCACCCAATCAGCACAAGTTGATGACCTAAAGGTTATTGATGGAGTAGGGCCAAAGCTTGAAGGTATCCTTAATGAAGCGGGTATTAAATCTTATAAAGACTTAGCAAAGATCTCAGATCAAAAATTGCAATCTATTATTGATCAGGCTGGATCAAGATACAGAATGCACAATCCAAAGAACTGGAAGACTCAAGCTAATTTTGCTCTTAGTGGAAAATTTGATGACTTGACAGCTTGGATTAAAGACAAGAAAAATAAATAATCAAAAAAATAAATCATAAGAGTTATGGCAACTAAAAAGACAAATAAAGCAGTAGAGAAATTCAATTTTGACAATGCGATAGCAAGAGTAAAAAATACTACTAAAGAAGTTAACAACTTCGCTCTTGAGACGTCAGAAGACTTAGTTAATGAGGCGATCAATAGAACTGAGCAATGGCAAAAAGTAGCTACTAAAGCTATCGACGGTGGGTTAAAACTTGCTGCTACTCAGCAAGACATTGTATTTGACACTTTAGAATCTATCAAAGGTCAATTTATCCACGGAAGAAAAAGATTTTCAACGCTTTTTAGCAAGAACTAATCATACAACTATTCTTAAAAGCCGAGTCTCAAATTCATGTGACTCGGCTTTTTTTGTTTGGACCATATTTTATTGCCTCTATCCCCTTAATTGGTTAATAAAAAACGATCAGTAATACAACTCTATCAAAACAATCTGTACTAAATTACTGTATCAATAGTAAACTAAAACTAACTATGTCTAACTCAACTGAACTCTCAACAGAGATCAAAAAACCTTCTTTATTTTGGTTAGCAACTGAAACTGGAAGAGCTCTTTTTGAGTGGTCCACCATCATACCTTACAACTTCATAGATAACAACTGTGACTCCGGAGACGGGCACCCCGTGCTACTCCTACCTGGATTCATGGCTACAGATAGCTCTAACAAGCCACTCAAACGCTACCTCAACAAATGGGGTTATAACGCTTTTGGGTGGGATATCGGCCGCAATTTTGCTAAAGTAGAATACTTAGATATGTTATCCGATCGAATAGAAGAACTCTATGACGAATATGGAATGAAAGTTAGTTTAATTGGATGGAGCTTAGGAGGTATTTTTGCCCGACAATTAGCAAAGCGTCGGCCTAAGTTAATACGACAAGTAATCACGCTGGGTTCTCCATTCGGGGGGATCACACAACGCAATCACGCAAGATGGCTACATAATATTATTACTGTAGGGAAAGGCACTCAAGATGTAGATCCAGATTTATTAGCTGACATACCTGTTCCTCCTGAGGTACCATTCACATCAATATATACTAAAGAAGATGGTATAGTACCTTGGGAAGTATGTTATGAGAAAACAGAAAGTCCCATAATTCAAAATATTCAGGTGAGAGGAAGCCACTTGGGATTAGGGGTCAACCCTACCGTACTTAATATCATAGCTGATCGATTACGATATCAAGAGAACAACTGGCAACCTTTTAAGCCAAAGCACTTTATTAGCGATCTATTATTTTATCCTTCCATCTCTTAAAAGGATGCAAGCAACATGAATACTTCTTATGACTTATACTATCTGAGATTGAGGTTAAATTGAGAAGTAAAAAAAAAGAGGTATACTATATTGAGCATACCTCTTATTAACTTTTGGGTTAATTACATCTTAACCTTCTAATTGTCCAGCTCTGTATTCTGCTTGAGCCTTATATTTTTCTTCTGACACTTTTCTGTAGGTAGCTGCAGCTTCAGCCTTATTGCCAGACTTCTCTAATTGCTCAGCAAGATAAAAAGTAAATTTATCTGGCACTGCATCTCCTGATAACTCCACTGCTTTTTTCATAGCACTAAGGGCAGAAGGTAAATCACCACTCTCTGCTAAAGCTCGAGACAAATAGTAATTGACATCAGCATTATCTGGTTTAGCCTCATTATATGCATTGGCCATTTCTATGGCTTTTTCGTAGTCTTTAGCCACATAAGTTTTGCCTACTAATGTTTGCGCCTTTTTATATCTACTAACCACTTTAGAATCTTTTCCTTCTTCTGCAGCTTTTTGAGCAGCAAGTATATAACTTTTAACGGCTGTAACCTTATCGCCTTTAGCCTCTTGAGCTCTTGCAACACCCTCGTAGTTAGACGAATAGCTTGGATTCATGGCTATACCTTTTTCATACATCATGATTGCCTCATCATGTGCACCAGCTTTTCTTTTAGTATTTGCGATATTGTATATCGCTACAGCTCCATTTTTCTGAGCTAATCCCAAAATTTTGTCATTAGAATCTGCTGTAGCCATTTCTATAGCTTTCTCCATTTTGATGAGTCCTCCTTCGTAATCTTTTGCTTTTAACAAGGCGAGACCTTCATTGTATGTGCCAGCTGTAGTAGCTTCTTGACTCATGACAGAAGTAGTACTCCCCAACAAAACAACCGCAAAAACAAATAACATAATACCTCTAAATGACATATTTCTATTTTAAATTTTATTAAAAAAAGAATCAAATATAACGATGTAGAGATAAAATCAAAATTTAGCTTGGAATGGAAGGCCCTTTTAAGCCTCTAAATGACACAATAAGTTGAATTTCACCAAGTTATCTTGTATTCATTGGGAGATTATTACGTAATTATCCATAGATTCTTTACTTTTCATCACCTACGCTTAAACTACTTATTATGATTAAAGATATGCTTGACAAAATGGATATAGATGGCATCGAAGCCATATCCGGTATGGACGCTACATTCTTATATGGCGAATCTCCAACGAGTCCAATGCATATTGGATCAGTAGCAATAATTGAAGGGTCTTTAGAATTCGAAACATTCAAAAAAACAATAGCGTCACGTCTCCACATGCTGCCAAATCTTAGAAAAAGATTGGTTGAAGTACCATTAGGTGTAGATTATCCCTATTGGGTGGATGACCCGAACTTTAATCTGTCTATGCATCTGCAACATATCGCTTTACCCAAACCTGGCGGATGGCAAGAACTCAGAAAATTAGCCTCAGGAATCTTTTCTGAACCA
This sequence comes from Saprospiraceae bacterium, assembly GCA_020629515.1. Lineage (GTDB taxonomy): Bacteria > Bacteroidota > Bacteroidia > Chitinophagales > Saprospiraceae > GYS-P2D. The sequence continues at coordinate 446 of JAHDDE010000085.1, read as the reverse complement.
CTCGACAGAACCAGGCCATTATGGAGTTATACTTTCGTAGAAGGATTGGATAATGTCTCTCAAGTGCCCAAAGGTAGTGTGGCTATCATCAGTAAGGTACATCATGTAGCGATCGATGGCATGGCTGGAGCGGGTATGCTTGCAATACTTTTTGACTTAGCACCTAATAAAAAGGAGCCTCCTGCCCCTAAACCATTTAGACCGAAAAGACTTCCTAACGAAGCCCAATTAGTGTATAAGAGCGCCCTAAGCTTTGCAAAAAATCCATTTAAATTGCCTCGCTTAGTATCTGAGACTATTACATCAACTGTTAAGGCTGGGGTGGTGTCACGATTTAAAAGAATGGATCTTCCCACTACACCATTTAGTGCACCAGCAACACCTTTAAATGGTATCATCTCTGCAGAGAGAAAATGGAATACTACCATTCTCACGTTTGCACGAGT
>JAHDDE010000084.1 GCA_020629515.1 Saprospiraceae bacterium | reverse complement strand
ACATCCCCAAAAACTATGATTAACATTTAAAACTTAAATTATTTTGGTGAATATTGAATCACCTTTCATTGATTTCACTAAAAAGTTTTCATTGCTTCCATTCAAAATCCATGTTTCTATCTCCGCATTTTGGGCAATATGTGCCGCTTCTATTTTTGACTTCATGCCACCACTGCCTTGTTCAGATTTAGTGTCTTTTATAACTTGATTTAAATTTTCAATATCACGGATAACTGGAATTATTTTGGCTCCTGGATTTAATTTAGGATCATCGTCATAGACCCCATCAGTATCAGTTGCCAGTACTAACAAGTCGGCCTCCATTAGTTCTGCAGTAAGTGCAGCCAGCTTGTCATTATCTCCAAACTTAATCTCATCAGTGGCTACAGTATCATTTTCATTTATAACAGGTATGTAGTTGTTATCCAGCAATGTATTAATAGTATTTCTCATATTAATCCTGGATTCTGAGTTATTAAAATCATAATAAGTCAATAGACATTGTGACATCAACAAATTATAATCTCTAAATATCTCTTGATAAATCCTCATTAATTGTAATTGTCCAATCGAGGCTAAAGCCTGCTTGAGGGCAATTTTAGTTGCACCTTGCAGGTCAGAAAATTGGCGTGCTGCAGCAATTGCTCCTGAAGTAACTAAGATGATTTGATATTCTGATTTTAAAGTATAAATCTGATTCGCTATATCTTCAATTTTTCCTCTACTGATACGAGCGGTCCCTTTGGTCAAAGTAGATGTACCTATTTTCAATACTATTCTCTTCACAATTACGTCTATTCTCTTATCTGTCCACTACCAAAAACATACCACTTATTAGTAACCAACTGATGTAGACCCAACGGGCCCCTGTGGTGCAACTTATCTGTGCTAATAGCCAATTCTGCTCCCATACCCATTTGCCCCCCATCTGTAAATCTTGTTGATGCATTATGATATACTGCCGCAACGTCTACATTATTCATAAAATGGCTTGCCACCTCCTCATTTTTGCTAATAATAGACGCTGAATGTCCTCCGCTATATCTATTAATGCTTTCAATCGCTTGATCTACATTTTCTACTTGTCCTAAAACAATCTTTTTAGCCAAAAATTCTTCATTCCATATGTCAATATTTGCTATCAATTGAACTTTATCAGCAAATTCTGAACTATAAAGTTTCTCATCCAATATCACTTCAACCCCATTAGATATTAGTAAATCAATCAAATTTGTGACAAACTCATCGTGGTTATCAATATCCTTGTTAATCAATACTTTATCCAGTGCATTGCAAGCAGAAATCTTTTGAATTTTAGATACTAAAACAATCTCATGAGCCATTTCTTCGTCGCACTCTTTATCGACATACAAGAAATTATTTCCCCTTCCACTGACCAAAACAGGACAAGTAGCTATACTCTTCACAAATGTTATTAAACCTTCACCACCCCTTGGTACAATTAGATCTATTTTCAGTGGCGGATTTTTCAAGAAATTTTGGGTTTGAACCCTATCCAATTCTAATAGTGATATCCAATCCTTATCAAGTTTGTTTTCTTCAAGAGCTTGGTGCCAACAATGTAAAAGTATTCTATTGGTATGTTTAGCTTCTTTACCCCCTTTAAGTAAAATACGATTGTTAGATTTGAATGCTACTACAGCTGCTTCAATAGTAACATCTGGCCTAGACTCGTATATAATTAAGATCGTACCAAAAGGAGCCGTCTTATTGACAACCTTCATACCATTTGGGTGTGTCCAGTTATATTTAACCTGACCTATAGGATCTGAATCATCATATATATCTTGGACTGACTTTATCATACTCTCGACTTTTTGTTCATCTACGACAAGTCTATCATATAGAGCTCTATCAGAGGAGGCAAAAAGATCCAAGTCTTTTTTATTTTCCAAAATAATATCAGTAGTCCGCATTTTAATCTGTCGGATCATACTGAGCAACACGTCATTTTTCTTTTGCGACGACAATAAGTGCATACCCATTCCTTTTTCAATTACAAACTAAACACAATTCGAGCATACTTTAACTTTTAATGGCCTGGATATATTAAAACTACTTCAACCATACTTGACTTGCACCGCCATCATTCACAAGAATAGAATGTCGAAATTCTTCATATTGTGACAATAAGTGTTGAACTTCTCTCCTTAACTGCCCAGTTCCTTTACCGTGGATAATCAATAAGATTTTGATATTTCGATCAATGGCTTCCTGTATAAACGCCTGGCATCTATCCATCTGATGTTTAAGAATCATCTGTGGCAATGCATTGGACAGAGATGGATTAAGGCGATCAATATGAAGATCTAATTCTGGATTAAAAGCTACATGACTCTTACTGGACGTGATATCTTCTAATTTCAGGTCTATTTCTACTTTTTCGTTTTCGGTTATGAGTTCCAAATTTTTTGGTGAAACCAGTAAAATTTTGGAATTATAACTTATCCGAGCTCTTCCATCTTTAGCTTTACCTATAAACTTCCCTTTTTTTTGGGATGCTTTGATCAAAACATCATCTCCTATCCATAGTTCATCTATGTTCATATAGGATTAATTAGATTTGAGGAATAAGGTTGAAGAAACAATCATAATCCCACCAAGAATTGTATATACTGATAGGGATTCTCCTAAGCAAAAGAAGCCTAATGTGATGGCACTCACAATCTCTAAATAAGTAATCATAGAATGGGTGGATGCCTTGAGATATCTTAATCCATAGAAAAATAAATAATAGGCTATTACACCAACAAATAACCCATGTGCTCCCGCCAAAGTCCAATCTATAGTAGTTGGAAATGGATTAACGACAAAAAATGGAAGAAAAAAGAGACTTGGAAGAAAATTTTGATAAAAAATAATTTCTTGAAGCTCGTAACCCTTTCCATCTCTTTTAAAAATCACCATCATCAAAGCATATAATGCTGCACAGCTAATAGCCGATATCATCCCGATGAGATCATCACCACCCCAATCAAAATCTTTGTTTAGATTGACTATGATGATGCCAAAGAAGGCCATAGTTAAGAGCCCTAAATGTCTTCTGGTGATATTTTCATCTAGTAATAAACTACCGAATATGGTCGCAAAAATCGGCCAGGTATAAAGCATCACAACCGCATTTCCTATCGAAGCATATAAATAGGCTAAGAAGAATAAATACATTCTGGCCGTATTAAGAATAGATACTTTTAATAAAAAAGGTCTATTCCTACTTAAAAAACTTAAGCCATATCGAGCAATATAAAGTCCCATGAAAACAGTCGGTATCATAGTCCTGATAAAGGCCATAGACGTAGCTGGTATAGTCATACCCTTGATTAGCAGGCCGCTCATCCCAGTAATAATGGCTCCCAAAGCTACTGCAGCAAATGCCCTTTGATTCATAGGAAAGCAAAATTACGCTTAAAGCTCGAGGAGTCTCCTCATTAGATCGACTATAATAAATGCGATCAACTCATTAACTTATTAACTAACTCGGCTCTTGAACTGACATCAAGCTTGACATAAAGGTTTTTTATATGGTAACGAATGGTATTAATTGATACCTTGAGCTTATCGGCTATCTCTTGATAGGAACCGCCCTTATATAATTCCTTACAGATATTCTTTTCTTGGTCCGTAAGTGATAATTCCATATTGTCTAAATCCAAACCCTGGGTGATACTCTTGTGGTTAGATAATGCTATTGAAATAGTGGTCAGCAGTGTAGCCTCCTGAAAAGGCTTAACCAAGTATCCATAAGGCCCTTGTTCCTGTGCAGCCTGCAAGGTTTGTGCATCAGAAAATGAAGTCAAGAAAATGTATGGCAAATCCAATCGTTCATGTATTACTCGGGCAATGTCAATACCAGTATCCCCTGGACCCAAATGGATATCTAATATCGCAATATCTACACCACCCTTGGATAATCGGTCGATAGCCTTCTCTGCTTTATGACAGACATCAACGACCTCATAACCATGCTTTTCCAATATGATAGATATGTCATGTGCTATTATTGGATCATCTTCTACGATGAGAACTGAGACCATAGTATTGTCTTAATTTTAGGATTGAGGTGTAGACGCTACACTAATTAGCCAATTGACCCCATAGCGATCAGTACAAGAACCAAAATAGGAACCCCAAAAAGTATTTTGCATTGGCATAGTGACTTTTCCTTCTTGCGATAATGCTCGATGCACTCGATCCGCTTCAGTATTACTATTTAATGTTAAAGTGACCGCAAAATTATTTCCTACAGTAAGAGGGAGCCCAAATCCCTCAACTAAATCAGCACCTTGGATTATTGCTTCTTCATTAATAGTAAGTGTACTATGCATGACCATTTCCTTAGCACGATCTGGTACAGGTGGATAATCTGGACTCGGAGGCATTTCATTATATCTACTTCTCACAGTGATCTCACCACCAAATATTTTCAGATAGCATTCAAAAGCTTCTTCGCATTGGCCAGAAAAGTAGAGATAAATAGATGGAGCTTTCATTATGTTCGTTTTAATAAGTAAGTATAATTAATTCTGACTATCTACTCTTTGATAATCTTGGATTATCAAGGTCACTAGAGTGCCATTAGTACTGTCTATGGTCAATGCGCCCTCTAATTTTCTGGCGAATGCTTTTATCAATCCACTACCAAATCCTTTTTCTTGAGCCTCGGGAGAAATTCCAGCCCCATCATCTTTAACTTTTAGTAGTAATGAATCCTGGTGATCCTTCAGAGAGATATTGATGGTACCAACTCTATTATTCGGGAAGGCATACTTCAATGCATTGGTTACCAATTCATTGATAATCAAACCTAAGGGCACCACCGTATCCACATCCAAGGTTATATCGTCTACTTCAGTATATATACTTACCTGTTCTGGAGATAGCTGATAAGTCTGCAGGAGGCTTTTTGCCAGTTTGTCTACATAATCCTTCATATGTATCCCCGTCAAGTTATCATGTTGGTAGAGATCTTGATGAATCAAAGACATGGACTGTACTCTACTCTGTCCCTCTTTGAGTGCTAATAAGGCTCCCTCATCTGTAGTTTGATTAGTCTGGATACGAAGCAAGGATGAGATAACCTGCATGTTATTTTTGACTCGGTGATGGATCTCTTTTAGGAGGGTTTCTTTCTCCTTGAGGAGCGTTTTGATAGTATGATTCTCGGTTTGCAACCTCAGATGATCCGCAAATTTAAGTGATAGACCAAAAGAAAAAAGGCCTACCTCGATGACGATTCCAATAAATATCTCTATTGCATTAATACTTTCGAAGTTATTGAAAATCAAATGTAAGAGGGTAATTGAGACTGTAATACACAAAACTATCAAAGACCAAAAAATCAGTTGTATATAAGGTTCTCGACGAGTGCTCCAAACTAAAGGTAGTATCAAAACATTAAATATAAGCCATGCTATCATACTCATCATTTCGACGAGATTACTTACCACAAAATTGAAATTAGTAAAGATTAGTGATGACCAATCTATTAAGAACAAGGTCCATCCTGCTGGAATAATCAATCGCCTAAGGATAGCCAACTTCGGATAGTAGCGAGTTAGATTACCAAACTCTATAATGAATGCTATGTAATATGCAAAGGAGGTTATGCCAAAAGAACGCAAGAGGAAAATGTATTTTGGATCTATAAATACGAGATGATTAAAGCACCAATCTCTCAATAGCCCATTAGAAAATGAGGCCCAAATCAAGACACTCAAAAGATACAATCCATAGAGGCTATAGCTTTTATCACCAGTTGCTCGATAACATATGAAAGCGAGAAAAATGATGATACTCAACCAGCCAAAAAAAATGGCGGATTGGACTGCAATACTTTTCTGTCTTGATAAGAAAAGTTTATCAAAAGGCATTAGTTTGAGGAAAGGGTCAATTGATAAGCCCTTTTTTTCATTAGAGAGTTTTAGTGCTATGGTTATACTCCGATCAGCAGGTATGGTTATAGGTTGATAAATAAATTTATCTCCTAATGACAGGTAGGCATCATTTTGCAAACGATTTTCAAAAATCCCTAATTTAAAAGGGCCTTTTATCTCATCTGACTCGTACTGATAGTATAACTCACCATGAGTTGTAGTCTGAAAAGGAACAATAATAACCCAGTTTAAAGTAGTACTATTATTTATTGCCTTATTGAATAGCCAGTAGCTATTTTCAGATCTTATCGAGTCTCTATCTATTAGGGAATATTGCCTAATACTATCAAAGTTGATTTTATCATCTTTCGTTTCAGCCGGGACTTCATAGATTTCTGACACCAATTCATATGATCTTTGTTCTTTTATTTGGACCAAGTCTTGTCCTACAATACCAGAATGTAGAAGTATAAAAAGAAATAGTTCAAATATTACATATCGATGCATGGTTAAATGTAAGAATATCAAATAAAGGCTAAAGAATGACTTTTTAATCTTGAATGTCAATGCTGGGGTACCCTAAATGGGTTGAACCTTACTAAGATAATTCTCATTTGAAAAAATCGATTCAATGAGATAAGCGTACGCCTAAAGTAGTTTTAATATTTTCTATAGTCTAGTCGTTGATTTGATGCTTGCGAAAGGATTATATCTGGAGCCAAGAGCCATCAACACATACGACCATGACTACCTGGCTACCTTCATTTTGGCCAGTACCACTTTTCACTATGACAATTTCGCCTTCATTATCAGCCGTACATTCTGAATCTGCCGGAGGGGTCTCTGTAGTAGTGAGCATAAGTTTACCCGTCACTGTCTCTTTAGCGTATAAAGTTTTCCATTGCCTTGTACTACTACCCAAGTTATACTGACAGTCCAAGGTAGGTTCCCAATTGGCATCCACATTGATATTACCCCCTCCCAGATCATCAACTGAACTCATATTAACTTTATTAGAAAAGACATTAGCCCATCCAAGACCCGATGACCCTAAATCAAACAAATTGTTCTTATTCAAGGTGATATCTCCATTAATCCGTATGCCTTGACTTTCTTGTAGTATGCTAAAACCATTTTCATATTCTAAAGAGACTAAGCTTTTGATATCATCAGCATATAGATCTTCCCATGAGAGTAAAGCAGAACCTAAATCAAACAACTCATTAGTAGATGGTAACCAATCTGCACCCACCTCTAATCGATCTTCTCCACCATCGGAGATATCACCATCATCTCCCAAAAGGAGGTCTCCACTGATACTAAGATCAAATTCTGCTTCTACATTTTGCTTTAACTCTATCACAGGATCGCCTGAAGAAACCATTCTAAAGAAGTTGATGGTATTACCAGAATTGACGTTTTTCCAGAAAAATCTCATGTCAGCTGGAGCCCCACCAGTAGTACTTGGATCTGCTGAAATAAAAAACCGATTGTCAGAAAATCCGGTATTCTTAAAAGCGATATGAGCAAAATTGTCTGCAGTGTTATCTATGAGTAAAGCAGGAGCAGACTCTGATGATGTAGCTTGAATCACTTGTGGGGTATTAATTTTCCATTCATCAGAAGTAGCTGCGAGGGTTACTACTCCATCTATTATTGCATTGATTGTATCAACTGTTGATTCAACTAGGGCAATATTAGTGTCTTCATCTTCATCTATTAGATCTGAAGCTTCGCCTTGCGGGCCTTGTTCTCCT
>JAHDDE010000083.1 GCA_020629515.1 Saprospiraceae bacterium | reverse complement strand
ATTTTTTGCATAAATATGCTCAGCGCTTCAGGATGAAAAATCAAAGTATAAGCGATACCAAAAAGTGCGCCATATAAGTGAGTATCATGGGCTATCCTTGAACCTGACTTGTTGCTCATATACCAACTATACACCAAATAACCAATAGCAAATAATATGTAGTAAAGAGGTATAATAAAACTAATGTAAAGCACCGACCACGGCTCATAAAACACCAAGACCATCAGTATAGCCGAAATAGCTCCGCTCGCACCGATAGCTACATAAGATGGATTGTCCTTATTAGATTGATAAGATGATACACAAGCCACCGCTATACCCACTATATAAAAAACCAAAAATTCGAAAGAACCAAAAATTCTATTTTCTACAATAGGGCCAAAAAAGTAAAGCGTCACCATATTAAATATCAAATGGGACATATCTCCATGTAGAAACCCATGAGATATAAATCTGAATCTCTCTGACGGATTCCTATGAATGATGTAAGGCCTAAAATCCAACTTTTCGAATAGCTCTCGATCACTCAAGGCTCTCATAGAAACCAATACTGTTAGCCCAATAATAGCGTAAGAAATCATGAATCAAGCTCTTCTGTAGTAGTTGCTTTACTTGATGTAAATAAGGCCAAAATTTTATTCTTAAATACACTAAAAACGCCAATTAAGGCAATTATAACAAACTTAATATTTTTAAGTATTAGAGCCAATATACCAGCCTTTGCCAAAATTTTTCCAGCAACCAAACCGCCTACAGTATACGCGGCGACTTTATCTATATCAGGATTAAAATCACTGTAAGTACTCCCCTCCTTAAATTTGGCAATATGAATTATCTCAGGAACATGTTTTTTTACATCCTCCAGAGCAGATATCGTTCCTACGGCATTCATACTGAGCAATCCATGCCGTCCTAAAATTCGTACGTCATAGTTAAGTGTATTTTCTTCTGCACCATCAAAATTCAACTCCTTGGCCCAGTGCAAAATTTTAGCTTCAGAATCATAATATGGTTTGGAAGCCCAACCTATCGTATGTATGGGTCCATAACCCGCAGCAGCTCTTTCGGCATTTATCTCCTCTTCCTCCTCTTTCATCTCTGTCAGCATATCGTCGTAATCAATGTCCTCCGCATCCTCGTCCTCCACATAACCATCCAGCTCCTCACTCAATACAAATGCCCAATCTTCATAGTTCGCTACATGAAAGGAGTCCAATACCAACATCCCCAAAACAAAGTCACTCTCTGGGTTACCCCAAAAGTCAAAAAGTATTTTTTCGGCATCTTTTTTATTGATATAACGATAACCTTCTGGCACGGTAAGCTCTATTCGTTCTGATAAGTCAATAATGCCATCTTTGAATTCGATAGATTCTTGCAACTCATTGGCCTCAGCATAATAATTCATGAGCTGAGCCATCTCAATACTATCCATTTCTGGATCGGTATATGCGTTGACGCAGGTAACAAAAGCAATTGAGTATAAAATTGTTAGACTTACGTATTTCTTGAACATCCCTTGTAAATTTTTAGAATTAATAAATCGACATCCTTTAAGGTTACAAATTTAATTCTATTGAAACCCATAGTTTCCTAATATTTTTAGCTTTCTTAATCTTTTAGCGTCCGCTACCAAATGCAAAAAAGAGCTTTATCAAAAACAGTAGGCTGTATTCTTAAATGGCTGTCTATAATGGCAAATTACTAATTTTCACTTGAATAAAGTTCCATTCTCCTATAGTAATAATTATCAAGGATGTGCAGCTACCCAAACTTCTCCATCTTCAAATACCTCTTTTTTCCAGATGGGTACGGTTTCTTTAAGTGTATCTATGGCGTATTGACAAGCCTCAAAAGCTGCTTGACGATGAGGAGTCGAAATGGAGATTATCACTGCTATATCCTCTATTTTTAATGTGCCAACCCTATGATGGATACTCACGTGAATGGCTGACCATTTTTCAGTAATGTAATGCGCAATTTTTGTCATTTCTTTGATGGCCATAGGCTCGTAGGCTTCAAATTCTAATCTCATCACCTTCTTGCCTTTAGTTTGATCCCTTACTGTCCCTATGAACTGTACATTTCCTCCTGCAGCAGCATCCACAACTTGACGATAACTTATCTCCACATCGAGTGGGTCAGCTTTAATCTGAATATCAATCATAATTGACCTAAATTATCCTCCACTGACGGGTGGTATAATGACTACTTCGTCACCATCATTTAGCAAATAATCATCTTCTCTGTACTCTTCATGTACGGCTAACGAAAAACTCAATAAATCTTTAAAAGCGGGATAAGTATCAATGAGATAATTTTTAAGGTCACCAGTAGACTTAACCTCCGTCAAATCCATATCGGTAGAGGATCCATTCATAATATCTCTGGCGATGCCATATGCACTTATTCTTAGCTTCATAGTGAACAATTAATATTATCTGCATAATACAGCAACTTAAGGACATATACTATATCTTCAACTCCGCTAATTGGCTTTTTTAGATCTTATGTTATACGACAACCACGGAAGGAATATTAATTACCTGCGCATAGCAGTAACAGATCGCTGCAATCTAAGATGTCACTATTGTATGCCTGAAGAAGGCATTAATTATGTTGATCGCAAGGAACTCCTCAGCTTTGAAGAGATCTTGAGGATTACAGAAGTATTTGCTCAATTAGGAGTTAACAAAGTTAGAATCACGGGGGGAGAACCTTTCCTTAGAAAAGGAATTCTCAAGTTCTTGCGAGAATTGACTAACATTAATGGAATAAAAAGTACACACATAACTACCAACGGCACCCTAACTGATGATAAAGTAAACTCAATAAAAGAAATTGGGATCAATAGTGTTAATCTCAGCTTGGATAGTTTAGATCCTGATCGCTTTTACAAAATTACCAGGAGAGACAGTTTCGATAAAGTGATGACCACACTCACCGAATTAATAGATCAAGATATAGCGACTAAGATCAATATGGTTGTCATGAATCGTCATAACATCGAAGATATCCTTCCGATGATAGAACTGACTAAGCACAATGATATATCGGTTCGTTTTTTGGAAGAGATGCCATTTAATGGGACTGGTTCTCATAGTGGCATGAAGACATGGAATTATGCTCAGATATTAGAATACATCAAAACCTATCATCCAAAACTTAAAAAATCCAATGACCATCCTAATAGCACTTCAATGGATTATACCATTCCGGGATATGATGGGAGTATAGGAGTAATAGCCTCTTATAGCAGGACATTTTGTGGTAGTTGTAATCGTCTGAGACTTACACCTACAGGTCTCCTGAAAACTTGCCTTTATGACAGTGGGGTATTCAATATCAAGGATTTGATAAGAGCAGGAGCGAGCAATAAGGATATAGAACAAGCTCTACATGAGGCTCTATCTCACCGAGCTAAAGATGGGCATGAAGCAGAACGCAAAAGAGCGCATATAGCCATCAATGAATCCATGGCAACTATAGGAGGATGATATCAGTAAGAGAGGCAGAAGGCATAATCGCCAAACATCTTGGTGACTTTGGCTCAGAATACGTAGCCATTGAGGATTCATTAGGGCGAACACTGGCAGAACCAATTCTAGCTGATAGAGACTTACCACCCTATAATCGGGTCACCATGGACGGTATTTCCATTAATTATAAAGACTGGTCTAATGGTATTAAATCTTACACAATTGCAGGAATACAGGCCGCTGGTATGGCCCAAAAAAGGAGTTTAGCTGCTGGAGAATGTTATGAAGTTATGACTGGTGCTATACTCCCAGCTGGTATGGATACCGTCATCAGATATGAGGATCTCCGTATCGAAGGTGATCTTGTCACTATAAACATAGAAACACTCAAACGTCACCAAAACATACATCCTCAAGGGCATGATAGAATTCTTGGAGAAACATTAATTAATGAAGGCCAAGATATCCAGGCCGCAGAAATTAATCTACTCGCTACTGTAGGCAAAAAGCAAATACTTGTCCGCGCACTTCCTAAAGTTATAATAATATCAACAGGTGATGAGCTCGTGCCTATCGATCACAATCCACTTGATCATCAAGTGAGGAGATCAAATGTTTATGGTATACAAGGAGTTCTAACTACATTAGGCATTAGTGCCGCTACTGCCCACATCAATGATGATCATAATGAATTGACACAGCAGATTGACGAATTTCTTAATACCTATGACTTAATAGTGCTGAGCGGAGGAGTATCTAAAGGTAAGTTTGATTTTATTCCTGAGGTACTTGAAAAGCTGAACGTTAAAAAACTATTCCATAAAGTCCGGCAGCGACCAGGCAAACCTTTTTGGTTTGGTAGACATCCCCGAGGGACAACAGTATTTGCATTGCCCGGAAATCCTGTATCGTCATTTTTATGCTGTCATCGGTACTTAGTCCCATGGCTTATCTCCTCTATTAAAGAGGGCAAAATACCTGAAATAAAGGCACAATTAAATCGTGATATTCATTTTAATAAAGATTTAGACTATTTCGCCCAAGTTAAATTGAAGTGGTATGAGCACTCGTTGATAGCTATAGGGGTGGAAGGTAACGGCTCTGGCGATTTAGCCAATCTATCCAGAGGAGACGCATTCATACAACTACCAAGAGGTAAAGATCATTTTAAAAAAGGAGAATCTTATAGAGTCTTCCCTTATCGATCGCTAAATGACATTATATAATCTGAATAATAAAATTCTCCTCGAAGGAATTTTTTATTACGCTTCTCATCTACTCTAAAGCTCTCTCTATACATATTCATAGTGAGGGGCAATTCTGTATTAATGACTGTGTTATTAATAAAAGCATAGGTAGGTTCGTGATACACCATGCTGGCTAAATAGCTTCCATCCTCTACATCAAAGAAATAATACCAAATATCAGCAGTGCTATGATTTTCATGCTGGTCAGGTGCATACGTGGCCTTTATTACATCCACTTTACTCCCTTCTTCTAAAGTCTCAACGCCTTCATATGAAAGAATAACGCCTTCATCGGCAAGTTTAAAAGGCATAAACAATACATAGTAGGCACTCAGAAAGGATTTATAAGTCCCTGGATCATTCTCTGTTACGAGCTCCCCATTTAGGTATTTATTAGCTTGATTATCCTTAATCGTAATAGAGTGTCGCTCACCATTCTTTCTCCAAAATATAGAAGCGCTCAATTCTGGCTTAAGCCGATATTCATGAAACTGGGTTATATCACTTTCTATCTCACCATTTTCCAAAAAAAGTATGGATCTCTTCTTATAGGAAATACTTGACAAAGATTGCCAGCGATCCCATCCCCCCGCTTTCGAAAAAGCTCGAGTTAATATTTCCTCGACTTTACCATCTCTAAAATCAGGACTCGTATCAATGGATCTATTAACTTGACAAGATCCTATCAAGGATGCTATAAAAAAAAGTAATAACAGCTTTCTCACGATGCGAAAATAATCATAACAATATTAAAAGGCTCTATCGCTTGTTAAGCTTTTAAGAAGCTTTCCACTTCATCCACCATATCACTTGAACCAAGGTATAGCGGTGCTCGTTGATGAAGTTCTGTTGGCTTGATATCCATGATTCTCTGAACTCCGTCTGTTGCTTTTCCTCCCGCTTGCTCTATGATAAATGCCATGGGATTGCATTCATAACACAATCTCAATTTACCATTAGGTTTTCTGCTTGTGCCGGGATACATGTACAGCCCCCCTTTAATCATATTGCGATGCACATCAGAAACTAAAGATCCGATATACCTGCTGGTATAAGGGCGCCGAGACTCTTTATCAACCAATTTAATATGCCTTAAATAGTCTTTTAAAGATTGATTAAAAAAGGGATAATTCCCTTCATTGATAGAATAAATCTGTCCCTGCTTGGGAATGCTAAATTTAGGATGAGATAAAAAGTAAGAACCTATCGTGGGATCAAAAGTAAACCCATTCACACCATCACCAGTGGTATATACCATCATAGTAGATGAACCATAAACCACATAACCTGCTGCCACTTGCTGATGGCCTGGTTGCAAAAAATCCTCTAAAGTGGCTTTACTTCCAACAGGAGACACCCGGCGATATATCGAAAAAATCGTTCCTACTGATACATTCACATCTATATTGGAAGATCCATCCAGTGGATCAATCAAGATGACATACTTTCCTTTTCTACACTGTTCGCTTTCAAAAGCGATAAAAGACTCCTCTTCCTCAGAGGCGATACCACAAACTTGCTGTCTGGCCTTGATGGCTTTTATAAACTTCTCATTGGCATATACATCCAATTTTTGTTGCTCCTCTCCTTGTACGTTAGTATCGCCAACTTTACCCATGATATGGTCCAGCAAACCCGCTTTGTTAATCTCTGCATTGACAATTTTAGCAGCTAATCTAATACTACTTATCAGGCTGCTTAGTTCCCCTTTGGATTCGGGAAAACGAGTTTGATTCTTGATAATAAATTCTCCAAGTGTAATTATTTCGGACATAATTTTGGTTTTCGAAATCGTTTCCGATCATAAATCTACGATACTTCACCTCCCCTTCACAACTTTAGCAAATTTGAATGATAACAGTTTTATTTTTGTGTTATGATTAAAAATCTCACAGACAATATCATAGCTCTGGCTACACCTCCAGGACATGGAGCTATTGGAGTAATAAGATTATCAGGACCATCTGCTATCAAAATATGCGATCAATATTTCTTTGGACAAAATTTAACCAAAGTTGATGGCAATACGGTACATTATGGCAAGATTAAAAATGAAGAAGGAAAGCTATTGGACGAATGTCTCGCCACTGTTTTTAGAGCTCCACGGAGTTATACTAAAGAAGATATCGTAGAAATATCTTGTCATGGCTCCAGTTATATAATAGATCAAATCATCCAACTATTTCTTAGAAACGACTTTAGAATGGCCGATAAGGGAGAGTTCACCATGCGGGCATTTCTCAATGGTCAGATGGACCTCTCACAAGCGGAGGCTGTAGCTGACCTCATCGCCTCAGATAATGCCGCTTCGCATGAGATCGCCATGAATCAAATGCGAGGAGGCTTCTCCGAAGAGATCAAAAAACTTCGACAAGAATTAATCGAGTTTGCCTCTCTAATTGAACTCGAATTAGATTTTGGAGAAGAGGATGTAGAATTTGCAAATAGAGATAAACTTCAAGAATTAGTAAATAAAATACAGTTAGTAATACTCCGCTTAATTGAATCCTTTCAATTGGGTAACGTGATTAAAAATGGCGTAGCGACAGTAATCGCAGGACGTCCGAATGCTGGAAAGTCAACTCTCTTAAACGCCCTACTCAATGAAGAAAGAGCTATAGTCTCTCAAATTGCCGGCACCACCAGAGATACCATAGAAGAAGGATTAAATATCAACGGGATCAACTTTAGACTCATCGACACAGCAGGTATCAGAAAGGCCCAGGACGAAATAGAAAAAATCGGTGTTGAAAAGACCATCGAGAAAATTGCTCAGTCCACTTTAGTCATTTATGTATTTGATGTGACGAATACACAACCAGAAGATCTGTGGGATGATGTAGAGCGATTTTTACAAGGTAGCCAAGCCATCACAGCCAAAAGCAAACAGATATTTATTGGAAACAAGATGGATCTCAATCCATATGTCCGCCCAGAAGATTACTACCAAGAAGGCTTCATAGACTACGATAATCTCATCACCGCCTCTGCCAAAAACAAGATGAACATAGACTATATCAAAGAGCGCTTATACAAGAGAGTCCTATCAGATCCTTCGCTCCTCAATCAAACTGTGGTCACCAATAACCGTCATTATGAAGCGCTGAATAATAGTCATGAAGCCTTGAGCAAAGTGCTATCAGGACTATCCAATGGCACCACTGGTGACTTCATAGCTCTCGACATAAGACAAGCACTCCACTATCTCGGAGAGATAACCGGTGAAATAAGCACCGATGATCT
>JAHDDE010000033.1:17361-42009 GCA_020629515.1 Saprospiraceae bacterium | reverse complement strand
TTATAATGTCGTATTGGATTGATCTGTAATTTTTGATTTAGACAAGGCAAAAAACACAGTAATAGCCGTAGCTATTGCGAGTATTTTTAACGCACTATAAGTGAAAATTATAATCATTATATGCGGCATTTATTATCTCAAATAGTATTAGTACTTTTCAATGCTTTCATTGATAAGTCAAAATTATATCCTAAGTACGCAATCAATTTGCGTACTTAGGATGACGTTTATTGGAAATGGGATTTGAGCTCTATTCTTTCCATCCACAATGGGACGTTTACGCTTTGAACTGCTTCCACCCTTTATTTTGAGAACTACTTTTAGTTCTCTTTTGCTTTCATGGCTTTGTCAATGGCTATCTTAGATTTGACACGTTTCTTTTGTTGTTCTATCCATTCGATAGATTCACAATTGATAGAAAGCATTTTGGCTTGGTCCAGTAATTTTTTGGCTTTCAAATACTTACCCCTTACTTCCCATAATATGGCGCTAAGTGCTACCATAGAGCCTTTATCAATTCCTTTTAGCTTAATAGCGAAATCGATAATCTTTTGAGCTCCAGTGGTATCTCCAATCCATATTTTGAGCAGGCCTAAATATTTATAAGTTTCATGATATTGGCTGTCAGATTGAATCGCTCGTTCAAAGGCATATTCTGCTGCAGTATAATCTTTCATCTTATACATATGTATGACGCCCAATAGACACCACGCCTGAGGATGATTCTCTTCATAAGAGAGGGCATAAGAGACATTCTCTAATACCTCATCCGTATTATAGGGATATGCAGTGGCGGCCTTTAGATAGTACTGGTCTGCAACTGTCATGTCCATAATTAGAATTTCAAATTATTCAATAGTTTTACTTCATGTGGATCGACCTTTGTCAACCTACAATTTTAAATTTGCGATCATAAGTATCCTGTAAGAGAATTGAACTCTTATTTCCTGAGAAAAAGTCAGGTGCACTAACCATTGTACTAACAGAACTTGGATGAGCTTTTTAAATATTGATAGGGATCTATCAGAAAATAAAAAAAAAGCATCTCCACTATGATGAAGATGCTTTTTGGGATGAACCTTATTTGTTCTTTCCTATCACATCTCCCTCATATTAATTAGTCCGATTGATTCGAATGAGCATAGCATTTTATGGGAATCGCTACCTAACAATCGTGTATATGAGTATTGCATGATTTAATAATTTTATTGCACTGCAAAGGTATACTTAATATTTTTACATATCCAAATAAAAATATTATTTAAGTTATTGAAAATCAGTTAGATAGGCTTAAAAAAGGGCATGGTATGGCAGGCTCAATCCAGGTTGAGGATATCGTGATAATTTAATCGATTGATCATCAATATATTACGTGGTCGGGATTCCAATATGTCTGTTTACATTTCTGTCATAAAAATTTTTCAAAAAAAAAGTCCAACACTTCTTAAAGTATTGGACTTATATAATTTATGTATAATTTATCTTTTTACATTAGGTCCAATATTTTGTACTGCTCAAATAGAGACTCTACTTGTTGACTATTACTTCTACTTATCATAATTCACCAATTTATTAAGCGCAAAGTTAGTTTTAAGTTTTTACTTTTTGGTCTTTTTCTTATGTCTTCTCCAAGGCGCATCTTTTTGCCAATCTCCAGCCATGATACATCCATAAGGCATAATACGATCTACAATTTCACCCAATCCGAAGTGTTCCATCTGTTTTTGAACATTACTCGCATTTTTATATGCACTGGGGAGTTCTGAGATGTCGATGTGTTTAGAATAAAATCTTATATCCAAACCATTTGTCTCTTGTTCAAATATTTCATGAATAGTTCTGTCTGAATTATTTCTAATATGTTGGCTTCTACTGATATCTCTCCCTGCCCCATGTGGAGCAAAACCTAAATTGGTCTCGGATCTTTGACCTTTGACTACGAGGATAGGCTCACTCATGTTCAATGGCACAAGTCTCAATCCTTCATAAGAATCTGGGACGAACTTATCATCCAAAGGAGTCGCCCCTTTAGCGTGATAAAATTCATCTCCATCTTTAAAGACAAAGTTATGTTCATTCCAAAAGTTAAGGAGTCTATCTACCTTTAGCTTTTGTGATGTGGCACGGTGGAGTACTTCATGATTGAGTTTGGTCCATTTTCTGGCTATCTGCAAGGCTTCCCAGTATTCTTGGCCTTGTGGATGTGAGTAGGGTATCCATGCGTTACATTTCATTGTTTTGGGAGATATTTCTTTCCTAAACACCTCTGCAGCTTTAATACCTTGACGATATAGATTAGCACCAAATCCTCTGCTGCCGTGGTGAGTCACCATAATTGTTTCTCCAGACTGCTCTGATATCCCAACATATAAAAAATGATTGCCATCTCCTTGAGTCCCAAGTTGAGACTTGGCTAATTGAAGGCTTCTTTTACTCTTAGTGTAATAATTACCTTTGATTTCATCTTCAAGTTCGTTGGACAAATCGAAAAGTTGATCTTTACGTCCCCCACCGCCAAAATGAGTGATGCTGTGTGCCACATCCAAAACCTTCTTAGGATCAATAAGGCCAAATGAGGACATCATTACAGAACAACATATATCAGCACTATGCATAGATGGATGTATTGCATCTTTAGTGACAACTACACCTCCTACGGGTATATTGCCGGCTGGGCCAGTAGGGCAGGCATCTGGCATGATGGCTCCATTGATGACAGTCGGTGTTTTCATAAGTCTGTACATACTATTGGTCACTTTATCAACATTGTCCTGTTCTATGGGACTCTGCGCCTCAATATTGCTATGAAAAGGGATAGGGCTTTCATGTAATTCTCTCAAGTCAGGTTGGCACTCATCGAGATAGTTAAGGAGTGTTTGTCCTTCTAATCTATTGTCGTTCGCATATTTCAATGCAGATTTGAACCATCTTCCTTGTTTATAGCCCAATTGAATTAAAGTTTTACCTGTGATTTTTGACATCTTATCATAATTATAATGTAAAATTGTCAACCAACTACGCAATCTATTTGCGTATATAAATTTTATTTATGGCTACTAATAAAAATGCACTAATCAGATATAAGACGATTGATACATGTTTACGCAATAGATCCAGAAAATGGAACTTAAATGATTTGATCGATTCTTGTTCTGACGCCTTGTATGAATATGAGGGAAAAGATAGTATGGTAAGTAAGCGGACGATTCAATTAGATCTACAGATGATGCGATCGGATAAGTTAGGCTACTCCGCTCCTATAGTGTGCTATGAAAGAAAGTTTTATACCTATTCAGATCCTACATACTCCATTACTAACCTGCCAGTATCTCAACTTGATCTGGAGGTATTGAGAGAATCGATGATGGTTCTTTCTCATTTTAAGGATTTTTCATTGTTTGACGAATTGAATGGGGTTATACAAAAACTCGAAGATCGAGTCTTTAGGAGCACCGATCAACAGCAAAGCATAATCTATATGGATCGAAATGATCAACTAAAAGGGTTGCGGTATTTAGAAACGATCTATCAGTCTATACTCAAAAAAATAGTTCTTATAATCACCTACAAATCTTTTAAATCAAGATCTGCAAATAATATTAAGTTTCATGCCTTTATATTGAGAGAATTTAACAACAGATGGTTTGTCGTAGGACGTAAAGAAAAAGGTGATAAGCTATTGACACTGGCATTGGACAGAATTGAAGCTGTCGATATAGATTTACATACTCCCTATATTGATCAGGATTTTGATGCAAAGGATTACTATAAGAATACAATCGGAGTGACTGTGCTCAATGACAGTAGTTTACTGAATATATCCTTTTGGGCAGACCGTCACAACGCTCCTTACATATTCACCAAGCCCATCCATCATTCTCAAAAAGTATTGGAAGAACATGACGACCATAGCATGACCTTTTCTATAAGGGTTCATCATAATTATGAATTGGAGCGCCTATTGTTGGGATTTGGGGAGGGTGTAAGAGTAATCTCACCTGATCGTCTGAGTCGAAGGATAATGGCAAAACATCGTAAGGCGCTTGCTAATTATCAATAGAAGTAAGGGAGCCAAAAGATGATTCCTCAGCCTAAATACGTTTCGATTACTTGAATCCTTATCAAAAAGGCTATCGGCGCAGTGATCATGAGTAATCGAGCGGCGGACTTATTTACATCCTCAGTCATCTAAATATTAATGTGCTACTGCTCCACCAGAACCTCGAGGTATTCTTATATCTTCTACTAACTCTTGTATTTCATCAGGAGGATCTTGAGTGAATCGTGATACAATCATGGAAATAATAAAGTTGACCATCATAGCCACCGTGCCAAATCCTTCTGGAGAAATCCCCAGCCACCATTGATCTTGTAAACCAGCTACTGCAGATTTGCCACCATCGAAAAGGCCAAACTTGAACTTGATCATGTAAAATGTCATCAGAAGTATCCCTACAACCATCCCTGAAATTGCCCCTCTCATATTCATTTTTTTATCAAAAATGCCCAGTATGATCGCTGGAAAAAATGAGGAAGCAGCTAAGCCAAAGGCCAATGCGACAACCGCTGCCACAAAGCCTGGAGGATTAATGCCAAAGTAGCCTGCTATGCCTACACCCACAGCGGCAGCTATCCTTGCCCAAAATAACTCTTGCTTATCGGTCATATCAGGCATCAATTGTTTTTTTAGCAAATCATGAGAAATTGAGGTGGAAATAACCAGTAACAATCCCGCAGCTGTAGAAAGTGCAGCGGCCAAACCTCCTGCTGCCACTAATGCGATCACCCAATTGGGTAATTGAGCTATCTCGGGATTAGCTAGTACCATGATATCTCTATCTATCACAAGTTCATTACCATTCCAACCTTTAGATTGGGCTGTTGTAGCGTATGCTGGATTTGTGTCATTATAGTATTGTATGAGTCCGTCTCCATTTTTGTCATTGTATTGGAGAAGTCCAGTCTTCTCCCAATTGCTAAACCATTCCGGTAATTCTGCATATGGTTTTTCGCTCACTGTGGTAATCAGATTAGTTCTCGCGAATACTGCAATGGCAGGAGCCGTAGTATATAAAATAGCTATAAAGAGCAAGGCATATCCAGCAGATTTTCTGGCATCTCTAACTTTAGGTACGGTGAAGAACCTTACTATAACATGAGGAAGACCGGCTGTGCCACACATCAAAGCAGCTGTGATAGCGATAATGTCTATCATGGATTTATTGCCGTTGGTATACTCATTAAATCCTAACTCTACATGTAAGTGGTTAAGCTTCTCTAAAAGGTATACACCATCCTCGCCAGAACTACCAAAGCCCAGTTGAGGTATCGGATTATTAACCATCTGAATGGAAATAAAAATAGCCGGTACCATAAAAGCAAAAATGAGTACACAATATTGTGCAACCTGTGTATAGGTGATACCTTTCATGCCTCCCAAAACAGCATAAAAAAACACAATTGCCATACCAATGAGGACACCTTGATTGATGGGCACTTCAAGAAATCTGGAAAAGACTACACCTACACCTCTCATTTGCCCTGCGACATAAGTGAAGGAGACCATAAGCGCGCAGATAACTGCTACCGTGCGTGCGGTATCAGAATAGTACCTATCTCCTATAAAGTCAGGTACAGTGAATTTCCCAAATTTGCGAAGATAAGGAGCTAATAACAGCGCTAATAATACATATCCTCCAGTCCAACCCATGAGGTATACTGCGCCGTCATAACCCATAAATGAAATAATGCCCGCCATAGATATGAATGATGCCGCAGACATCCAGTCTGCCGCAGTAGCCATGCCATTTATGATGGGATTTACACCTCCTCCTGCTACATAAAACTCTTTTGTGGATCCCGCCCTTGACCATATAGCAATGGCTATGTAAAGAGCAAAAGTGATTCCTACTATAATGAATGTCCAAGTCTGTACTCCCATGTCAATTTGAATTATTATAGTTATTATTTCTCGTCAACCTCGTACTCCTCGTCTAATCTATTCATCCATCTCATATAGATAAAAATCAAAATGACGAAAACATAAATTGATCCTTGATGAGCAAACCAAAATCCTAAAGGGAAGCCTCCAATTTTAATTGTATTGAGAGGAGCGGCGAGTAGAATTCCTAATACGAATGAAACAAAAAACCAGACAGAAAGAAGGATGGCTAAATACTGCAAATTTTTATTCCAGTATGCTTTATGCTTAGGGATCATTAGATAGTTAGTTTATCTAAATGTACGGTTCATTTTTAATTATACCCGAATAATGAGAAGAAAGGTGGCGGATAACGACACCCGCCACCAGATGCTGAGCTTAAAAAAAGCTCATATCACTGCATCAACCCTCTTTGGTGTGTCTTACACAACTGTGTATTATGATTCTCTTTTTCCAATCTTCTACAACATATATAAGGTGAATTGGAAAATTGACCATTTTAATAACTCGATTTCCTTTAAATGAAGACTTAAAGGCCTCTGGCTCATGTTCTAGAATAGACTTATAGATCGTAAGTTCATTCAAGAAGTTCTTGACCTTGTTCTTGGATTCAAAAAAATAAGAATCTACCATTGATTGTAATTCTCTAATCGCATCGTCTGAGGCAAAGACGTCATATAATTTATTAGATCTCGGCATACTCTTTCTGTGATGCAATAAACTCTGTCAAAAGGACTTTGTCATAATCGTTACTTTCGATTCGCGCACTTCTCGCTTCTAATTCATGCCAGATATCTCCATATAAATTGGGTCCACCATTAGCTATAATCCTTTCGAGATACTCTTCTTTTAAATCCAATTTTTCCTTCAGTCGATTGAGTATCTTTAGTTTGCGATTTCCTATCTTACCCATGTGCCTTAATTAACTTCTTACGCCTTTTTCTAATTTATTATTCTTTAGTGTCAAGTGTAACTTGAAAGTGTTATGAACAGAGCGAATATGGGATACTGTAACTATTTTACCCTTAGATTTAAACTGTACACCTTTTATTATTCCACCCTATTCATTCACACTTGGTTGAGCAATGCTTTGGTTACATAATTAAAAAATATATGTGAATTCAATGGGAGCGTTAATGTGGAAAACAGTGATCTTTAACATATGGAGTTTTCTCTAATATGTTAAAGGTGTATTTTTTAAGAAATCGCTCAAAGGTAATCTTTGTCCTATAGGAGCGTAATCACCCATATAATTTTGAGCCTCTAAGTCTTCAAAATTTGAATAACGAGTATCTAACGGTGGGACATTTTCAATTTGGACATCCCAATCAGGTTGAGCAAGCATGTGTCTGAACAGAATTAATCCCTTTTTCCATGGCATATTCCATTCCATATAATTAAAACCCATCTCTGCACATTTTTTTATGACCTCATTATTGCTTTTAGCTAATACAATAGTCACATACCCATTACGGTCAATTATGGCGTCTTCATCCTTTAGTCCATTGAAGTTATAAGTGTCAGCATTACCCAGATTAAATGACCAATACCTAACCTGAGAAGTATGAATATCATTAGGACCTGTAGTGTAACTCGGTGATTTAAACTTGAATAAGTAGACTTCTTCATCCTGCTGAGTGATACCAGCTAATAAATAGCGATTGTCATTATTAGCGATATATCCATCCGTGTTGATACTATGAAAGGGTATTTTATTGCCTGATTGGTTAGCTAGACTCTGATCCAATGCTGCTATTTTTTCCGTTTCGAATACTTGTCCCAACCTTTTTACCATGCCTGGGAGACTAATATTACGTACAATAGTCTTAAGACTAATAGCCCTAGGCAATCTCCTGGTAACCAAAGGATCACTAAGTTCTGTATCAATCGAAAATGCTTCTACAGTTGGTAAATCTACACCACCTAAATCATCGATATTGTAGTCGTAAAGCCTTATGACTATTGAGATTAATCGAGAATCTGATCGAAATGATAATACATTTCTCAATTGCTTATTATCATATAGGTCGGGTATTAAGTTGATAGTGTATTTTGTACCAGTATCAACAGAGTCCTTATTGACATTAAAGGGATTTGGGAGACCCGAATCAGATTCGATCTGATAATCGATGATAGAGCCTTGGGTGGTGTTGTCTCCTAAACTATACACATTAATACTGAAATACCTTGTATCTGGATAAAGTCCTTTGATCCGATATCCTATGTTTTTTGAAGTTCTTACAGAAGTATATGAAAAGTAATTGGCATACTGATCTGGTAGGATACCTACTGTAGTATCTCGGCCAATATGATGACTCCAAACAGTGTTGTCAGGATGTGAAGATCCCGAATTGAAATAGAGCACAGCTATTAATAGTATCAGTAGTATCGTTGCAATGATATAGAGGATGATTCTTTTCATACAGCTATAGTTGCATTTTAATATCCAAGATATAAGGATCGAAAACTTGGGAAATGAATAAATGACCATCTATAAAAAGAGCTGTGGACGCAGCACTAATAATCGAACCATCATGTGAGAGAACGGTTCGTGATCTCATGGTAGTTGTATCAATATACCTGATCTCAATAGGGGAGTGGTTGTCTGGACTCTCAACATGAGAAAGAAATTCTAATGTGCAAGGATGGTTGGCTGTCCATATTCTTCCTTTATCATCTACAATTAGATTATCTCCCATTGGTATTTTGGTATCATTATGTCTTGTAGATATAGGGCTGGATAAATCAACTGCTCCATTGATGAGAGAATATTTGAGGATTTCTTGACAAGCGCCATTGGCTACAATGAGTTGATCCGATATATCACTGATCCAAATTCCGTTAGGATAGCAAAGGTCATCGACGACTATTTTCCAATCTTTTCCATTATAATAAACAATATCTCCTGTCTTCTTGCCCCAAGCAGTTAATAACGAAGAAGTAAATGATTGTGATTTTAAATAGTTAGTGGCATAGATGGTGCCATCATTCATTACATGCAAATCATTAGGAATCTTCAGAAGGGGATCTTTGAGTTCAAAATTTTTATCAAAAAATAAAGTATCACCGCTAATGGCAAACCTAATTATGCGATCCACGTTTTGCTCATCCACCTTATCATGACTTATGGCATAAAGCCAATAAGTCTCATCTATATGAGATATATAAATCCCATGAGGATGAAATTCGAGATTGGATGGTATAACCGTAAATTTTTGTGATCGGGAGGAGCCTATTTTTAGGCTATAAAAACTGCCATTTTCTTGTTCTCCTCGTCTTGGGCTGCAAGAAATGATGAGGCGCTTATATCCGCTTGATGTATCTAACGCAAAATCCTCTGGTCCATAGCCTGTCATAATTTTTTGATATGGATGTGCTATCTCAGAAGGGTAAGTTGGGCAGTTGTATGGGGCCACCCCACAATAAGAATATTGAAAATAGAGATGAAAAGTCAAAGCAGCTATAGCGATAAAGCCCAAAATCCCCAAAAACAGTTTTTTGATCATCTATTTACTATTAAGAAATCTTTAAGAAGTCTGGATTAAACTAAACCATTTTGATTACATCAAAATACCAAATAATTAATACTTAGAATAATGAGAGACATACTAATGATCGGTGGATTAATAACGCTCCTCAGTATTACAGCACATGCTCAAAGTGGTACACACGATCGAAGAATGAAAAGATCCGGTTCCATCCTGACTTATAGTAGCCAATTGGGTCTTACAGATGCTCAAAAAGTAAAATTGTGGGACGTTGAGAGCGAGGCCAGTCAGCATCGTAAAAGCTTAAAGTCAGAAGCTGAAACCAACAACCGATCAACCCATAAAAAGATTATGAAGGAAAATCGAGAATTGTATGAAAAGAAGATAGCCGAGATATTATCAGAAGAACAAAATGACACTTTAGAAAGACTGAGAGCTGAAGAAATACAATTTGTTAAGGCTAAGAAAGACGAGCGCAAGAAAAGTAGAACCTTAATTAAACAGAAAAAAGAGGAATATTTTAATGATAATATACTCCCTATCATGGGGCCAATAAGGCGAGAATTTGACGAAGAATTAAGCGAACAAGAAAGAGATGTTATCGCAAAAGTCCATCAAAATAGGGGTGATAAGGAGAAAAATAAGGCTAATAGGATCGGCAGAAAGGAAGATGCGCCACTAAGTAAAAGTCAATTGAAAAAAGGATTATTGTCAATCGTACAGAATCATCAAGAAGCTATATCCAAGATCGAAAGGGATAATCTATCATTATTGAATGAATGGCAAGAGGAAATACGAAAGATGAACGAAAAAATGGATTTGACCAAAAATGAAAATCGCAGCAGAAGGTCTAATCATCCAGAACCTTCTTTTGCCATGAAGTTTTTGTTGATGAGATACTAAAAAGAGCCAGATTATTAGGGATATATTGATTAGTAGACAAGACAGGCTCCGCTTTGGTGGGGTCTGTCTTATTTTAGACCTTGACGTCTACAGGTACTCCGCTGATAATAGATACACCAGTGAGTTCATCGATTAACTTGTTGTCTATGAGGTCATTCATGCTTACACCTGCATTGTCTTCTGCTACTTTCAGTTTTATGCCATTCCGATTATGTCCCCAACCATGAGGTATGCTTACGGTCCCTTGCATCATTTCATCTGTTATCTCGGCGGTAATATTTACCTCTCCTACATCAGAACACACTGAGATTTTCTGACCATCATTAATTCCTCTTTTTTGAGCATCAATAGGATGAATTAATAAAGTACATCGTTCTCGTCCTTTGACCATTCTATAGCTATTGTGAAGCCAACTATTATTGCTCCTCAGATGCCTTCTTCCAACTAATAACAGTTGATCGGATTGATCATAAATTCTTGACGATGCAGTTTTGATCTGCTTAATATAAATTTCAGGTAGTAAATTAATTTTTTGGTTCTCTGTCAATAGCTTTTTGGGTAGCTGAGATTGTAAAGGACCAAGATCTATGCCATGCGGGTTTTGTATTAGTTGTTCCAATGTTACACCACTATCGCCGCTCATTAAGCCCATTGATAACATTAGCTCAGGAGTCAATTGAAAGTAAGACTCATTTTTCTTTTGTTCTTCCTCGCTTAATTTGATTTTCTCTATTGCTTTTTGCAATCCGATGAAAATCTCATAATCGTATAGGGTGCCTTCTTCTTTGCGTAAGACGGGTGCCGAGTAGTTAGCTGTATTTCTTATTGCTAAATTATGAAAGCCGCTCGGGTAGTGTGGAGTCTCCAATCCTGTCGCAGGCGGTAGTATAATATCGGCATGTCGAGTAGTCTCATTGAGGTATATATCTATTGAAACCATAAAATCTAATGATTCTAAGGCTTGATC
This sequence comes from Saprospiraceae bacterium, assembly GCA_020629515.1. Lineage (GTDB taxonomy): Bacteria > Bacteroidota > Bacteroidia > Chitinophagales > Saprospiraceae > GYS-P2D. Next base: position 30,710 of record JAHDDE010000033.1, on the reverse strand, counting down.
CAATCGATTGCCATTCGGTACCGAGAGGACTGGGTTGCCACAAGAAGTAATGAAACCTCTAATCTGACCTTCTCCTTCGACCAATATTTCTTCTGCCATACAAGCCGAAGGGAATTCTCCTCCTGTCTCAGGTAAACCATCCACTCTACTTTGCCATCTATTAAATTTTTTAGATCGACTTTTTTGATTGGCCAGATTGAGAGCTGGTGAGGTAAACATAGATCCACCTGGAGTGTCAAAATGTCCAGTTAATATATTCAACACATTGATAGCCCAATGACATAACCCTCCATAAACATTTGCTGACACCCCTAATCTGCCATACCATACTGCCCTTGTTGCGTCTGAGTATTCATTGATTAATGTGGTGATCACATCTGCATCAATACCAGTGGCATTGCTGGCCATCGGGATGGAATAAGGACTAACAAGGTTTTGTATAGCTGCAATTTGTGTGGCATCTACACAGTCTTCTAAGTGGTTGAGCTTTTGCTTATTATTTTGTAGGATATAGTTGATTGATGCGAGGAGTAGATATATATCTGTACCTGGACGAATAAATATATGCTGATCAGCTTTTTCAGAAGTCTCTGTATGGCGCGGATCAATTGTGATCACCTTACCACCTCTTTCTTGTATCGCTTTTAGGCGCTTACCGACATTGGGGGCAGTCATCAGACTACCATTCGAGACTATGGGATTGCCTCCCATTATAATCCAAAAATCGGTGTGATCTATGTCAGGTACTGGGATCATATTGATATGGCCAAACATTTGATCTCCAGCTAAGTGATGTCCCAACTGATCCACGGAAGTAGCAGAGAAACGATTAAGTGTTTTGAGAGACCGTACGAAGTTAGGACTAAAGAAAGAGGTGCCCATATTATGTACACTTGGGTTGCCTTGGTAGATGCCTACGGCATTATCGCCGTACTGAGACTGTATGGCACATAAGCGCTGCGCGACTTCATCTATAGCTTCTTGCCATCCTATTTCTTGCCACTCACCGTTTATTTTTTTGATGGGTTTTTTCAACCTGTCGGGATCTTCGTGGATATCTTTTAGTGCGACGGCTTTAGGACATATGTGTCCTTGGCTGAAGGGGTCATGTTTATCACCTCTTATACTAACGACTTGATTATTTTCAACTTCTATCTCTAAGCCACATATTGCTTCGCATAAATTACAAGTACGATATTTGGTGATCCTTGACATTATACCATTTTTTTAAAGAGACGTGTAGGGTCGATAATTTTCATTCGGCTTGTTGCGGTTGCCACTAATGTGCCGTCAACTTTTTTTGCTTCTCCTCGTAGGTTTAAGTACTGCTTAGATTGGCTAACCACTATCGCATGTATATACACGTGCTCGTCCTTTACCATTAAGGGTTTGATATAGGTAATGTTCAAGTCTAAGCTGGTCGTTGCGGCATTAGTGATCAATCCACTGAATGGTCCAAAGGCCATATCGAAATACATGCCATAGGTCCCACCAAATGTGATATGAAATGGATTGTTGAATTCTGGCTTTATAGGCATCCTCGCATCAATGGTGAGCAGTTCATCATCATAAGATATGAACTCGATCTCTAATAGTTGAGCCACATTGGGAGGAAATTGACCCATTCCAGAAGGATCACTTTTTTTCAGTAATCCAAAAATTTCTTCTCCTTTATAAACCATTTTGTTAGTTGCTCATAGCCATTTTTCGAGCCTTTCTTTTTGCTTTTAGCTCAGCATAGTAGTCATTGAATAATTTCCTGGACACCATCACTTTCATGATTTCATTAGTGCCACCATATATTCTCGATACACGGCTATCGGCGAACATTCTACAGATCTGATATTCCCACATGAATCCATATCCTCCATGTAGCTGCAAGCATTGATCTAATACTTCAAACTGCATGTCCGTAGAAGTACATTTGGCTATAGATGCTTGCTCAGCGGTTAATTTATGTTCTTGCAGTAGTTGTGTGCATTTATCTACAAAGCATTGGTTCAATTGTAGCTTCATAGCCGCCTCTGTTACCTTAAATTGCGTATTCTGAAAACCTGCTATTGGCTGCTTGAAGGCTGTCCTTTGAGAAGTATATTTTATCACCTCCTCTATCGCTCCTTCAGCAGATCCTATTGCTTGAAGCGCTATTGTCAGTCTTTCTCTTGGGAGTTCGGTCATCATCATGATAAAACCCATGCCCTCTTGACCTAACAATCTGTTCTTTGGTACTTTCACGTCTTCAAAAAATAACTCGCAGGTATCACTGGTCTTAAGTCCTAATTTTTTAAATGGTTTTCCTTTTGTGAATCCATCAAGGCTCGCATCAACTAATAGTAAGCTGACCCCTTCTTTTTCTGTGCCAGGACGTGTTTTGCAAGCTACTAATGTAAAATCGGAAGAGTATCCAATAGTAATAAAAGTTTTGGAGCCATTGAGCAACCAGTAGTCGCCTTTATCAACTGCATTTGTTTTGATAGCTTGGAGATCACTGCCTGTACTGGGCTCAGTCATACCGAGAGACCCGATTAGCTCACCTGATGCCATTTTAGGTAGATAATGCATTTTCTGCTCTTCTGTACCGTATTGCTCTATGTAGGGTGCGACGATATCCGAATGCATAGATATACCAGGCGAATCTGGACCCATTTTAGACATTTCTTCTATCAAGAGGGCACTGAAGGAAAAATCCAATCCTCCACCTCCATATTTTTCAGAGCTGCTTATATTGAGTAGACCTAATTCGCCTGCTTTGAGCCAAGCCTCTCGGCTGCAGCAGGACTGCTCTTCCCACTCTTCACGATAAGGTAACACATGTTGGTTCACATAATCTCGAACCGTTTCTCTCAACATTTGGTGTTCCTCTGTATCGTAGACATCTCTTTTGATATGTAAATCAGCGTACATAGTATGTGGTGTTTTTGTGTTTTAATAAATTTCGAACAATCCCGCAGCTCCAATTCCTCCTCCTACACACATGGTCACTACGGCATATTTAGCTCCTCTTCTTTTTCCTTCAATTAAGGAGTGGCCTACCATACGAGCACCAGTCATACCATATGGGTGGCCTATAGATATAGCTCCACCATTGACATTCAATAACTCATTAGGTATTCCTAATTTATCTCTACAGTAAATTACTTGTACTGCAAATGCCTCATTTAACTCCCATAATCCGATATCATCCATTTTCAACCCAAATTTCTTCAGTAACTTAGGAATAGCGTAAACAGGACCGATTCCCATTTCATCTGGTTCACAACCTGCTACGGCCATGCCTCTATAGGCACCAAGAGGTTCTAAGCCCCTCTGCTCAGCGAGTTTAGCCTCCATAAGCACATTGATAGACGCTCCATCAGAAAGTTGACTTGCATTACCAGCGGTGATTGTGCCACCTTCATTTACTAATCTCAACCCATTTAATCCTTCTATGGTGGTACTTGGACGATTTCCTTCATCTTTAGAGAGTGTGACTTCTTCTCTTGAGATTTCTCCACTTACTTTATCCTTGATTAGCTTAGTGGTGGTTATTGGGATGATTTCTTCATCAAATTTACCTGCGGCTTGTGCAGCTGCGGTGCGCATCTGACTTTGAAAACCATACTCATCTTGGGCTGCTCTACTTATGTTATACCTTTTGGCTACGATCTCTGCCGTCTGTAGCATGGGCATATAGATATCTTTATGCTGCGCTATAAGGTTCTTGTCAAACATCTTATGTGTGTTCATATTTTGGTTTTGCACCAAACTGATTGACTCGATTCCTCCACCTATAACCACATCTTGATGATCCATCACGATCTGTTTAGCTCCAGTGGCTACCGCCATAAGCCCTGAAGAACATTGTCGATCTATACTCATGCCGGGCACAGACACAGGGAGGCCACCTGCTAATGCAGCTAATCTTCCAATATTGGGACTCTGAGTACCTTGTTGCATGGCACATCCCATGATACAATCTTCTACTTCAGCGGGATCGATTTTTATTTTTTCTATGGCGGCTTTTACAACTTTGCCAGCCAGTGTAGGGGCATATGTATCATTGAATGCACCTTTATAGGCTCTGCCAATTGGGGTCCGAGCGGTGGACACTATTACTGCTTCTCTCATCTTATCTTTTGTATTAGTTCAAATATATATCAGGACAATCAATAGAAATGACCAATAATTGGCTGAATTCAATATTGCTCTTAATACTTAAATTTTGAAGCGACAGTATTTGTAACAATATTGTATCAGGCGATGATCGGATCTCCTAACATGTATTGAGCAAAAATGAGGAGTATAGTTGTCTAAGCGTCATTTGTGATTTAAATAAAAAAAAGCGCCGATTGAAATCAATCAGGCGCTTAATCAAACTAATAATAAGGAAGTATTACTCCCAAACTATTTTATCTGCCTGCTCATGCCAAGTCATGAGGTTCTGACCGTACTTATCATTGATAGCCCCTCTCCGTATCTTCAGGGTAGGGGTGAGCAATTTATTTTGATCTGACCATTGTTCTTTAGCCACGACAATAGTAGATATCCTTTCGTGGCCATGGAGTTCTTTATTGATTCTATCTAATTCTCTTTCGAGAGAAGAGGTCATCTCGGATTGAGGTTTAGATTTGCCTATTTCACTAAGGCACATAAGGGCCACTGGTTGCGGACATCCTAATCCTGCCACACATATTTGCTCTATATCGTCGTTACCGCTGAACTTATCTTCTATGGTCGTAGGCACGATGAATTTTCCTTTAGCTGTTTTAAACGCATCCTTCACACGACCGATTACGCTGATGAAGCCCTCGCTATCCATTTTGCCTTTATCTCCTGTATGTAGCCATCCATCGACTATGGTTTTAGCCGTCAAGTCTGGATCTTTGTAGTATCCAGTCATGAGCCAAGGCATTTTCATCAATATTTCTCCAGTATCTGGATCAATTTTTCCTTCTGAGTTGGGGAGAGGTTTCCCTACAGTGTCAGGCTTATGTTGATTTTTTGGCATGCTGCAAAATCCACCGCCATTTTCGGTCATTCCATATACTTCTCTTAAGTTAATGCCTAATTTTCTGTACCATTGTTTTAGTGATTCAGGAGTTATGGAGGCTCCTGTCAAGAATGTGGTACACTTATCCAGCCCCAAACCTGCCCTTATCTTTTTCTTCACCATTCCACCGACTAATGGTATAGAAAACAGTCGATCCATCTTTTTCTGCGGCATCTTAGAAAGCACCCCTAACTGAAATTTAGTCCAGATCCTCGGTACTGCAAAAAAGAAAGTAGGTTTGGTATCCTGCAAATTCTTTGCGAAAGTATCTAAGCTCTCAGCAAATGAGATTGAGGCACCAGACATAAATGCTCCAGCTTCAACAGCGGCTCGTTCGGCTATATGATTGAGTGGTAAGAAAGAGAAGTAGCGTACCTCCTGATGATCCCCATAACCAAAAGTGCCGTGCATCATTTCATTATTAGCGATCAGTGCACTATTGCGATGCGTATGCATCACCCCTTTTGGTGTACCTGTAGTGCCCGAGGTGAAAAGTATCGTCCACAGATCGTCTATCTCGGGGATAAAATTTTCCGTCAAAGGATCATTATCTGCTAATAGATCTTCCCATGACGCGCCATCGGTGATCTCTGCATTATCTTTGTAGTGAGGGAATTTTATAGTCTTTATCCCTTCTGGCAATCCTGCTCGTTTATTCTTCCATTCGTCGAGCTTTCCGACGAATATCGCTACACTATCACTCTTGGTAAGTACCTCTTTTAATTGGTCTGCATCCAAACTGGCGTATAGCGGCACTGATACACCACCGATCAACATGATAGCGATATCAGCGATGATCCAGTGAGCACAGTTTTTACTGATTATGGCGATATGACTTTTTTCTCCAAGACCCATTTTCTTGAGGCCAGTGGCTATTTTTCTGGCTTCTTGGCCCGCCTCTTTGTAGGTCCAAGTCCTCCATTGGTCTCCCTCGGGTTGTCTTAAGAATATGTTGTCAGGTGTTTCTTTCTCCCATTTATAAAAGAATTCAACATTGGACTTTAAGTTTTCATGTATTGACTTCATTGTGCTATTAGAATGGTTTTGTTAGATTTTCATAGTTCGGGCATGAATATACTATGATTCTTTCATTTTATAGAAACACCAAATTTTATTAATAAATCTTAATTGAGAAAAGAATTGTATAAGGACTAAAAAAGCAACCAGAAGAATAAGGGATCTCTTCCGATTGCTTGTTATGTATTAATGGTATTAATACGATTTGATTGATGGAGTGTCATCACCCCTAAAAAAAAGTAATTAAACGCTCATGGCTAATGCAGGTCTTGACTCTTTGTAATTCGTGATGAATTTGACCACAAGATGTACAGTGTTTTTGGCGTCAAATTTTCTTATTAGATTTTTTTTGTGTGATTCAATAGTGTGTGGAGAAAGGTATAATTCACTCGCTATTTCTTTCACTGTTTGTCCTTCAGCGAGAAGGTTCAATATTTCACCTTCTCGCTCCGAAACCGTTGTATGAAGTTTGTAAGGACTATTTTGAATTGACGAATAGTTATAGGATTTAAAATTTCTCATCACTTTTTGGTTTAATAATTAAGAATCACCGACAGGAGTCGATCTTTTGTGTGGTTGATGCTTGCTCTACTCTGTACTATCTATGATTTGTAATGTCGTAAGCGATTGACCTATAATTTTGAAAAAGTCCTGGCAATAAACCAAATTTCAAAGTGTGGTCATTGTATGCGACAATGATGATCATGAATAGTACTACAGCCAGGCTGCTTTTAATTCGACGAAATTTTTGATACACACCATATTCTTATTTTTTAGTAGTAAATAGATTTATATATAGGTGTATACTCTTAAGGGTAAAAAGGTGACCACAAAATTTTGAAAAAAATTAAAATAATTGAAAAAATAGGTCTCGGGGATATGGTAGTTCTTTATATATAGATAAAAATATCAATATATAAGAAGCACACAATTAATTATTTAAATCTATTAATTCTTGACATTAAAGGTCTCGGCCTTTGATTTTTATTATTTGATTTTTTAGTAGCCCCTGGTGGATCAAGTGGAATTATATCGTCGTGTCCATAGGATATGGGGTGAGAGCATTTTACACATGAAAACTTTTAGAATAGGAGCATGATCTTTTGTATTGGTTTCAAGAAATGACTAAGTTGTGTATTGTTTCTCCTTTTATTTATTTAATCCTGATGATAACGGATGATTATAACGATCGTCTCTGCAAGGTACGCAGCAGATATGCGATCTTATCTATTGTTACAGGTCGTATTCCATCTTTACTTTACTAAATTCGCTCGAATTCCAATCTACCTATGTCTTTATTTGATTTAAATAGTTTGTCCGCAATTCCAGTTAATGGAAGGGATATTTTTTGCAATATTTCAGATGTCCTATTCAGCGGTTCTCCTTCTTTTCTATTCTTTGAATTTAGTCCTATTCTTATTGCACCACTTACAAAATAACTTGCCCGAATATTGATAAATTTTGTTGACTTCAGTTTGAATCCAAAATCAGCCATAATTGTAGCATAATATTCAACGGGCCTTCCTAAACATAAGTCATCGCCCTTTATGGAACTTTCTATTCTTTCAAAGAGAAGTACATTATCCTTTGAGACTCGAGAAAGTTCTTTCATTATTTTCTTGAGCATTATTTCATCTGTATTATGCTGTAGAACAGTTGCAGTAAATACAATTTCAAACTCTTCATCTTCAAATGGCAATTCTGTACCATTTATCTTTTGCACTTCTATTCCAGCCGGAATTTTGTTTTTGGCGAGTTTCACCATTTGCTCTGATATATCTACACCACATAATCTTTTGGGCTTATGCTTGTAGATTTCGATTAGATTGCCACCTGGGCCGTGCCCGATTTCTAATACTGATTTATTTTCAAAACCATATTCGTTTAGTAGTTTTAAGAATTCTTTCCTTTTGTATCGATAGTAGGGTTCATCATCGCCTGCAATGATATTTTTTCCATTTTCTCTTTCTTCAATTCTTTGACCTACTTCTGACCAATATTTCTCTGGATGATACTTCTCTTTATTCACTTTGTTTTTTTCTTATGACCTGTAACGGTCTGTGCAAACGCAGTAGGGGCGCATAGCCCCTATTGCCGTTTTGCACTTTGTTCGTGGCTGTGTTCTTTTATGACTTTCACTACTTCGTTTTCTTTGTAAACTTTGTGTTCTTTTAATTCGCCCTTTTCATTCCAATATTTGTAATCACCAGTAACATCATCTTTAATGTAATTCGCTTCGATTTTCTGTTTTCCATTTTTATGGAATATTTTCACTATGCCATTCAATTCTCCACTAATATAGTTTTCATCTCTTATGATATTATCACCCTCATCTTTCCAAATCCAATTTCCTGACTTTTCTCCGTTTTGGTATTCTCCATAAATTATAACAAAATCTTCTTTTTCGTCATCCCAAAATTTATCAACAAATTCGCCGTCTAACGAATCTCTGAAATAATTGAATTTAGTGTAAGTTCCGTCTTTATGGTACGTTTCGTGTAGCCCTTCTTTTTTTCCGTTTTTAAAATTTCCTATAAAAAGAGTATCACCATTTTCATGGTATTCTACAAATTTACCGTTGTATTCTCCATTATTTACTGTTGTCACTCTTTTCAATAATCCGTTTGAATGCCAACAACTTATTTGCCCTTCTTCTTGTCCATTAACAATTTTCCATTTTGCTTCTAATTTTCCGTTCTTAAAAAACGATTCTGCATTTTTTATACTGTCACCTTCTTTCCAAGTTATCAAACTCTGTAAAGTATCACCGTCCCAATATCGATACTCTTTTACGATTTTTTCTCCTTTTTCTAAACAATTGAATACCTCTGTTTTACCTCCATTTTTAATTGGTCTTGTTTCTACTAATAAACATTCGTTTGTACATCGACAGAGCAAAAAACAGTTAAAGAGAATTATTATGATTTTTAGTAGGTTCATTTTTTATTTTTTCTCATTGCCACGAACTCGGTTATACCTGATCAAAACCCATGTTTTTGATCACTTTATTGATGTGATATAATATGTGCTCTCATTAATGTCGCCTTACTTGTTGGACTAAAGTAAGGTATTTTAAACGCTCGCATGGGAAGCAGATAGGGGAACTTAGAATGATTGGATATATATACCTGAGTAAATGGCTTAGAGCGTCAGTTTTAGAGATTGACGACTTTTACTGTGACGAAGAGGGTTTCGTTATCTCTCAATTTAGGGATAAGAGCTTGCCAAGTGACGATAGGGGCTATAGCAGTCTCATTAAGTGTGATGAATATATCTAAGTTAAGTTGATTATTGATGCAATCCATGAGTATGGATTTATCAATTTTGGCCAAACCATTAGGCAGAGGTTCATTACCTATGATAAGATCATAATTGAGCCAGTCTATATCTATGTCGCATGGAGAAGTTACGATGGTGGCAAAAGTTTCTTGATCTCTTATTAATTCAAACTCTTTAGTACTTTCGAGACTAACAGATAGCGCTGCATTGATACATCCCAAATCCTCAAAGCACTGTATATCCTGACGACCGCCATCACAAGCGTCCTCGGAGCATGAGGTGATACACCACGATATGAGTAGTATTAATACGTAACAAAACGCCTTATTCATGACTTTGACTTCAAATTATATAGCATATACGAAAAACAGTCCATATTTGCGGCCGCAAACTTATAATTAATTTTGCTTTGCATTTTACGACTGGACTTATTTTTAGTAATTACCTGACATTTTATTAATCATTTTTTATCATGGAGCATAAACTGACTCAACTCATCAGTGATCGTTGTGGATATCCGACTCGATCTGTTCAAGCAGTAGTTCGCTTATTGGAGGAATCTTGTTCTGTGCCTTTTATAGCGAGGTATCGCAAGGAGATGACGGGTTCGCTGGATGAGGTGGCAGTGGCGGATATAAAAGGGGAGAAAGATCGAATACAAAAATTAATCGATCGTAAAACGAGTATCCTGACAGCAATAGAGGAGCAAGGTAAGCTTACTGTAGAGCTCAGAAGTAAAATTCAGCAATGTTGGGATACTAATACTTTAGAAGACTTGTACTTACCCTATAAGCAGAAGAAGTTAACACGAGCCGAAAAGGCAAGACAAAAAGGTCTCGAATCATTGGCTAAGCAGATCATGGCACAGAGAAGTGGTGACATAAGACAGATCGCCAAGAGATATCTATCCAGGGAGGTCAAAACGGTAGAACAAGCGATAAGCGGCGCACAGGACATCATAGCAGAATGGATTAGTGAGAATGATAAAACTCGATCCTTGGTCCGGTCTTCATTTGAAAAAACTGCCGTGATATCATCTAAGGTGGTACGATCTAAAGAAGCTGAAGCCATGAAGTATCGGGATTACTTCTCTTTTCAGGAGCGCTTGAAGAAATGTCCCTCTCATCGATTGCTGGCTATGCGTAGAGGAGAAGAAGAGGGATTGTTGAGGGTAAAGATAACGGCGGATAAAGATTGGGTGATGGACCGACTGGTTCGCTTTTATATACGTCAGCACAATGCTGCTGCAGATATAGTCCACGAGGCCATAGAAGACGCCTATAAAAGATTGTTGGCACCTTCGATTGAATCAGAGTTCAAAAAACTATCCAAAGAAAGTGCCGATCAAGACGCGATAAAAGTATTTGTAGAGAATCTACGACAGTTATTGATGGATGCTCCACTTGGAGAGAAAACCCTATTAGCAATTGATCCAGGGTATCGATCTGGATGCAAATGGGTGGTGTTGGACGCACATGGATCGTTAGAACGTCACGGAGTTATTTACCCGCATCAGTCTGCGGAGAAGTATCATGAGGAGCAGATTAAAATGGCTGCTTTATTAGATATTTACCCTATAGAAGCGGTGGCAGTGGGCAATGGTACAGCAGGAAGAGAAACCATGAAGTTTTTTACTGATATCGATGCGTACAAAGCAATTGATATCTTTTCAATCAATGAATCTGGTGCTTCTATTTACTCAGCTTCTGAAATAGCAAGACAAGAATTTCCTGATTTGGATCTGACTGTGAGAGGCGCCATATCCATCGGCCGAAGATTAATGGATCCATTAGCCGAATTAGTAAAAATTGATCCTAAGTCTATAGGTGTAGGGCAGTATCAACATGATGTCAATCAGGTCATGCTAAGAGATAGCCTTACTCAGACCGTAGAACATGTCGTCAATAGCGTGGGTATCAATTTGAATACGGCCAGTGCGAGTTTGTTGTCTTATGTATCTGGGTTAGGTCCTAAATTGGCAGAAAATATAGTTGAACATAGATCCACCAAAGGCTCTTTTCGATCTCGACAAGAACTCCGAGATGTCAAAAGAATGGGAGATAAGGCATTTGAACAATGTGCTGGATTTTTAAGGATTAGGAATCCTCGTTATGTGTTGGACCAGACTGCCGTGCATCCAGAACGCTATAAGTTGGTGGAGAAAATGGCCAAGGACATTGGAGTGTCTTTAGCGGAACTGGTGAATAATGAATCAGCAATTGCCCAAATCAACTTGAATGACTATGTCAATGAGCAAGTTGGGTTGCCTACGCTCAAAGACATCATCAAGGAATTGCAGCGGCCTGGTTTGGACCCCCGTGGCAAAGCAAAGGCCATAGAGTTCAGCTCGGCTGTTGGCACTATTGATGATCTCAAGGTGGGTATGATATTAAATGGTATAGTGACTAATATTACCAATTTTGGAGCATTTGTCGATATAGGTATCAAAAGTGATGGATTGGTTCATATATCTCAGATCACCGATAGATTTATTAAGAGTCCATCTGAAGTCGTTTCGCTCAATCAATCTGTTAAGGTCAAAGTGATCAATATTGATTTAAATAGAAATAGAGTGAATCTTAGTATGAAGGAGGTAAATTAGCGTTATGGAACTCTTTAATATTATCACAATTCTGGTTGTAGTATCCGCCATCTTTGCTTACATCAACGAGCGATATGTTAAACTCCCTTATACCATTGGAGCTATGGTGATTACTATAGTTATGAGTGTGGGTTTGACTATAATAGGATGGATGGGATTAGAGATTACTAATCCACTAAAAGAATTAATCTCACAGATAGACTTCAGTACTGTATTGTTGGAGATTATGTTGAGCTTCTTATTATTCGCAGGCGCATTGCATACCAACTTTGATCAGCTTAAAGTTCAGCGAGGGCCGATTTTAGCATTTGCCACATTCGGGGTGATGGTGTCGACGGTGTTAGTGGGTACGATTAGCTATTATGTCTTTCAGGCTGTGGGATTGCCCCTTGATTTTATCTATTGCTTGTTGTTTGGTGCTTTGATATCCCCTACAGATCCTATAGCAGTATTAGGGATATTAAAGCAAGCAGGAGTGCCCAAGAAGCTTGAGACCAAGATAGTTGGAGAGTCTCTTTTTAATGATGGAGTAGGCGTTGTGGTCTTCCTGACCTTATATGAGATTGCACAAAAAGGGGTCGATCAGATCACCTTCCAAGAAATAGGTATTCTACTATTAGAAGAAGTCGGAGGTGGAATTTTGCTTGGATTATTATTAGGTTACTTGGCCTATAGGCTCATGAAAAGCATAGACGACTATTCAGTAGAAGTTATGATAACCTTAGCCATCGCTATGGGTGGATATGTATTTGCCCAAAGTATTCATTTTTCTGGTCCATTAACTGTAGTCGTGGCGGGATTAATTATTGGTCATGATACCGTCAGGGATGGTAGCATGTCTGATAAGACAGAATTGTATATCGATAAGTTTTGGGAGACCTCAGATGCATTGCTCAACGGGATCTTATTCGTTTTGATAGGTTTAGAGATTTTGATTTTACCTTTTAACAGCACCTTTATTCTTTTGGGATGCTTTTCCATTTTGGTAGTCTTGATAGTACGATACATGTCAGTCTATCTGCCAGTGCGATTTTATAGAAAAAAATTAGAATTTGTTAGAAATACCGATTGGATGATGACATGGGGAGGGCTGCGAGGAGGAATTTCTATTGCTTTAGCACTTTCATTGACAGAAGTAATGGGTAGGGATTTGATCTTGACCATTACCTACGTTATTGTCATCTTCTCGATCGTAGTCCAAGGCTTAACTGTGGGCAAAGTGGCTAAAAAATTAATATAGCCCTATATCTGTTAATTGGTACTTTGAATTAACAAGTGTGGTTTTTTTGTAAAAGCCAGTTTTTCAAAGATAGATTCTTTGCTGAGTGACCCTTCTTAGAATGAATCAGCCTCTTTTCTCGTTCTTGCCGATTAACTCAACAGTAAATATGTGAAATTTTCTTTTCGTCAGTAATTTATAAA
>JAHDDE010000033.1:0-17261 GCA_020629515.1 Saprospiraceae bacterium | reverse complement strand
CCGATTAACTCAACAGTAAATATGTGAAATTTTCTTTTCGTCAGTAATTTATAAAGTGGCGTAGCTCCTTATAGGTAAAGTATTAAGTGCTCAATCAGAGCCAATTCCATTGCATTAATTGATTTTATAATTTATAAGATATTGTATGTTAATATTTAATATATTAAATTTATATGTAATATATATACCTAATGTTATAGATTTGTTTCATGTGTAACTTGTTGATTATATACTGATTATAGGGTTTAGGGGGCCAATGGATTCGGTCACTTTAGGAAAAATTATATGTATTTTTTAAAAAAAGTGGTAGAAAGTGGTAGAAAGTGGGAATCAAAATATATATTTGACCCATCAATTGATTTTATAGGCCTGATTTGATGTATAAATTAACTGGAGAATACGAGTGCAAAGTCGACTCAAAAGGAAGAGTTCGGCTGCCGTCTACTTTAGTTAAGCAGATTAGCAAAGTGGAGTTAGGTTTTACATTAAATAGGGGTTTTGAAAAACACTTGATGTTATATCCCAAAGAAGTTTGGGATAAGAAAACGACAGAAATTGATAGGTTGAATATTTACAACAAGAGGCATCGGCAGGCAATCCGATATTTTTATCGGGGTGCTACAGAGTTAAAGCTTGACTCAGGAGATAGATTGTTATTGCCAAAGAGCTTGTTGGAGTATGCGGATATTAAGAAGGATTTGATTCTTTTTGCCTATCAAAGTCAAATTGAAATATGGTCTAAGGAGAAGTATGAGATGATGTTGGGAGATGAGCCAGAAGATTTTTCTGATATAGCAGATGATCTTTTTGATTTCTCTATAGAAACTCAAGAGAGTGAGTAATCTGGATTATCATGTGCCAGTCTTATTGCAGTCCAGTGTGGATCATTTGATTGGTCCGTTAGATGGTGTGTATGTCGATGTGACATATGGTGGAGGAGGTCACTCGGAGGAGATACTTTCGAGATTGGGCGATGATGGGCTTTTGTTGGGTTTTGATCAAGACGTAGATGCTTTTGATAATATTCTGGCGGATGAGCGGTTGATTTTTGTTCAGTCTAATTTTTCGCACGTAAAGAATTTTGTAGAGTACTATGGTTTTGATGGGATAGATGGATTATTGGCAGATCTTGGTGTTTCTTCGCATCACTTTGATGATGAAGGTCGTGGTTTTTCTTACCGATTTGATGCGGAATTGGATATGAGGATGAATCAAGGAGCTTCTTTGAGTGCAAGTGATGTGCTGTCCACGTACAGTGAGAAGAGATTGGTGGAGATTTTCTCTGATTTTGGTGAGGTGCGTAATAGTAAAACCTTGGCAAGAGGGATAGTTGAAGCACGCAAAGTGAAAAAGATTAAGACTGTGGCTGACTTTGCCCAATTGATCGATAGGGTGTATCGAGGTGATAGGCAGAAGTATTTGTCTCAGGTGTATCAGGCATTAAGAATTGAGGTGAATCAGGAGTTTGAGGTTTTGAAGCAAATGTTGATAGATGCAGCGGAGATGTTGAGGCCTGGGGGGAAATTAGTGGTGATATCTTATCACTCTTTAGAGGATAAGCTGGTTAAGCGATTTTTTAGGGATAATAATTTTTCTGGAAAACGATTAGAGGATGATTTTGGGAGGTCGTTAAATACGATTAAACCTATATCTGGAAGGCCAATAGAGCCAGATGAAAAAGAGATTAAATTGAATAGTAGGGCAGCGAGTGCTAAAATGCGTGTAGCTGTTAAATTATAAATAGAAGAAATGTCAAAGCGCAGAAAGTCGATAGATCTTTATTCGTGGTTGCCATATGGTGCCTTGATCTGCGTGCTTGTCGTGATCTATATATCCAACGTGCATAGAGTGCAGAAAAAGATCCGAGTGATCAATGCAGAGCATAAGGAGATAGAGGAGCTAAAGCGTGAATATTTCTCAATTAAGAAAAGGAGTATGTACAACGGTACGCTCAATCAAGTAGTGAAAGAAATAGACGGTATTGATCTTGATAAAAGAGTATCGATGCCTAAAAAGATAGAAAAATCGAATGTCTGAATTTGGCAAGAAAAATGAACTTCTCTCAAGGGTTTATATGGTCTTGTTGCTCTTTATCCTAAGTGCAATTGCTATTGTATGGAGGATGGTAGATATCTCGATAATCAATGGTGATTATTGGACGGACAAAAGAGAAAAGAGGTATATGGAGTGGCGCACCGTACCAACCCTAAGGGGGAATATATACGCCGATGATAGCCAAAGTTTGTTGGCTACATCAGTAGAGTTCTTTGAAATACGGATGGATCCTGTTGCTCAGATACGAGACGAGGATTTTAATGCTCACATAAATGATCTATGTCGTTCGCTGGCGGATTATCCTGGCGGGAAGTCTGCGGCTGAATGGAAAAATATGATTGCTGGTGCTCGATCTTCCTACAAAAGTGGGAAAAAGAGAGGGACTCGAAATTTGTTCATTGCTGAGAATGTAGACCATTTTGGGCTGATGAAGCTGAAGTCTTATCCGCTTTTTGAATTGGGTCAGATGCGAGGCGGGATGATTAAGTTGAAAGATTATCGTCGTAGAAAGCCTTTTGATCAGTTGGCGGAAAGAACTATAGGGGAGTATAGAGATGTCAAAATGGTGGGTTTGGAAAATAGGTTTGACAAACTTCTCAAAGGTGAAGAGAAGAAGGCTTATATGCAGAAACTGCCAGGTGGTTTATACGTGCCCGTTTATGATCCTACAGATTATGAAATTATCAAAGGAAGGGATATCGTTACTACAATTAATGTGGCTCTTCAAGATATCGTTCATAATGAATTGAGGAAGGGGATGATGGAGCATAATGCGGAAGGAGCTGTAGCTATATTGATGGAAGTAGAGACGGGTAGGGTAAAGGCAATTTCTAATCTGTCTACTAACTCTAAGGGTAAAATTGGAGAGTTTCACAATATGGCGTTCGTTGATAGATCAGAGCCAGGTAGTACTATGAAGGCGGCGAGTGTATTGGCATTGTTAGAGGATAATTTAGCCTCGAGTGAAACAATTGTTGATTTCTCCTACGGTAAGAAGAAATTTTGGGATCAATGGATGTATGATTCAGGGAATCATGGTATGTCTAAAGGGACTTTGCAGCAGGCTTTTGAGAAATCTTCGAATGTAGGTATTGCAAGTATCATGCAAGAGAAGTACGGAAGTAAGGAGGATAGGAAGTTGTATTATGATAAGTTAATGCAATTTGGTTTTGGGACAATTTCAGGATTGGAATTAGAGGGAGAGCCTAAGCCATTTATTAAAGACCCAGTAAAGAATAAAAAGGAGTGGTACGGGACAACAGTGCCTTGGATGGCGCACGGATATGAGTTGTCTATGACCCCTTTGCAAATGCTAAATTTTTATAATGCTATCGCTAATGATGGAAGGTTGATGCAGCCACAATTAGTGAAAGCGATAAGTTATAACGATAAGGTTGAAAAAGAATTCAAGCCAATAGTAAAAAAAGAAAAAATCGCATCAAAAGAAAATATTGAAGTCCTTCAAAAAATGTTGGATGGAGTGGTTGTAAGAGGTACCGGTAAAAGTCTTCAGTCAGAATATTATAATTTTTCTGGAAAGACAGGTACTACTGTGGTAGGTTATGGTACAGATGATGAAAAATATAATGCTTCGTTTGTGGGTTATTGGCCATCTGAAAAGCCACGATATAGTATGATGGTAATGGTATATGGATTGAAAGGGGCTAAATATTATGGCAATGTGGTTGCCGGGCCGATATTCAAGCGAATAATGGATTGGACCTTTGCAATAGAAGAGGGGGCTGTGGCTATCGAAGAAGGTGGGACACCAGAAACAGATTTTGATGGTGAAGCTTATGATGGGGAAGTCTATGGTTATGGGCAAGATTTTGATAAAATATTTAGTGATTTGGAGATCAATTTTCAGAAAGCTGGAAGATGGATCAAAGGGGGGAATAGTCCCACGGGAGATGTGGTTTCGCAAAAGGCAAAAATATCGATAAATCATGTGCCAGATTTGGCAGGAATGGGTTTGCGTGATGCGGTTTATGTCTTGGAAAATCTCGGAATGGACGTAAAAGTGGAAGGTTCGGGAAAAGTTTACAAACAATCTTTGAATCCAGGAAAAATAATTGATAATCAGGCTATTATACTTTATTTAAATTAATATATTTGTGAAGAGAAACCTTGATGAGTTGATCAGGGGGCTTGATTCTTTTGAAAGATCAGAGCGTCAAAATAGAGTAGTAGAAGGTATTACTTGTGACTCTCGAAACGTGAAAAAAAACTACATTTTTGTGGCTATAAAGGGCTTGGTCTCGGATGGTCACGATTATATAGATAAGGCCTTAGAGTTAGGCGCTACAACGTTGGTTGTTGACGATTCATTTGATGTGAATGTAAAGCAAGATGTTGTAGTGTTGAAGAGTAAAGATACTCGATTAGCATATGCTTTGATGTGTGCAAATTGGTGTGATAGGCCATCCCGAAAACTGAAAGTAGTTGGGGTTACAGGTACTAATGGTAAGACCACTGTGGCCACACTATTATATAACCTATTCAATGGATTAGGTTATAAGGTAGGATTGATTTCTACCATTGAAATATTGATAGATAAGAAGCAATTTAAGACTTCACATACAACTCCAGATGCTCAGATTTTGCAACAGGTGTTATCTGAGATGGTAGATCAGCATTGTGAGTATGTATTTATGGAAGTGAGTTCGCATGCGGTGGACCAGAAAAGGATCGCTGGTATAGAGTTCGATGTGGCTGTATTTACTAATATAAGTCATGATCATCTCGATTATCATCACACTTTTCAGGAGTACATAAGGGCGAAGAAGGCCTTTTTTGACGAGCTATCTGCAAGTGCTATTGCCATAACTAATTATGATGACAAAAATGGAAGCGTCATGGTGCAAAATTGTAGTGCCAAGGTGTTGAATTATAGTCTGAATAGTTTGGCTCAATACAAAGGTAAATTGATATCAAGTGACACATTTGGTATGTTAGTTGAGCTTAATGGCGTGCCTCTGATGACTCGATTGACAGGACGTTTTAATGTGTATAATTTGCTTGCAGTTTATGCTGTAGCAGAGGTGATGAACATTGCAGAGCGCCATGAAATATTGGAAGAATTAAGTAGTATTGGGGCGGTTAAAGGACGCATGGAAGTTGTCGCAGTAAAGCCAAAAGTGGTAGTTGATTTTGCTCATACGCCAGATGCATTGGAAAATGTGCTTCGCACATTGGTTGATATGAATGGAAGAGGGAGGATATTGACTCTTGTAGGGTGTGGAGGTGATAGAGATAAAGGAAAAAGGCCTAAAATGGCGAGAGTAGCTTCTTTCTATAGTGATCAGGTGGTGTTAACCTCTGATAATCCCAGATCTGAGGATCCTTTGGCCATCATAAAAGATATGGTCGATGGGTTAGATGAAGATGCCTTGAAGAAGGTAATCGAGATCGCAGATCGTAAAATGGCGATTAAAACAATTCTTGCATTAGCAAGCGAAAAAGATATTGTTTTGATTGCAGGAAAAGGTCATGAAGAGTATCAGGAGGTGAACGGAGTTCGCACCTACTTTAGTGATCAGCAAATTGTAAAAGATATTTTATCTGAAGATATATAAGAATAGGTTCTATTATCATTCTCAGGTTGGTTTTAACAGTTGCAGTGGTGCGCCGAATAAAGATTCGGACCCACTGCTTTTTTGTTTTTATTGGTCTATGTGGTATTGTTCCTTTTTTAATAGACAATTGATTAATAATGCTGTACTACTTATTTGATTTCTTCGATCAAGCTTTTGACCTTCCAGGTGCTCGGCTGTTTCGGTATGTCAGTTTTAGGTCAGCTATGGCGATCATCAGTTCATTAGTCATATCCATCGTCTGGGGGGATAAAATTATAAATCGTCTTAGACGGGCGCAGATTGGTGAAAGTGTTAGGGACTTAGGCCTGCAAGGGCAAAAAGAAAAAGAAGGTACGCCAACAATGGGTGGCGTAATAATTGTTTTAGCCATTGTTATTCCTTGTTTGTTGTTTACTAAATTGGATAATATTTATATCCAAATACTTTTGATTTCTACACTTTGGATGGCAGCAGTTGGCGGGATCGACGATTACATCAAAGTATTCAAAAAAGATAAGGCTGGATTAAAAAGCAAGTTCAAAATCTTAGGGCAGGTTGTTTTGGGGCTTTTTGTTGGATTGATTATGTTTTTTCATAATGATGTGGTTGTGCGTATGCCTGTTACTGAGGCTGCTCAAAATGGTTATACCATTGTAAAGGAAATCGATCTTCAGGATAATGAGGGTGTCGAGCGTAGTTATGCATATGTCAAAACAGGTTTAACTAATGTGCCTTTCTTCAAGAATAATAAGTTAAACTATAGGTCAATATTGTTCTTTTTGGAGGACAATAGTGATGGGTTGTATTGGATCGTTTTTATACCCTTTGTGATATTTGTAATTACTGCAGTATCAAATGCTGCTAATCTTACGGATGGATTAGATGGATTGGCCGCTGGAGTTAGTGCAATTATAGCCATGACTTTGGCGATATTTGCTTATGTATCAAGTAATGCCTTATTCTCTGATTATTTGGATATCCTTTTCTTGCCAAAGTCTGAGGAGCTGGTTGTTTTTTCTGCAGCATTGATCGGTGCATGTATTGGTTTTCTGTGGTATAATTCTTATCCAGCCAAAGTCTTTATGGGTGATACTGGTAGTTTGGCTATCGGAGGTGTAATAGCTGTGTTGAGTATTGTTTTAAGGAAAGAGCTTCTTATTCCTCTTTTGTGCGGTGTCTTTTTTATCGAAGCATTATCCGTTACGATCCAAGTGTCTTATTTTAAGTATACCAAGAAAAAGTATGGTGAAGGTAGGAGAGTGTTCAGGATGTCTCCAATTCATCATCATTATCAAAAATTAGGCATGCACGAGGCTAAGATCGTAACCAGATTTTGGATCCTCGGTATCCTACTTGCTATTCTGGCTATTGTAACACTAAAACTGAGATAGCGTGAAAAAGTTAGGTGTCATTGGTGCAGGAGAAAGTGGAATAGGATCAACCATATTGGCCAAAGAGAAGGGTTGGGATGTATTTGTGAGTGATTTTGGCAAGATTTCATGTGAAGTCAAAGATCAGTTGGTTGCTCTGGAGGTGAGATTTGAAGAGGAAGGACATAGTTTGGATATATTAGCAGCTTGTGATGTCGTGGTTAAGAGTCCAGGCGTTCCGGATACTGCAGCTATTATCAGGGATTTGTTAGATCAGGGTGTTTCGGTGATATCAGAAATTGAATTTGCTTTTGATTTTTTACCCGAAGGAGCTAAAGTTGTGGGTATTACTGGATCCAATGGTAAGACCACAACTACTAACCTCGTACATCACTTACTAGCTCAATCGGATAAGACTGTAGTGAAAGGAGGTAATCTGGGGAAGAGTTTTGCCCGACTCATATGTGAGGGGTATGCGGATATATATGTAGTTGAACTCAGTAGTTTTCAGTTGGATGGCATCGTTTCGTTTAGGCCAGATGTCGCTGTTATTCTTAATATCACACCAGATCACCTAGATAGGTATAGTTATGACTTTGAGCTATATGCGGATAGCAAACTCCGAATAACCCAAAATTTAAACCATTCCGACTTGTTGATAGCCAATGAGTCCAGTGAGGCGACACGTATTAGGATAGGCGATTCAGCAAGAGAATTTGAAATAAAATGGATTAATAATAATCGACTTCAGCTGCAAAATTATGCTCATGACAATCCATATCTTAGAGGAGAACACAATAACTTCAATGCGACAGTGGCTATAGAAATCGCTCGTCGATTTGGTATAGCGGAGAGCATGATTGCGCAAGGGTTAAAGACATTCGTGAATGATGATCATCGTATGCAGTCTGTGGCGGTATACAACGATATAGAATGGATCAATGATAGTAAGGCGACGAATGTGGATTCATGTTTTTACGCATTGTCCTCTATAGACAAACCCATCATATGGATTTTGGGTGGCGTAGATAAAGGGAATAATTATGATGTGGTTAAAGACTTGGTTGATGCGAGGGTCAAGCTTATAGTGGCTCTTGGATTAGATAACAGCAAAGTTATCCAGACTTTTGAGCAGATGAAGGAGGTGTATTCTGTTAGGTCTATGGCCGAAGCCGTAAGAGTAAGTAAAGAGAAGGCAGAAAAAGGTGATGTGGTGCTATTGTCTCCAGCCTGTGCGAGCTTTGATTTATTCAATAATTATAAGGATAGAGGTAATCAGTTTATTCAGCAAGTTAAGAATCAGCATGCCTTGGCAAGCTAAAAAGATCAGATTATGAATTTGGTAAAAAGTTTTCAGAATTTAAAAGGTGATAAAGCAATTTGGCTGATAGTATTCTTATTGGGTATATTTTCTGTTTTGGCGGTATATAGCGCTGCGGGGAGCATGGCATTTAAGTATAGAGGAGGCAATACGGAGTATTATTTAGTTCAGCAGGCAGTGTTTATTATCTTAGGTTTTATTGTGACCTACGTTTGTTATAATTTCCATTATATGCAATACTCTAAGTGGGCGCCTCGCTTGTTGATTCTCACCATTCCACTTTTGATTTGGACTATATTTTTCGGGACAGAGATTAATGAAGCGAGGAGATGGATTAGTATACCCTGGATTGATAAAACGATACAAACATCGGATATAGCTAAATTAGCTTTGATCATTTTTGTAGCGAGGATACTATCGCAGAGACAGGAAATGATTAAAGATTTTCAGCAGGCTTTTTTGCCAATTATCATTCCTATAGCAGCCACTTGTTTGCTCATTGTTCCTGCGGATTTATCCACTGCAGCATTGCTTTTTTTGACTTGTCTCTTGATGATGTTTATAGGTCGAGTAAGTTTTAAATATATTTTGTTGCTTATAGTGATTGGTTTAGTGGGCATGCTGTCGATATGGGCTTTAGGTACTCTCTTTCCTGAACTCATCAGAGTAGAGACTTGGGCGTCGAGAATTAATGATTTCTTGTATACTGACGGTGGGTTGCAGATAGTCCATTCTAAAACGGCCATCGCAAGTGGAGGCTGGCTTGGAGTGGGGCCAGGTGAGAGTTTTCAAAAAAATTATTTGGCCTACGCATATGCTGATTTCATATTCGCTATAATCTGTGAGGAATATGGTTTGATTGGAGGACTATTTATCTTAGGATTGTATCTCTGGTTATTGATTAGATGCATTGGTATAGTAACGAGGTGTCCAAAAGCCTTTGGAGCTATTTTGGCTATTGGCTTATGTCTCAACTTGGTCATTCAGGCATTTCTGAACATTGCAGTATCAGTCCATTTAGTACCTGTTACAGGATTGACCTTGCCGCTGGTGTCAATGGGAGGAACGTCGATACTATTCACCTGTATTTCTCTTGGTATTATTTTGTCGGTCAGTAGATATGTAGAAGAAGCAAGCTTTAATAAAATGGAATTATCTGATATAGAAGTTAGAGATGCGAATCATCTTTAGTGGAGGTGGTACTGGTGGTCATATATTTCCTGCCGTAGCAGTGGCACAGGAAATAGAAAGGAGATATCCTGATGTAGAGGTATTATTCATAGGGGCACTGGGTAAAATGGAAATGACCAAAGTGCCCAAAGCGGGATATCCGATTGAAGGCTTATGGATCAGCGGATTTCATAGAAAAGAAATATTGCGCAATCTTTTATTTCCTTTTAAGCTTATAGTAAGTCTCTTTAAAGCATTTTTCATTATTAGAAGATTTAAACCTGATGCCGTAGCAGGATTTGGGGGATATGCCAGTGGCGCAGCATTATATGTTGCCTCAATGATGGGCAAGCCTATTTTAATTCAAGAGCAAAATTCCTATCCCGGAGTCACCAATAAAATTTTAGCTAATCGGGCTAATAGTATTTGCGTGGCTTACGACAATATGGCTTCTTTTTTTTCTAAAGAAAAACTCCATTTTACGGGTAATCCTATCAGGAAAGCCATATTAGAAAGTAGTGATAGGCTGCCGGCTTTACAGCACTTTAACATAGGGCAGGAGAAAAAAGTGGTATTGATCTCGGGAGGAAGTTTAGGTGCTCGATCACTCAATCAAGCCATGTTTGAAAACCATGACCAATTAGAAAAGCACTTGAATATTCATTTTATATGGCAGTGTGGCAGTCTGTATTTTGATAGATATAATGGTTGTGAGACAGCTCAATTGACTAATGTGTCTATTATGGCATTTATAGATGATATGGCTAAAGCCTATAGTGCTGCTGATATTGTCATAAGCAGGGCCGGGGCTTTGAGTGTATCAGAATTATGTGTACGAGCGAAGCCAACAATTCTGGTGCCCTCGCCAAATGTTGCAGAAGATCACCAAAAGAAAAATGCGCTGGCATTAGTACATCAAGATGCAGCAATCATTATTGAAGATCATCAGATATCGGATCGCTTGGTCCCAAGTGTGATCAATCTACTTTCTGACGAAAGTCAAATGCAAACCCTAAGCCAGAACATTATCAAATTGGCTCGCCCAAATGCTGATCAACTTATAGCCGATGAATTAGAAAAAATACTAAAACAGCGATGATGGATAAGAGAATTGAGGATTTGAAAAAGGTATATTTTTTGGGTATCGGAGGCATAGGAATGAGTGCAGTAGCCAGATACCTCAATAATAGTGGAGTTGAAATACATGGCTACGATCGAGATCAAACTACCTTGACAGAGCAATTGGAAGATGAAGGAATGAAGATTCATTACCAAGAGGATACCTCACTTATACCAGGGGATATAGAGTTAGTCATTTACACTCCGGCCATACCGAGTACTAATCGGGAGTGGCAATATCTTAATACATTGGATTTACATATCCTAAAAAGATCCGAAGCATTGAAGGTTATACTGGCCGACAAAAAGGTGATTGGTGTGGCGGGTACTCATGGTAAGACGAGTACAAGCTCTATGCTCGCTCATCTTCTACACAGTCAGGGATTCGAATCATCTGCATTCATCGGTGGAATATTGAAAAATTATGATTCCAATTTTATTTATGGAGATAGTGATTGGGCGATTGTAGAGGCAGATGAGTATGATCGTTCTTTTTTAAGGTTATACCCTGAAGTTGCTATTATTCAAGCTATGGATGCAGATCACTTGGATATCTATGGGGATAAGTCCTCAATTGTTGATTCTTTTCAGCAATTCACCTTTCAGATTAAAGAAGGCGGATCGTTATGGGTCAGGGATGATATAAACGAATTTTGGAGTAATCAAGAATGGTTAGAAGCTCTGGAGGTTAAAAATATAAATGTAAAGAAATTCGGGTTCGACAACCATGGCTGTGATCTCCATGCTCATGATATCGAGAAGAAGAATGGGGAGATGCAGTTTGTCATGCAAGATGATAAAGATAAGTGGATATGTAAGCTGATTATGCCTGGTAGGCATAATATCTACAATGCGACTGCGGCTTCTGCTGTCGCCCTGCAACTTGGGCTGAATAAGGAAAATGTTATCAATGGACTTGCGTCTTTTGAGGGTATAAAAAGGAGATATGAGATTCTCTATAATGAAGGAGGTGTGACTATGATAGATGACTATGCGCATCATCCTGTCGAGATAGCAGCGGCTATAGAAGCTACTAAAAGGCATTTTCCTGATCGTCATTTGACAGTTATTTTTCAACCTCACCTATACACTCGAACTCGAGATTTTAAAGAGGGCTTTGCGAGTTCATTAGACCAGGCAGATCGAGTCAAGCTATTGGATATATATCCAGCAAGAGAATTGCCCATTGAGGGCGTTTCGACACAGATGATTATCGATCTTATGGAAAATGAGGAGGTGACATTATACAGCAAGGAAACTTTGGTAGAAAGTATTGAACCAGAAGAAATAGACGTCTTATTGGTACTTGGAGCAGGTGATATTGATAAACTCTTGACAAAAATCTTGAATAAGCTAAAATAAATGGGTAATATTAAAGAAAATTTTAATATGTTCGCACTTGGTCGTATTTTAGCAAATGTAGCTATGGTCGGCCTGTTGGTAGTTTGGGTTTTAGCCATCCAAAATACCAGTAATAAATCAATACAAGGTGTCGAGATAAATATAGCGAGTGTAGATGGAGTAAAAGACCTTGTGTTAGATAAAGAGATCTATGAGATCATGAAAGAGGCTTCGCCGGTAGATATTAAATTATCGCCTTTGAAGAAACTTGATATTGCGCTCTTAGAACAGGCTATAAAGAGAGATAATAGAATCTATAAAGCTGAAGTTTATGTGGATGCTCAACAGAAGTTGATAGCTGACATCACACAGCGGAGGCCTATATTGAGAATAAAAGATGAAGGGGGTAGGGATTACTACCTTGATCAGGATGGAAATTACGTCAACAAAAGTCAATATAGAGCTGTACGAGTGCCTGTGGTCACAGGACATTTAGAAAAATACCAACCTGGCTGGAAAGAACAATGGGATAGTAAGCTCAGTAGGGCCTATCGCATTGGAAGAATTATTAATAATGACGATTTCTTGAGTGCATTGGTAGAGCAAATACACTTCGAGCGATCTGGAAGAATTGTAATTGTGCCTAAAATAGGAACAGAAAAAATAGTGATTGATTATATGGAAGACATCGAAGAGAAGTTGACTTATAATCTTAAGCAGTATTATAAAGAAATGGCTAAAAAAGATATTTGGGGGAAGTATAAAGAGCTTGATATTTCTTACAAAAAACAAGTCATAGGTAGGAACTTTGTTAATCCATAATGTTAATATGATGAATACGGAATCAACATATGATCAACAAGATGTAGTCGTAGCCATAGATATTGGTACGACTAAAGTTTGTGCTATAGCAGGTCGAAAGAACGAATATGATAAAATTGATATCATTGGAGTAGGAACCGTTGTATCAGAAGGTGTATCGAGAGGAGTCGTATCTAATATTGACAAGACTGTAAAGGCGATAAGGCAAGCTATCGAAATAGCTGAACGCAATGCAGGAATGAAGTTCAAAAATATCCATGTGGGTATAGCTGGACAGCATATTAAAAGTTTACATCATAGAGGACTGTTGGTTCGTAGTGATGTCAACACTGAGATCAGTGAAGAGGATGTGGATAAATTGATCAATGACATGTATAGATTAGTTCTCCCTCCGGGAGATAAGATTTTACACGTGATACCTCAAGAGTTTTCTGTAGACGATGAGCGCGATATCATTGATCCTGTGGGGATGTCTGGAGTGAGACTCGAAGCTAATTTTCATATTATAACTGGCCAGATATCTGCCTCTAAAAACATCATGCGATGTGTGGAAAAGGTAGGTCTCAATGTGGTGGATATAACCCTGGAACCCATCGCATCAGCTTCCGCAGTACTATCAGATGAAGAAAAAGAAGCTGGAGTAGCATTAGTAGATATCGGAGGTGGAACGACTGACATCACCATATTCAAAGATGGTATCATACGACATACTGCAGTTATCCCTTTTGGGGGAAATGTGATCACCAAAGACATCCAAGAAGGTTGTACTGTCATGCATGATCAAGCCGAAAAGTTGAAGGTGAGATTTGGATCAGCATTGGCAGAAGAAATTTATGACAACCGAATAATAACCATTCCTGGATTCAAAGGCAGAGAGCATAAAGAACTGTCGGAGAAAAACTTAGCACGCATCATACAAGCCAGAGTGGAAGAAATATTCGATTACGTGTTTTGGGAGATCAGAAGATCTGGTTTCGAGAAAAAGCTTATTGCTGGATTAGTACTGACTGGTGGGGGATCATTATTGAAACACATCAACCTGTTAGCAGAGTACCATACAGGTATGACGTGTAGGAAGGGACAACCTATTGAGCATTTGGCTCATGGGTATAGCAGTGCTTTGGCCAGTCCTATATATGCGACAGGTATCGGATTGTTGATACATGCTATCAACAACGAAGAATTGAAAAAGGAAATAAAAGAATCTGTCGAGAAAGATCATGGAGATGTAATGGATGAGGCAGCACTGGATAGAGAGCAAAAGAATAAATGGATTAAGAAATTATTCACCTATACTAAGGAGTTCTTTGAAGCAGCTCCAGATACTGATTTTTAATAGTTTATAAATGATGAAAGTATGTCTTTAGAATTTGACTTCAAAAAAAGAAACGGCTCGATAATTAAAGTAGTAGGTGTAGGTGGCGGTGGCGGAAACGCCGTAGCTAACATGTTCAAGCACGGTATCAAGGGAGTTGATTTTGCAGTTTGCAATACAGATATCCAAGCATTGGAAAATAGTCCTGTGGATATTCAGATTCAATTGGGGCCTAATCTTACTGATGGCAGAGGTGCAGGATCAAAGCCAGAAGTAGGAAAACAAGCCTGCCTTGAGTCTATAGATGATATCAAAGTGTTTTTGGATGATGGTACCAAGATGGTTTTTATCACCGCAGGTATGGGTGGTGGCACGGGTACTGGTGCAGCACCTATCGTTGCCAAAGCGGCAAAAGAGATGGGTATACTTACTGTGGCCATAGTTACATTGCCATTCAAATTTGAAGGAAATAGAAGACAGAGATATGCTATAGAAGGCCTAGAAGAATTAAAATCTAATGTAGATGCCTACTTAGTGATTTCTAATGATAGACTCAGTAAAATGCATGGTAATCTGGCACTTTCTGAAGCCTTTGGAGAGGCAGACAGCATATTGACCACTGCAGCTAAAGGGATAGCCGAGATCATTACAGTACCAGGATATATCAATGTTGACTTTGAAGATGTCAACACAGTGATGCGTGGATCGGGCATAGCGATTATGGGTAGCGCCATAGCAGAGGGAGAAGAAAGAGCCAGAAGAGCAATAGACGGTGCTATGAATTCACCACTATTAGAAGAGAATGATATAAGAGGAGCTCAACATATACTGCTCAATATTACTTCTGGTAAAAAAGAGGTGACAATGCATGAGGTTACTGAAATAACTGATTATGTTCAAGAAGAGGCCGGATATGGTACTAACATCATATGGGGTAATTGTCATGACGAGTCATTGGGAGAACAATTATGCGTTACATTGATTGCCACTGGTTTTAGATCCAGCAATCCGGAAGTACAGAAATCAAGCTCGACTGAAGAAGTCAAAGTACGAGTACCATTAGATGAAACTGATGAATTTTCTGAAGAAAATGGAATTGTCGTCGGTATAGCAGAAGGTGATAGTGCACATACGATCGATTTTGAGGAGGATGATGTGCGACAGGCTATCGAAGCACTTAATAGTGATTATTCATTTGAACAAGAAAGAAATACGCCCGAATCACAAAGGAATATAACTGTGTCCGAGGGTGACAAAGAAAGATTTAGAAAGTTAGAGGACGCTAGGAGGAACTATATGAGAAATACTATAGCTCCAAATTTTGATAATCCGAAGGCGATTAATGACATGGAAAATGAGCCCGCATATAAAAGAAGAAATGTCAACTTAGATGATGTGGTTGAAATGAGGAAGGCTAATACCTTGTCGAGATTTGAAGTGGGGAGTGATATGGACAAGCCTCTTACAGAATCAAACAATAGTTTTCTACATGAAAATGTAGATTAACATAGAAATTTTGCAATTTCAATATATTATGATAAATAATATATGTATATTGTTGAAGTATAGTGATCTTACATATTCAATAAAGTTTGAATATTTTAAAATATAGCTCTGATAGGTTTAGTAGAAATCACTTAGGTGATTTATAAAATTGACGAAAACGTGTCTTTTTAACTACTATCATAAAGGAAAAGCTGCTAAAGCTATCGATGACACTGGGATACTATTCACTGTTGGTATCATGTGTCAGAGTTTGATGGACTAATGATGGATTTCGTCTTTTTATATTAATCTTTTCCTTTTATGAAGATTGGTTTATTAAAAAGTTGCCCTGGCTCTCGCCGGGGTTTTTTTATTTATTGAGTTATGCACGATCTTATATAGATCATTGCACTTATTGGGTAACTATAACAACTACTAATCAAAGTAGCATTACTTAATTACTTCAAAAGTATTGGAGTATTTGCGACCTGAATGGTGATTAATAAGGTGCAATATGTATAGTCCATCTTGAACATTCCACATATTGATAGTATTGAAGTAGTCAAGTTCTTCAGTGATATCATATAGTTTTTTGCCGCTAATATCGAAGATGAGAAGAGAAAATATACCAGGTTTGATATTGCTGATGTCTAATTTGAAGATGCCATTATTAGGGTTAGGTAGTATTTTAATCTTAGGATCAAATTCATCTTCATTAATATTTAAAACGATTTCTTCTGTGGAGGTGCTAAAATCTTTGCAATTAGGTGGATTGTCTGGGCAGTACAGACGGTTGGCTAATGAACAGTCAGCTATAAACGGATTTACTTTATTGTCCTGATAGAGCGCTTTTCTATCATTTCTGTATGACTCGAGTTCGTCAACGGGATCATCCATATGCCAAGTACAGAGATCTTCTTTCATATCATCAAAGAAGTTAGGATCTGCACTCATGGCTTCATCTCGATACATGGTGTAGAAATAAAATACGGATCGAGCCACATCTCCTTTTACCGCTTCTCTGGGTTCAAAAAATCCAAAATTATCGCCTAAATCATCAACTTCGCTATACAGTTTAATCTCTTCATTGGACAAACTATTAGCATTGTTAAGTACCATGTCTTTATAGTACCAGCGATCAGTGTCCGTGTCCAACACCTCAGCGAACGCAAAATTTGATCGAGCTTCATTGACTTCCCAGCGCGATGGAGCTAAGTTGTGCATATCGGAGAAGGCATTTCCATTTTCTGGACGAGCACCTTTGGACCTTGGATAAATATGTTCTGCATTTATACCATCAGGCCGTGCATCCATAGCCAAGAATTGAATGGGATATTCTTCTGTAGGAGGGAGATATAAAGTATGCCCGCTATATAGTGTATGGACTGTGTCATTGATATTGTATATATCCCCATATAGAATCACTCGGGCTGGAGTGTACATCTCAACAAAGTTGGGCTTAAACTCAGCTACAATGGCTTCCTCTAAGTTGGCACCCTCCAATTCTGGGAAGAATTGAGCTTTTAAGTTAAATCCTGTAAGGATCAGAATTAAAAAGGTGATTTGCCAAGGCAGGTTCATGTGGCTAATATAATCAGTCGTATTTACTTTTGGACAATTTTAGAATATCTGCTTTTGAAAATATTGATTAAATAGCAATCAACCTTTAGTGATATAGTTAATTTGTA
>JAHDDE010000032.1 GCA_020629515.1 Saprospiraceae bacterium | reverse complement strand
AAATACCCTTTCCAAAATTTAATCCCCACTTTTTTTATTTATTTGAAAAGAGATAGACATTATTCATAAAATAAAAGTATAATCGGAACAATTTCTAATCAATATTAATATTGAATATATTATTATTAATTAAGTCCTATGATTGATAATTCTTAATAAATCTAAATCAATCGTAATTGATACTTAAAAGATGAGAAAACAAGCAATAAAAATTTGTTAAAATCCGAAACTCTTACTCTTTGTTCTAAAACTTCGGTTGCGCTATATTTTTTTAATCGTTTTAGCAATTTTTTATAATATCTAAAAGCCAAGTAAACACCCAGTCGAGCACCACGAGGTAATTCTTTAATACCTTCTAAGGCTATCTTAAATTCCTCCTCAATCTCAAGCTCAATCGTTTTCTTTTGATCACAATTAAATTGGGCATATCTCACTCCAGGAAAATAAACTCTTCCTCTTTCCTGATAGTCGCTTTGTATATCTCTTAGAAAATTCACTTTCTGGAAAGCTGAACCTAACATTTTGGCAGTATATTCTAATTTATTATAAGCCTCGTTATCTCCTTCAACAAAAATTCTCAAGCACATTAAACCGATTACCTCAGCAGATCCATAAATATAATCATCATATTCCTGCTTGCTGAAAGTCAATTTATCCAAATCCATCTCCATACTTTTTAGAAAAGCATCAACCAAACTCATATCAATATTATAAGTTCTTACTACTGCTTGAAAGGAATGAAGAATTGGATTAAGGCTGATCCCTCTTTTTACGGCAGTAAATGTATCTCGTCTAAACTCTTCAATTAACTCTCTTTTATCATATTGATGAAAGGTATCAACGATTTCATCAGCAAATCTGACAAAACCATAAATAGCATAAATTGGGTCTCTAAATTCTTTTTTAAACATTTTTATGCCTAATGAGAACGAGGTGCTATAGTTATTAGTCACAAGTTGGCTACACTGGTCACAAGATTGATTATATAACTCTATCATAATTCTGAGATATAATTAGCAACTACTTCCCCAGAAATCAAAGAAGGTGGCACTCCCGGACCAGGAGTAGTTAACTGTCCAGTGTAATAGAGATTGCTTATTTTTTTACTTTTCATTTTTGGCTTTAAAAAAGCTGTTTGCAGTAAAATATTTGACAGCCCATAAGCATTACCCTTGAATGAATTATATTCTGATTTAAAATCGCTCAGGCAAAAGTTTCTTTTAAATATAATATGATCATAAATATCTACATCGACCCTCGCCTTGAGCCGATCTAAAATCATAGTAAAAATCAACTCCTGTTTCTTAGTATCATCCTCCAAACCTGCAGCCAAAGGAACCAAAATAAAAATATTCTCGTGCGCATCAGGCGCAACAGTATCATCTGTGCGAGAAGGGCAACAAACATAAAACAATGGGTCCGATGGCCATGTTGGATTGTCATAAATCTCTGAAGCATGTTGGGCAAAATCAGAATCAAAAAATAAATTATGATGCTCTAATTGTGGGAATTTTTTTGAACAACCCAAGTAAAACAATAAAGACGAAGGAGCCATTACTCTACTATCCCAATATTTGGAAGAATAAGAACGGTGCTGTTTTGAAAGTAAATTAGTTTCGGTAAAATGATAATCCGCAGAAGAAATTATATGATCAAATTCGTAGCTCTTCTGCTTGGTTACTATCGATTCAGCCTTATCACCTTTCACCTTTATGGACTCAACTGCTTCGGACATTTTGAACTTAACGCCCAGCTCTTTTGCGACCTGTCCCATTGCATTTGGTATCATAGACATTCCTCCCTTGGGATACCAAGTCCCTAATTTTATATCAGCATAGTTCATTAATGAGTAAAGTGCCGGAGTTTTATTAGGCTTTGCCCCTAAAAATAGGACAGGAAATTCTAACAATTCAATCAATTTCGGATTGCTGAATAGGGAACGGATTTCTTTTGAAATCGAGCTGAACATATTCAATCCCATAAAACTCTTGAGTATTCTAATATCCACAAACTCTAAAATAGAAAGTGAAGGTTTATGAACATATTCTCCCAATCCTACCTCATACTTATACTTCGCAGAATCTAAAAATTTGATAAGTTTGGTAGAGCTGCCAGGCTCTAAAGACTCAAACAATTCTTTTAGCTCGTCAAAATTCGCAGGTATTTTAACTATTTCTCCATCATCAAATATGACCTGATAAGAAGGATCCAATCGAACCAAATCATAGTAATCCGAAACTGAATGACCAAACTGATTAAAGAATCTCTCAAAAACGTCAGGCATCCAATACCAGCTGGGGCCCATATCAAAAGTGAATCCTTTAGCATGAAATGCTCTGGCTCGACCACCAATCTGATCATGTTGTTCAAATACTGTTACATCCTTGCCTTCTTTAGCCAAAAAACAGGCTGCTGATAAACCTGAAAACCCGCTTCCTACTATTCCAATTTTTTTCAAATGCCTACTGATTATGGATGATACCTTGTAAAAATAAAAAAGCCCTGCCGTTCAACTGACGACAGGGCAATTATTTTAATGTATCAAGAAATAATTATTTCTTTCCACCATCTAACTCATCTTGCAAGGCCTTTAACTCATCCCATTTATCTTCCGCTGCCAAAGCTGACTGTTCCGGCCAAGTAGTAGGATCATGCATTTGGTATCTTTTACCCGCATCAGCTAAAATACCTTTTAAAGTATCTACTTCTGCAGCCGCAAGAGCGGCAAAGGTTCCAATACCTGCATTAGTCAAGAGCTCTGAAATCTTAGGGCCTATACCCTCAATCTTTTTAAGATCATCACCTTTTGCTGATTTCTTTGCACTTGTCTTTTTAGCCTTCGGAGCTTCTTCTTTAGGCGCTTCCTCTTTAGCTACAGGTTCTGGCTTAGGCTCTGGTTTAGACTTTGCAGCATCCTCTTGAGCTTTCAATTGATCTTTTAATTGAGAGAACACGTCTAACTCTCCAAGAGTAGTCTTCTCCATTTTAGCAGATCTTTGCTTGATACTTCTGCGAGTTTCTTCTCTTTCTTTACCTCTTGCTCTTCTCACATCGTCATCCGCCTTTCTCTTGATATCATCAACATATCGACTATGAGATACTAATATCCTTTTGTCGTCTCTGTTAAACTCTAATACCTTTACTGTTAATGTCTCTTCGACCTCGGCCGTTGTATTATCTTCTTTTCTCAAATGCTTGATAGGTGCATAAGCCTCTAAGCCGTATGGCAACTGCACGATCGCTCCTCTGTCATCCTTCTTCAATACTGTGACTTCGTGATAAGAACCTACAGGGAATACATTTTCGAAAGTATCCCAAGGATTTTCTTCTAATTGTTTATGCCCTAAAGCTAATTTTCTATCCTCAAGATCTATCTCCAAAATAGAAATATCTATAGTCTCTCCAACTTTAGTATACTCACTTGGATGATTAAATCTCTTAGTCCAAGAAAGATCCGAGATGTGAATCATTCCTCCTATTCCTTCTTCTAACTCCACAAATACACCATAAGGAGTGAGATTCTTAACTTCTCCAGAATGCTTACTTCCTTCAGGGAATTTTTCAGCAATTTTACCCCATGGATCTTCAGAAAGTTGTTTGATACTCAAAGACATCTTTCTTTCATCTCTATCAAGGGTAACTACTTTAGCCTCGAATTCTTGACTCAAATTGAAGTAATCTCTTGCATTAACAGGCTGAGTACTCCAATTCACCTCTGATACGTGAATTAAACCTTCCACACCTGGTATTATCTCCAAGAATGCACCATAATCTTCGATGTTGACGATGCCGCCTTTCACCACTGAACCTTCTTTGATCTCAGCGTCCAAGACATCCCATGGATGCGGTTGTAATTGCTTAAGACCTAATGAAATTCTCTTCTTATTCTCATCAAAATCTAAGACTACAACATTAATCTTTTGATTCAATTCTAATACTTCATTAGGGTGATTTATTCGACCCCATGATATATCAGTGATATACAAAAGACCATCCACGCCTCCTAAGTCCATGAATGCACCAAAATCAGTTATATTTTTAACAACTCCTTCGAGGACTTGACCTTTCTCCAGTCCTGCTATGATCACATCTCTTTGTACTGCAAGATCTGACTCGATCAATGCTTTGTGAGAAACAACTGCATTTTTGATCGCCTCATTAATCTTAACTACTTTAAACTCCATAGTCTTTCCGACATATGAATCATAGTCAATTATTGGTTTAATATCAATCTGAGAACCTGGCAAGAAAGTTTCGAGGCCACTGCAATCTGCGATTAAGCCACCCTTAGTCTTACTTACAATTGTACCTTTGATAATCGTACCCTCGTTATAAGAATTTACTATACTCTCCCAAGCTTGTAATAACTTAGCTTTTCTTCGAGATAATATTAGCTGTCCTTTCTCATCTTCTGTGATTTCAACATAAACAGCTACCTCATCTCCAATTTTGAGATCTGGCATGTCTCTAAACTCAGATGCACTTACTAATCCATCCGACTTATAGTTGATATCTAATACAACATCACCGCTACTGAATGCAGTTACTTTTCCATTAACTACTACATTCTCATCAAGAGTAGTTAACGATTTTTCGTAATCAGTGAGGTAAGACGAAATCTCGTCTTCAGTATATTTAGATAAATTCTTTGCTCCTTTTGTCCAGTCAAACTCATCATGAGGAGAATCATATGGAGATGGATTAGACCCTTCCATAAGTTTGGTCAAGGGATCTTCTTCATCCTCTTCCTCTTCTTCTATTTCTTCTTCCTCAACTTCCTCTGCATCATCTTCTTGATCTGCAGCAGTAATGATAGTTACACCACCTTCCTCTTCTTCACTTCCAGCAATAATCTCTTCTGTAATTGTTTCTTGAGCATTTTCAACCTGCTCTTCGACTTGAGCTTCTGTCTTTTCGATTTGCTCTTCTATAGGATCCTTTTCGTCAGACATAATGGATTCTAAAGTTTGTATTCCACAAAATATTTGTGGAAGAATTATACCGCAAAATTACGGGGCTGCAAAAGTATGTCTATTTTATTTAAAAAACTACATGCATTGAAAAGAATAACAACTCACAAATTAAAATGAGGACATTATATTTGAGATAAATACAAACTGTAGAGATGAATAATGAATCAAGACCTTGGTTAAAACACTATCCAAGTGGAGTAGCTGCTAATATTGATCCAGATGGTTACGCCAATTTGGTAGAATACATCAGAGAAAAATGTCAGGAATATAAGAAGAGAAAGGCCTTCTCATGTATGGGCAAAGAACTTACCTATGGAGAAGTGGATAAATTATCAGATCAGTTTGGGGCTTATCTCTTATCGAGAGGATTGGAGGCTGGTGATAGGGTTGCCATCATGATGCCAAATACACTGCAATATCCTATTACTCTTTTTGGGTGTCTTAAAGCAGGATTGGTGATAGTCAACACTAATCCTCTATATACGCCACGTGAAATGGAGCACCAGTTCACCGATAGCCAGGTTAAAGGGATTATTATAGCCGAAAACTTTGCGGCTAATCTTGAAAAGATCATCAATAAAACGCAAATCAAAACGATTATAACCACGAGCATTGGCGAACTCCTGGGCTCCATCAAAGGCACAATGGTCAATCTGGCAGTTAAGCATATCAAAAGAATGGTCCCCAAATATCAGTTGCCTAATGCTGTTACTTTCAGTGACGCACTAAAAGATGGTAAAAAGTTTGATCTCGTCGATTTTGAGAATAACTCAGAAAGGGTAATTGTACACCAATATACTGGCGGAACTACAGGAGTCAGCAAAGGGGCAATGTTAACCAATAGAAATTTAGTTGCCAACCTCAATCAAATAAAAGCATTTTTAGATCCCTATGTAGAAGGAGACGGATCAGATCAGATTGTCTTATGCCCTCTTCCCCTGTATCACATATTCGCTTTTTCTTGTAATTGTCTGGCAATGATGAGCACAGGTGCGATGTCTGTGCTTATAACTAACCCAAGAGATCTGAGCACTGTACTAAAAGAATTCAAACGATATAAAATAACGGGTATGACAGGCGTCAATACATTGTTTAACGCTCTCAACAATCATCCTGATTTCAAATCTTTGGATTTTAGCCACATGACCATAGCTAATGCAGGTGGTACAGCTTTACAAAAGAAAGTTGCAGATGAATGGGAGGATATTACAGGATTCAAAATAGCAGAAGGGTATGGTATGACCGAAGCTTCGCCCGTTGTTACGACTAACCCAAAAGGGGGGATCAGAGTAGGTACTATAGGCGTACCTGTACCCTCAACTGATGTGCGAATTGTCGACGAAAAAGGGGAACCATTACCTATTGGAGAGAGAGGAGAACTACAGGTCAAAGGACCTCAAGTCATGAAGGGTTATTATAATCGTCCTGAAGAGACAGCTAAGACCATAACTGCAGAGGGCTGGTTGAATACTGGTGATATTGCAGTGATGGATGAAGATGGGTACTTCAGAATTGTAGATCGAAAGAAAGATATGATCCTAGTGTCTGGGTTCAATGTGTATCCTAACGAAATAGAAGATGTAATCGCATTACATCCAAAGGTCGACGAGGTTGCAGCCATCGGAGAACAGGACGAAAAATCTGGGGAGATCGTAAAGGTATTCGTCACTATAAAAGATAGTACCTTAACTAAAGATGAGCTCATACAATATTGTAGAGAAAACTTGACTGGATACAAGGTGCCAAAAAAGGTAGAATTCATCAAAGAGTTGCCTAAAAGTCCTGTTGGGAAAATCCTCCGGCGACAGCTCAGAGATAAGTAACGCCAGTGGATATAACCATAAAGACCATCTTTGGATTAGAAAACATCCTTGCCAAAGAAGTAGCACAGTTAGGGGGAAGGGACATTCAAATATTAAATAGAGCCGTTACTTGCAAAGGGGATCTTAAGACTATATACCGTCTTAACCTCTGGTCCAGAACAGCCTTAAGAGTATTAGTTCCTATCGATAAGTTTAGGGCTCATAATGAAACGGTACTGTATAATAGAATCAGAAGATATCATTGGACAGACTTATTTAACTTAAAGCAAACTTTTGCGATCAACAGCACTGTCAAATCAGACATATATACCCACAGTAAGTATGTTTCGCTAAAAGTCAAGGATGCAATCAACGATCAATTCAGAGATAGAAATGAAGGTCAAAGACCTTATATAAATGTAAAAGATCCAGATATCGCTATTGATGTACATTGTTCTGGAAAAGATTTTATTATATCATTAGATAGTTCTGGGTCGTCGTTACACAAACGTGGATATCGCCAGAGCAAACGATTGGCCCCGCTAAATGAAGTATTAGCATCAGGGATGTTGATGCAAGCAGAATGGCATGAAGATATCCCTCTATATGATCCAATGTGTGGATCTGGAACAATACTTACTGAGGCATATCAAATTGCAAAAAATGTGGCTCCAGGACTTCATAGACAACGATTTAGTTTTATGAATTGGAATGATTATGACCCAGACCTTTGGAATAGTGTTAAGGTAGAAGCTAATAATGCAATTAAAGAAAGTTCGGCAAAGCTGTTTGGTACCGATATTGACGGGATTCAAATCAACGAAACAAAAGATTTACTCCGCGAAATTGGCTATGATGATCTTATAAACGTCAGACAAGGCGACTTCTTTAAGGATGGTCACAAAATGACCTCAGGAATGATCGTATGCAACCCCCCATATGACGAAAGAGTAAAGGCTAAAAACATCGAGGAATTTTATAAAAGTTTTGGGGACACTTTAAAGCAGAGTTATCAAGGTTGTGAGGCATGGATTCTCTCAGGAAACAAACAAGCTATCAAGAATGTAGGTTTGAGAACATCTAAAAAGCTGACACTTTACAATGGACCTATAGAATGTAAATACCACAAATACGAAATGTATAAAGGGTCAAGAAAAAGCAAATCTGATTAAAATTGGGCTCTAAAAGTGATCGATAAATTCCTGCCAGGAGCACTTACTCCAGAGGCAAAAGGGCGATAATGCAAATCAAAAAGATTTTCTAATCCTAAGTTAATGGAGAAAGTTGGAGACCAATTATAACTGGCGTAGAGATTTAAGGTGTACCAACTTAATGCACCAATCGGAGTGGCTAAATCAGGATTGTCAACAGAACCCCCAAACTGTTCTATAGGTTTAAATCGATTGAATCGTGTAACTGCAGCGATATTAAAATTATCCTTATGGAAGTTTAATCCAATCTTCCCATAAGCCGGAGGAATGTGTCCGAGTGGGCTATTCTCTTGATCATCTAAGATTTGTTCCCCTTTGATCCAATTATAAGAACCCTCTATTGACAGGGTACTTGACAAATCATAAGAACCTTGGACAGACCACCCAAATATATTGGCCCTACTTGCATTCTGGTTAGCCACGACTCTGAGTGTATCACCAAAACTCACATAGTCTTCTTCTCCATTTGGAGCATTGAAGGGGAGTCTAATGATAGCGTCAGAAAGTCGGGTAAAAAATGTAGAAATACTTATGTTGAAAT
Organism: Saprospiraceae bacterium; assembly: GCA_020629515.1. Lineage (GTDB taxonomy): Bacteria > Bacteroidota > Bacteroidia > Chitinophagales > Saprospiraceae > GYS-P2D. The sequence goes on along the minus strand of JAHDDE010000032.1, from coordinate 33,517 downwards.
CCTCAGAGTATTTTTGAAAGGACCATTCTACATTAAAAGATCTTTCGGGCCTCAAGTCAATATTAGGAAAGCTAATCTCACCTCCGTTTATCCTAATTTTAGACAGATCATCTATATTGGGAGCTCTAAAAGCACTCGAAACAAGTAGGTCAATCTTGGTCCCATTATTATTATAGCCGATACTCGCCGAGCCTGTCAAGGCCTGATTGTTACCTTTTACTCCGTCTAATAAAGCATTTGGCCAATCCACAAGAGTTGATTGGTTATATTTCAATGCATAAAAAGACAAAGAATATCTCAGTCCAGCATTCCAATTGATACGCTTACCATTGTAATTTAATGTGACATATGAGCCAAAGTTATTTTGTGTATTGTAGTCGTCAGCATATCTCGTCAAAAGATTGTTATTACTCCTACCAGAAATAATATCGGTTGAATGAGCTTGAGAGTTTACATCGTTAAGTTGCATGTCGACTCCATAATCTAATCGTAATTGAGTCTGCCCAAATACTTTGGTAAAATCAAATGTGGTACTGTAGATATGAACATCTTCTTCTTGTCGTTCTCTCGACGTACTATCCCATACTCTTGTTATCCTATCTTCGTCAATTTTTTGATAAGCTCCAATAACCTTTAACCCATCAAACCATCGGTTAGCTCTGTAATAATCCCAAGTTACTGATGTCAATATTCTGGATTGAGGTCCATAGAACCACTCAGCGAAACGAGGAATCTCCCCTCTGAATTCAATTAAATTATCATAGCGAGGCACATCTGAGGTTGTGGATAATTGAAAGTTTATACCGACAGTGGAAGATTTCCCAATTTTTTTTCTCAATTTTTGAACCACATCTATTTGCTCATAACCTGTGCCAACTTGTAAATTAGGATTGTCGTTTGCTCTCAGCACATCACCACCTTCTTCTAAATTAAAATCCTGATAGAAGAGTCTTTTACCAAAATCTGGAAATTCTTGTGACCTATTGCCCCCACTTTTCAAATCATCATAGTTATTATAAGTAACTGAACTGACCCAACTCCACTGGTTATTACTAGTGTTAACATCCACATGTATAGACTTTTCATTATTGGCAGTAGAAAATCGAGAATAAGCATTAAGTTGAGCAGACCACTTTTCGGTTAAGTTAAACTTTGGTAAAATAGTCTGAAAATGTACTACCCCACCGAGGGCATCGCTCCCATACATCAATGAGTTAGGGCCATAAATAACATCCATCCTTTGCATAATGGCAGGATCCACAGAAATGGCATTTTGCAAATGTCCACTTCTATAAATTGCATTATTAAGACGAACACCGTCTATGACGAGCAACACTCGATTAGCCTCAAATCCACGAATAATTGGACTCCCCCCTCCCATTTGACTCTTTTGAATATACACTTGGCTATGTTGTCCTATAGCATCTGCAGCTGTTTGTGGATTTGAAAGCGAAATATCTTCCTTACTAATTGTCTCAATTGAGACGGATATATCATCCGTATCATATTTATGTCTACCAAAAATGACTACTTCCTTCATTTCTATATTAGAAGCAAACAAGACCACTTTAAAATTATTTTGCTCAATTTGAGTATAACTTAGTTGGAGATTGGAAAATCCTAAAAATCGAAAATTCATCGGCTCTTTACGATTCCAACTATCGAGATTGATTATTCCATATTGATCGGTCAATCCTGAGAAAGATCTATCCTCAGACCAGACTTCAACTCCCAATAACGGCTCTGCACTCTGATCAGACAAAAGTTGTACTTGTTGCGCTGACAATGAAGAGCATATCACCCCAATACTAAGCCCGAGGTAGCTTAATAGCGAATGTAGTCCCTTCATTTAATTTTGAGCTTTTGACAAATATTTTCCCTTTGTGATAATTCTCTATAATCCTTTTGGCCAATGACAGACCTAATCCCCAACCTCTCTGTTTAGTCGAATATCCAGGCGCAAATATTGTTTTAAATTTATTAGCAGGAATTCCCTTACCTGTATCGCTTAGAAAAATGCTCACCATATCGCCTTCTTCTTCTACTCTTGCAGCTATTTCTCCAGATCCTCCCATTGCATCAAGACTATTACGAATTAAGTTTTCTAACACCCAGCTAAACAAGTGTTTATTGATATTAACATCAATATTATTTAACTCCGCAGGAAATAGAAACTTTACTCTTCTTGATGCTCTCCTCTGCATGTAGTTTTTAATCTCGTTAAGCTGTGAAAAAAGATCCGTTTTTTCTAATTCTGGTGCAGACCCAATTTTAGAAAAACGATCCGCTATAAGATCTAAACGATCCACATCCTTGGTTAGCTCCTCCAATATTTCAAGTTGATCTGGATTGTCATTATTAGACAATTTTAAGTGTTCTATCCAGGCAATAATGGCGCTAATTGGAGTACCTAACTGATGAGCAGTTTCTTTGGCCATACCTGCCCAAACCCGGTTCTGCTCAGCTCCTCTCGAAGTATTGAATATATAATATCCTAAAGCTATGAATAATCCTACCAACAAAACTTGAACTATCGGATACAACTTGATCAGCCTAACCAAAGGAGAATTGAATATATAAATCTTGCTATCTGCGGCAGCATAATCAATAGGCTCTTGACCTGAGTCTATGAATTCTTTGACTTTTGCTTTTAGATATTCTACATCATTATTTTTATCTCCACCCCAATGAAAACCACTGACTGAACCATCGACTTCCTCCATAATCAATGGCAATGAAAATTGATCCTGTATATATGACTGGAGACTTATATCGGCATTATAATCTTTGTTAGTCGCAATGAAGAAAAGTGACTCAACATAGATTACTTTATTTTTTTCTTCAGTCTCCTCCAGTTTTTGGGCAAGATAATTAGAGTAATATAAGGTAATGCCCAAAATGCTCAAGCCCACTATTCCAAATAACACTTTCCATCCTGACCTTTGCGTATATATATCCATTCGCTCTAATTACGAGAGTCCGAAATTAAAACGAAAGAATTGATATATCTTATTGTTGTTAATAATATCGCATTTTTGCAAAATATGGAGATACACGCTGACCCCATTGATATACGTACATTAACTCTTGAAGAGATAGAAAGTCACTTGATTAATCTTGGAGAGGCAAAATTCAGAGCCAAACAAATTTATGAATGGTTATGGCAGAAAGGGTGTCAAGACTTTGATCAAATGACCAATCTGAGTAAATCGCTCCGTAATAAATTGATCAATCACTTTGTCATAAGAGGCATCCGTGAGGACATCGTACAACATAGTTGGGATGGCACTATCAAAACCAGATTTAGACTTCATGATGACTTATTGATAGAATCAGTGCTGATCCCAGTAGCCCAAAACAATCGATATACCGTCTGTGTCTCATCGCAAGTGGGATGTAGCTTGAGTTGCAAATTTTGCGCTACCGGACAGATGAAACGAATGCGAAATCTAACACCTGGCGAAATCTATGATCAAGTCTCACTTGTCAATGATCAATGTCTGCAGAAGTTCGATCATCCACTCACTAATATAGTGTATATGGGTATGGGAGAGCCTTTACTTAATTATCGCAATGTCATGAAAAGTATTGATCTCATCTCTTCTCCTCTGGGTATGGAGATGTCTGCAAGAAGGATAACATTAAGTACTGCTGGGATATCAAAGATGATAAAGAAGCTGGCTGATGACAACTCTAAAGTAAATCTTGCCCTTTCTTTACATGCTGCAGATGACACTAAACGAAACGAAATCATGCCTATCAATGAACAAAATACTCTGGACACACTGATTGAAGCAATTAAATATTACTATATAAAAACTAAAAATAAAGTAAGCTTCGAATACATTACTTTCAAGGGATTTAACGATAGTGTCGAAGACGCTAAAAGGCTGGTTAGGCTGTGTAAACATTTTCCTGTATTAGTTAATATAATTGAATATAATCCGATCGCTGGTGTTACATATGAAAAGTCGGATTCGATGACTATAGACTCTTTTGCCTCTCATCTTCGGAATAATGGTATAATGGTAACAGTAAGAAAAAGTAGAGGCAAGGATATCGATGCAGCATGCGGCCAATTGGCCAATAAATAGATCTCATGCTCGACTATTTAAAAAAAATATATCGATTTATTCATCCGAGATTTCAAAGTCTACATCTGGAATATAAGACTAAGCTTGCGCCAAGGTATGTAGATGTACCACATGACTTACTTGATCAGATCATCCGTAAAAATCAAAAAGAATATTCAGCCTGGATCTCAAAAATTTTGCTTCACAAGAATGTGTTTGAAAAATGGAAAGTCCAAAACAAATCTGACAAACAATCCCTACAACCCACATGGGATAATGGATTTTTCCCAGCATTGGATATGATGGCGCTCTATACAATAGTAGCTGACAAACGACCCAATAAAATAATTGAAATTGGTTCAGGCAATAGCACTAAGGTTATAGCTGCTGCCATAAATGAGAATCACATTGATACCCATCTCACTTCTATAGACCCTAAACCAAGAACTTATATAGACGATATTTCTGATAGTATCATAAGAGAACCACTCGAAAATATCGACCTCAATGAGATCAAAAATCTTTCCGCAGGGGACATATTATTTATCGACAACTCCCATAGGATACTTCCCAACTCTGATGCTACTGTAGTTTTTATGGATATCCTGCCCTATCTCAAGCCAGGTGTTGTTGTACATATCCACGACATTTATTTACCGTTTGATTATCCACAATTCATGTGCGACAGATTTTACTCTGAACAGTATAGTTTAGCTACCATGATACTCAGTAATTTCTCAAGATATCACACTATATTCCCAGCCTACTTCATTTACAAGAACCCACGATTACATGATATTCTAAAAGATGTATGGACTATCCCATCACTACGACATAGTGAAAAGCATGGCGGTTCATACTGGATAGTAATAGATCAATGACTATCGGATGATCACTAATTTGTCGGTATACTTTTTTTCACCATCAATAATCTGATACATGTATATACCAGGAGACATTACTGAAGTATTTATTTCAACTTTAGCTTGATTTAAATCTGCACGAAGCATTAAGGATCCAGTCATATCAAAGATGTCTAAAGTTGCCCTTTGATTCCATACCATTTCGTTAGTTATAGATACTTTGCCAGAAGAAGGATTAGGATATACTTTAATACTTGAATTCATAATATCATTAGTTGGCACTGACATGGTAGTGATGAAGTTATTAGTCTCAGTACCAAGATCAGGACTACATTCTCCTATAGAAACAATACTCCATTGATATTCAGTAAATTTTTCCAATCGGATAGGTGACTGAATGGTATCTTCTCCATTTTCTAACAAAGTATCCAAGATAACTTGACCGTCTGCAGTACTCAATAAAAACTGCGTTCCAATAACACCGACATCATTTGACCATTTGAAAACAGTATTTCGGTCCACTTCCATGGCCTGATCCGCTGGTTCAATTAAAGTAGAATTTAATTCATCTCGTTGTATCACAACAGGAATAGTTAATTCAAATCGATCTTCCCCATCCTCAAGCAGAACCATCAACAGTGGATTAGTTTGATTTATAAGAGCAGAAATATCTGAAAGTACCAACGATATATCATCCGAAGGCGCAAACTCCTCTCTTTCTCCGATAATACTTCCATCAGAAACATCTATAAGAGAAGCAAATATTCTATCTCCAAATGTCCCAGCCAAGTTGATATCTATAGAAATAGGGTCGAAAATCTTCTCGCAAATAAAAATGGACTCCACCGAAGAATTGATAGAATTATTAACCTTGCTGCTTTGATCTAAACACAGCTCTAATGTCCAATCTATAAATGTTCCTCCATCTATAAATACATCATCAGTGATCTCCAAGGTCCAATCACCTTCTGCAGACAGTCCATCAAAAATGCTCAACGTACCTATAGGTCTATAGTCTTTACCTCCTAAAAAAGGGCAGTCATAGTTGATATTGTCACTTTCATCATCAAAAGACACATTAAAATCTTGTTCGTCTGAACATCCATTAATCAATAAATCTACTTTTGTTCCGTCAGGACCAATTAAGCGAAACTCTAAATCGCTGATCCAAGTATGGGTGCCCCGAACATTCAAAATATTTACATCAAATATTTCTTTGTCCTCCGTTATAGAAATGACGGAGGAAACAACATTAGACTCTTCCAGAATTATTTGAGTTTCCCCTGTATATTCAAAACTCTCACATGTGATCATACCAGTTGAGAAAGATGACACTGCTGATAAAACTCCTGAACCACAAGTATTAAACCCTTTGACTCTCCAGTAGTAAGTAAATGAGGGTTCCAAACCCCTAACATCAACACTACTATTTTCCAAGTCCACAATCTCATTTACCATATTATTGAACTCTGGATCAGTGGCTATTTCTAAAGAATAGCTTGGAGCACTGTCTATCCATTGAAAATTAACTTCAAAATTTAAATTTTCGGCACCATTGGATGGTTGTATTAATTCTACTGGACCGGGAATATCTGTGTATATACCTAACCTCAAATTATTCCTCGTCGTACCAAACTGATCAGTGATTAATATATCAATACTCCCGTCAAAATTCTCTTTTACTTCTGTATAATCAAGGAAAAGGCGTGTTGGCACACCTCGTGTTATAGTACTTTGCTCAAAGCTGGCTTTCAATCCTTCTGGCAGATCAGCCAATGCCAGTGAAGCACCATTATCAAACCCTGTTCTAATTGTCAACATCACCGTGTCCCTCATTTTGGTTTGATTGCATATATTGATTTGTACTGGCGTGATAGATACTACATCAACGCAAGAACGGCCATCTAATACTAATCTGCCCGTATTATCGGGATCCAACCAATCTTTGAGACGGGTTTCTGGAGTTCCTCCACCTTCCCAATTGATCTTCATCATACCAAAGTCATCAAACTCATTAATACCACACGCAGCCTGCCCACCAGTTAATTGACCTATAATCTGCTTTTGCATATTATATAATGGCGCCCCTGATGATCCAGGTTCAGTAGTACCTAACTCCCAATTATTAACCCTCATGAAAAATTGATCTGCAAAAGGTTCAGAATCATCAAAATCAAAGCTGATTCTTTTTTCCTCACTATTAGGATGATGAATTGATAAAGTACTATCAAACACCTCTCCACCAACATCCCATCCTGAGTAAAATGGACTAAAGTCAGGATTGACATCATCGTCCAATCTCAGTAGGGTGAAATCTGACGGATCATACTCGGCTATAACTGTAGACCCAGAATTAAAATTGGTTCTCGGGCCATTTCCATTCCTGCCACTCTCTGGGGAATTAGGAGCTCGGCAAAATGTATTCTCATAATTCCAATAGACTACTACTGAAGCGGCATTATCCGCCCTTACCTCACAATGAAATGCTGTAAGAAAATAGGGCGTACAATCATTACGTGTAGTATTAATTAAAGCTCCACTACAAGCATCGACACCATCTACAGAGTACATACCTACACTGTTTATAATATCTCTGAATTCATCAATGATGTCTAAACCATCCTCATCTGAGCAGCTCACGTCAACATTGCAGGATCCTGATACTAACAATCCAAACCCCACGTAATCATGATTAACTTGTCCTAATGTCACATTGAGATCGCTTAATTCATCAGAATCAACTTGTACTTCTACAATGACTTCATCAAATGGTAAAATAGGTGACCACCATTCATTATGAATATCATTATCCACATTAGTGATTGGGCCTATAACATAACTTTTGTTCTTATCGTATAAGAATAATGCTCCAGATGGAGGTAAATAAAACTCCTTAAAAGCAAAATTAAGCGAGTAAGCATTAGGACTTTCTACCGACAATCTCCAAACCATTCGGTCATGAGATACACTCTCCCAACTACCTCTTTTATCCGTCGTAATTTTTGTTTTTATCGGAGCGGCAAATCTCTTGGGGCCTATTTCCTTTCCCTGAGACCTAGTGCCAGCCAATAGACGATCTTTATTTTTCAGTTCTAACGACACCTTATCTATCGAGCTGATATCAGCTACTTCATTGGATAACCACAGTCCTTGACCCAATAGGGATCCTACGATCGAAATATTGAGCAAGAGTAGATAAAAGCTTTTCATTCATTGACTTTTTTGAATAAATACATTTGGGAGATCTTGAAAAATGAAAAATACAAGATTAAACTTTTATAAACTGTGGGAAATTATTGATTTTAATAAAGCACAGTGACATTTCCATAGATTTCCTCTTTCCTTGCTCCTCTTGATACTGACACAAAATACATATAAACACCCGCTGAGATAATTCCATTTTCAGTAGTACCATCCCATCTGTGTGTATCATCGTCAGAAGTAGTATTACTTCGCTGATAAATCAAGCTACCCCATCTATCATAAATATTTAACACCTCTATATTTAACACATTATTATCTGCTGGTGTAACGCCAAAAGTACCATTGACAGATGATCGCGGATTAATGGCATTGGGCAGAAAATATTCTGGCAAATCGGCGCATAACATATCACTCAGGCAATCATTATCCTCGCAGTCGATCAATCCATCATCATCATTGTCGATACCATCATCACAAAGACCAACCTCATCTGGACATATCTCTGCATTTAGTTCTACAGGATTTTCTATGAATTCTGATAAACAGCCTGTGTTGTTATCAAGAAAAAAGATGAAGTATTGTCCCTTAGTAAGGTTGCCTACTTGATTTGTTTGTATAAAGGTAAGTCCACTATCTATACTCACTTCATATCTTGATTGGTCATAGTCAATTTCGATCATACCGTCACTTAATGAAGGACAAATATTAGGATCACTGCTGGTCACAATTGGTTGGATTATTTGACAATCGGGATCTGCACAATCCACTAATCCATCTTGATCGTTATCAATCCCGTCTGTACATTGTGCGTTGGTGGTTTCTATACAATCTTCCTCTTGAATTTCTTCGACAAAAACTTGGGCACAATTAATGACATCATTTTTGACTATTAATATCTCGTAACTCCCTATCGGTAATCCAACAAAAGTGCTGTCAGCTTGAAAAGTTACTCCGTCATCTATACTATACTTCGCATTGGGCCCAACTCCTTGTACTTCTATTAACGAGGGCAAATCCTCACACCCTCCTATACCCCTAATTATAAAATTTGGCTGTGCTGGACTGCAGGCTGTACTGTCTTCACAATCTATCAAGCCATCCTCATCATTGTCTATACCATCTCCACAAAGTTCTATACTATTCTCTTCTAGTATAAAGCAACTTGTTTTAGTAGCATTAGGAAAAATGTTGAAGGCTGTATCCCTCACTACATCCGAAACAAATGCATCTGGGTCAAATTTCTGAACTATATCTCTTACTGGCAAGAGGTTTTCTATTTCTGGATTTATGAAGTCTGCCTGAAAACAAGTATTAGGAGAAGTTATATCTTCAATAAGAAGATTAAAACAGAGCTCTACAGTGGACACCCATGTTCCTAAACTGTCCATAAGCACTCCCTCTATATTTGTCGAAAATCCAGCTCTTATAGTTCCCAATGTTGATTCATATGGTAGAGGGAAACCAGAATTTTCCACTTTATTGCTGTTTCGATTAAGGTCATTAAGATCGTATATCAAATCATCTAATATTAATGATGACTGCTCTGGAAGAAAACAGGCTACGGAGAAATCATAAAATATGAAAATGTTAGAATTCCCTAACAACCATTCTGTCGTATCTCCATTTGACAATTGCAAATGATAACAAGCTAAGCGTTGTGAAGTGTCAAGCTGAGACAGCTCCAACCTTAGCCTATAAGACTCTTGAGATATAGATAATAACGGTAGACCTAATAAAACGGCTAATATGAGTTTCTTGAGCAACATACAATCTGCTTATCAAAACTTTGATAAGCATCAAATATTGTTGCTGTAGAGGATTGAAATAAGAATGAGGTTTTGAATTATTAAAATATCCCACTTGTGTCCACAGATAATTCCTCAAATTCATCTTCAAATTCAGAACCAAATTCGTCATCCTCAAATACTTCTAAATCCAACTTTTCTTGAAGACGATTTTCCTGCTCTTCTTCAGGTTTGATTTGCTTATATCGAGAACAATCTATTAGATCCTCAATACCAGTAGGACCTTGAGCGAACTTAGCGGATATATCAAAGTCTATATCTTTATCAGCTTCTATTTTCTGCAAATACTTTTGATAAATTGGACGAGCCATTACAAAACCCTGACCATCATCTAAAGTATAAAACCGAACCCATTTTTCGTCTCCGCCAACCCAAACACCTGTTACTAAATTAGGTGTTATACCCATAAACCAGCCATCTGCATAATCATTAGTCGTACCCGTTTTTCCTCCATTTGGACTTTTTAATCCAAGGCCAAAACCTCCACCCGTGTTGTTCTGTAACATGTCGACCATAACCGCATTGTATAGAGGGTTAAGCGCTCGACGTTGCAAAGTAGAACTACTATAGATAACCTTGCCATGTTTATCCTCGATTCGATCTATAAATATCGGTTCTGTATAGATTCCATTATTAGCAAATGTTGTATATCCACCAGCCATCTCCAATAAAGAAAGATCAACAGATCCTAAGGCAATAGATGGCACACGGGGCACTACCAGTCTGCCATTAGAAAGTCTTTCATTTTTGTCAATGCCAACGTTGTGTAGCAGATCTCTTACTAATTCTATAGTTCCCATTTCTTTAACTATACGAATCGTTATAGAGTTTTTTGAATACAACAAACCTTGATAAAGGTTATAAGCATTTTCTGTGAAAAGTCCATTAGCATTCGAGGGAGACCACTCATCATCTACTAAGAATCCATCATCCCCGGGAGCTATGGTATATTGTATGTCATTAAATTCTTGACATGGAGGTATCCCTTGTACTCCAATCGCTGTGGCATAGACAAATGGCTTGATTGTTGAGCCCACTTGACGACGCATCGTTACATGATCAAACTTAAAATACCGATGATCAGCTCCTCCGACCCAAGCTTTGATATGTCCGTTCTTTGGATCTAAAGAGAGTAATCCAGCTTGGAGATGCCTCAAATGGTATAATAGGCTATCCATTCTTGTCATTTCTTTCTCCTCAAAACCCTTGTCATTATAGGCAAAAATCTTAGCCTTAGTTTTTTCATTCATTTTAGCCTTTAGGGCGTTTTTAAACGATCTCCATTGAGACTTAGTCTTGTCTGAATCTGTTACTTTTCTGTAAGCACTCTTAACTTTATTGGGCAGTGAGTTAATATAATTTGGATCATCATATATCCGCCTGAGAGTTGGTTCCTTTAGTTCCAAATCAAACTCTTCCTTAGCCTTTTGTATTATTTCAGAAAAATATTTTTGATATAATGATTTGTAAAGTTCAGTATCCCTTATCCTCCTATCAATTGACTCCAAAATTATCTTTTGTTTAATCTCATCAGCTTCAAATTTCAGAGGATCCTTACGGTCCCAAACTCGCCAATACCTCTTTTGAAGAGTAGCCAAGTGTTCTTTTAAGGCCTCTTCTGCTAACTTCTGATACCTAACATCTATAGTCGTGTATATCTTTAGTCCATCTCGATAGATGTCGTAGGTTCCTCCTTCTGGTTTATGATATTCTTCCTTTAGCAATAATGATCTAACCCATTTAGTCAATTCGCTTCTAAAGTATGGTGCTATTCCTTCGCTTTGACTGGCTCGTTTAAAATTGGACATATCCAAGATAGACTTTTGCAAACTATCCAATTCAATTGGATCAATAAGCTCTCGATTGGCCATCATCTGGAGGACCACATTTCGCCTGCCCTTAGTCCTTTCATTAAACCTTACAGGATTGAATCTCGCTGGATTTTTCAGCATACCTACCAATGTGGCAGCTTCAGATTTGGATAATTCCGACTGATCCTTGTCAAAGTATATCTCTGCGGCTGATTTAATACCATGAGCTCCATTGATAAACTCAAACTTATTCAGATACATAGCTACAATCTCCTCTTTTGTATAGCTACGCTCCAACTTTACTGCGGTGATCCACTCCTTGAATTTGACTTTAGCAATAGCTATTGCTCTACCCATCTTAGATGATGCGTCTAAATTATCCCTGCTAAATAATAATTTGGCTAATTGCTGAGTAATAGTACTTCCTCCTCCGGCACTTTGTTGTTGCAACAGTACAGTCTTAACAGCAACACGTACTAAGGCCCTAAAGTCTATACCAGCATGATTAAAGTACCGAGCATCTTCAACACTATACAGTGCTTCTCTAATATTTGGAGACAATTCATCATAATCTACAAATTGTCTATTCTCTATATAATATTTACCAAATTGCACTTCATTGGCATCATAAATAACTGAAGCCAAATCATATTTGGGATTCTCCAAATCTTCAAAGTCTGGTAAATCTCCAAAGGCTACCCAAGTAATAATGAATATACCTGCTAATATTCCTAAAATTAGCGAAGCCCACAGAGCTCTAACCAGCCATTTTAAGTAAGACTTTTCTTTTGGATTGTTCCAAAAATTTTTGATTCTATCAGAAACACTCATAGTTAAGCCATAAAAGTAATTCTAAATATCACTAATTTATAGTGATAGTACTTCTTTTGACTCCTTATCAGATTTGGTTAGGACCTAATCAAAAGGGTCTTCAAACTCATCCTGTTCTACATCTTCTTCAGCAGGAATTATGTCTTCATATTTAGAACAATCTAATTCTATATCCAAATTGCCCGGAAAAGTAAAGGATGCATTTGTTCTAAATCCTATTTCTGGATCACCCTCAATAGCAGACATAAAGTCAAGAAAATAAGGGCGAGCCATATATGATCCCTGTCCTAAATCAAAATTAGTAAATCTAATCCATGGATACTCTCCTCCAACCCATGTCCCAACAACCAAATCTGGAGATATACCAACATACCAACCATCAACATGATCATTGGTCGTACCAGTTTTCCCACCAAAATCCGTTTTTAGCCTGTAGGAAACAGCACTTGATGCGTACTTCAACATTTCGACCATCGCATAGTTATAATTCTCTGGTATAGATCGATGCTGCACTACTTCACTCTGATAGATGACCACTCCATTCTTATCCTCTATTTTTTCAATAAATACAGGCTTAACCGATACACCATTATTGGCATAAGTCCCATAAGCCGAGGTCATCTCTAAGACATTTACATTCGGCGTTCCTAATACAATAGATGGATAACGTCCAATCTTTCCTTTGCTAATGCCCATAGATTCAGCAAGCTGTATGATACCATCTACAGAGCCCAGTTCATTCACTAACCATACAGATGCAGAATTTAAGGACTTTTTTAAAGCTTCTTTTAGTGTGTATTTTTCTTGGCTGAAAGTGCCTCGGGCATTTTTGGGTGACCAGCTGTCAGCAAGTCCAAAATTAGGATCATTAGCTGGGATGGTATATTGTATATCTTCTACCTTCCAACAAGGTGATATACCATTCATCAATGAAGTAGTGTATAAAAATGGTTTAAAAGTTGATCCTGCCTGACGATTGGATGTTACATGATCATACTTCCAATGATCAAAATCAATTCCTCCAACCCATGACTTAACATGCCCTGTATGCGGATTAATGGCGACAGATCCAATCTGCAAAAAATTCATCATATATTTTATCGAATCCAAGGGAGTCATGACTTTATCCGTATAGCCATCAAAAGAATACATTTTCATTTTCCTTTTTGTATTGAATTCTTTTTTGGCTTGACTTCCTAACTCTTTCCATGCCTTTTTAAGTCTATTCCAAAAACGCGAGTTTAGTATCTTCTCATAAATTTCCTTTTGCCTGCTTGAGATTGACTTCCTATCCAATAATTCTTGTAGATATTTTGGATTACTTTCTGCTCTAATCATCCTGATAATATCAGCATTCCATAATCTGACGTCTTCAACTTCATTGGAGATCTCTTTGGTTATATCTTTTAGAATTTTATTTCTGAGTCTCTTATATCTGTCACTTCCTTCTACCTGATTATTCAGTATACTTTTACGAGAAGAGATGTTTATACCATCTGGATTATATAACCATAGATCGGTACTCCCCCAGGATTTTTCAAATTGTTTTTGAAGTTTTGACATATGAGCTTTTGCAGACTTCTCGGCGTGACGTTGATATCTGGAGTCTATCGTACTATATATCTTTAGTCCATCCAAATCGAGATTATATTTTTCTCCTCCTGGTTTGGCAATCTCGTTCTCCAGAAGTAACTCTTTGACATATTTCTTTAATTCTGCCATAAAATGCGGAGCCAATCCTGAGAAGTTTTCCTTTCTTTTAAAATTAGACATATCTATAGGTCGAGATCTATATTCTGCATAATCTTCTTCTCCTATAAACCCATGGTGTTTCATAAGATAGATCACAGTATTTCTACGAGCCTCAGCTCGCTCGGGACGTCTTACAGGATTGTAATAATATGGGTTCTTAAACATCCCAACTAACAGGGCTGCCTCATCAACAGTTAGATCTTTTTGGTTCTTGGAGAAGTATACTTGAGAAGCAGCAACAATGCCATTGGAGCTATAGTAAAAATCAAACTTATTAAAGAACATCGCCATAATTTCTTCCTTAGTATATCTCCTTTCAAACTCTATAGCGATGACCCATTCTTTCATTTTTTGCCAAATTCGCTTTAGGGGATTTCGAGATTTTACTGGCGTAAAGAACTGTTTTGCTAATTGTTGTGTGATTGTACTGGCTCCACCATTAGTGCCTAACTTAACCACTGCTCTTCCAAGAGAGTAAAAATCTATCCCACTATGCTCAAAGAATCTATGGTCTTCTGTAGCCAACAGAGCATTGACAAGATGAGGTGAAAGATCTTCGTATTGGATCCACTCACGATTTTTACTAAAATAGCGGTCTACCTCCTGACGGTCAGCAGAGTATACTATACTCGCTTGTTCAAATCTTGGATTCTCTAATTCATCTGTATTAGGCAGCTTAGTTTTCGCTACGTAATAAAATAATGCAAGAAAAATTATCAGTCCTGTTATAAAGCAAGCCCAGATTCCAATTATAATATTTCTGTATGGAATGCTCCAAAGTGTCTTCTGCTCCATGATATATAGGAACAATCAGAAAAGCAAATTATTATTTGCCAGATGAGATTAAATAGTCAAGACTTGCAAAAATGTGTTTTTCATTTGCCTCAATATCAAAAGCACATTTGCCCGGTGCCTCAAGTAATGAAAAAAGTATTCTGCCCCCTTTATTTTTTTTATCCTGTTTCAACTTCTTAAAAATCTCTTGTTGATCAGTGAGAAGTGTCAGATCCAAATCATCATAAACGGACAAAATATATGAAGTAATCTTATCCAATTCTTCATTAGGTAATGCACAAAGATTGGCAGAAAGAAAAGCCTCACAAATCATACCAATAGCTATGGCCTCACCATGCAGCAAAGGCTTATCAGTCTCGAATGACAAAGATTCAACGGCATGACCTATTGTATGTCCAAAGTTTAAAATTTTTCTTAGCCCTTTTTCTTTAGGATCTTGCTCTACGACGTCCTTTTTTATAAGTATAGAAGCCAATATTTCCTCATTCCAATCCAAATCTTTCCATTGTGCGGTCGACAGCATCCTCGACCATATGCTATGATCTCTGATAAGTGCATGCTTGATCATCTCGGCATAACCACTTCTAAATTCTTCATCAGATAGTGTAGATAAAAATTTTGGATCGACTATGACTTGATTAGGATTTTTGAATAGCCCTATAAAGTTTTTTAACCCCCTAAAATCCACTGCCAATTTACCTCCTATCGAAGCATCTACTTGAGATAGTAAGGTGGTAGGAATTTGGATAAAATCCACTCCTCTCATATAACAGGAAGCTGCAAATCCTCCCATATCACCTATCACCCCACCACCTAAATTAATGATAAGGGCATGACGATCAAGCTGATATCGAACCATCTGATCCCAGATGATTTCACAAGTAGATAACCCCTTATGCTTTTCGCCACTCGGGATATCAATAATCTTGCAATCTTTGGGTAAGCTATCGGTTATATGTGGGAGACAGTGAGCTCTTGTATTTTCATCAACTATGACATTGATAGATGTATAAGACTTATCTGAGAGATAAGTAATCAAAGCAGATGAGGAGTCCCCATATACCACATCATAATTATCCAACGTGACTACCTTATTCATGACTGCTAAAAGATTAGATTAAAAGAAGTTGATTTGAATAGTTTCATTCTTGTTCAGATTGAGTAGTTCATGGGCATTTCCCATATTGACAGCTATTTCTAAGAACTCAACAGTATTAAAAAAGGCACACACATCGCCTATAGGGCAATCGCTATAGCTTTCTGCCAGACGCTCTATAGGTTCATTGCTTTTATAATAGATCGCAAATGGTCGTCCTTTTCTTATTTGTTCAAATGTAGAACGATTTATATTGACTATGACATTACCAAATTGATCTACATGCACTATAGTAGCTCTTATTTGACTTGAAGTAACGACTGGTTGCAGTGCGATTTTCTGATCAAAATGTGCTGCATGAATGGCAAAATCATTCAATGGAGCATTCTTAGCAAGATCTTTTACAGCTGCTCCAATTAACTCATATTGATTAGAGGTATCAACCTCTCCGTTGAGCTTGTGCACTTCTTCTTTGTTCAACTCAGGAAACACTAATGAGAACAATCCATTATTAGGGCCGATGAATTTATGCCCGTTATGTTCGAATACTACTACTTCGCTGTGATCGTCATAAAAAGAATTGACTAAAACAACATGTATAGAGCCTTTGGGGAAATTGTTATATGTGCATTTGAGAAAAAATGAAGCTTCCATTATGTCGTGCCTTGTGATATCATGAGATATATCCACAATAGTTAACTCAGGCTGATAGGTATATAATGCTGCTTTTAGCAAAGCAGTGTAATAATCCTTATATCCAAAATCTGTAATTAATGTCACTAAGCTCATAGAGCTATTCGATATTTGCATCAAAGAAAAACATTTTTACCATCCTTTTTTAGGCTGTAGCTATTATTGTCACAATACATCTGTCGAAGATGCCCGTTTTAGATATAATTATCATAATATTGACTTTTGGAATAACATGCTGAAGTATAATAATACTTGAGTCATTTTGAAACTTCTCTAAATTATTCTCACATAGAAAAAACGACCGTTTCTAAATCAAAAAAAGCACTGAGCGAGATAGAACTCACACTAGATGGAATCAACGCTTTAGAACTATATGGAGCAAAGAATTCTAAATTAAACATTATAAAAAAAGCATATCCTGAGATACAGATAAGGTCTCGTGGTGATAAGCTTAAGATATCAGGTGACAAGAAGTTAACTCAAAAGGTCAAAGAAAAGTTTGAAATGATGATTCGTATCATAAAAGATACAGAAGAATTATCACAGCATACAGTAATGGATCTTGTAGCAGACTTCAATCCATATCATCATTTGGAACCTGAAAGTTCAAGTAATAATGTCATTGTTCATGGCAATGGAGGCAAAAAAATAAAGGCCCGTACCAAAAACCAAAAGCGAATGGTAGAATTATCGGAAGATAACGACATCCTCTTCGCCATTGGACCCGCAGGTACTGGAAAAACTTATACTGCAGTTGCACTCGCTGTAAAAGCATTAAAGAATAGATTAGTTAAAAAAA
The DNA here is from genome assembly GCA_020629515.1 of Saprospiraceae bacterium. Lineage (GTDB taxonomy): Bacteria > Bacteroidota > Bacteroidia > Chitinophagales > Saprospiraceae > GYS-P2D. The sequence continues at coordinate 15,795 of JAHDDE010000032.1, read as the reverse complement.
TCATTTTGACCAGGCCGGCTGTTGAAGCAGGAGAAAGTCTTGGATTTTTGCCAGGAGATCTAAAGGACAAAGTTGACCCATATTTAAGGCCTCTTTATGATGCGCTACAGGACATGCTACCTGCGGACAAGTTAGCGCAATTTACAGCAAGTAACATTATAGAGGTTGCACCACTCGCTTTTATGAGGGGTAGGACCTTGGACAATGCATTTATCATACTTGATGAAGCTCAGAATACTACAAGTATGCAATTGAAGATGTTTTTAACTCGACTGGGACCAAGCGCCAAATGCATTATAACGGGTGATCTATCACAGATCGATTTACCCAAAAGGCAGAAATCAGGATTGGTCGTAGGCTTGGATATACTATCAGAAATAAATGGTATCGCCACAGTTTTTCTTAATGCAGATGATGTGGTCAGACATAGGCTCGTAAAAGCGATAATAATAGCGTACGATAGAAATAAAAGCTCCGAAAATCAATTACCTTCGCCAAAGGAATCAAAAAGAGAAAGTGATGGCCACGTCGAAAGTAACCTATGATGGACTTTTAAGAACTTCAGCAACGCATATTAAGTCACAAACGCAGATTATAACTGATGCCCCTACTGACAACAATGGTAAAGGTGAAGCATTCTCTCCTACCGACTTAGTCGCTACTTCTTTAGCAAGTTGTATGTTAACCATCATGGGCATCAAAGCAAACAATAACAATATCAATATCGATGGGGCAACATCCGAAATAACAAAAATCATGGATTCGAATCCTAGGAGGATTAAGGAAATCCAAATTAATATTCAAATGCCTCCTCACAATTATTCTGATCACGACAAAAAAATATTAGAAAAGGCGGCACACACATGCCCTGTAGCTCTTTCTATACATCCAGAAATAGTTCAGTCTATTAATATAGTTTGGTAAAAGAATCAATGATGGACGTAATAAGAATAAGCCACCCCACTGGCAAGATCAATGGAAAAATTAAGCTCGACGGTTCTAAAAGTATAAGTAATCGAGCCTTAATCATCCAAGCCTTGAGTAAGGAAAAATTTGATATCAAAAGACTCTCTAAAAGCGATGATACTCAAGTCTTAAAAAATCTACTCAAAGAGAGAGACATAAAGACTTATGATGTACACCATGCTGGGACATCATTCCGATTTTTGACCGCTTATTTAGCTATATCCAAGGGGAAACAAATACTAACAGGATCTGCAAGAATGAAACAACGGCCCATAGGACCACTTGTGGATGCATTGAGACAATTAGGTTGTCAGATCGAGTATTTAGAAAAAAAAGGCTACCCTCCATTAAAAATAGGTAAACCTAAAAAACTGGAAGAGGCCAAATCAGTTACCGTTGATGCGAGCATCAGTAGTCAATATCTCTCGGCACTCTTGCTAATAGCACCAACCTTGCCCAATGGATTAACGCTCAACCTTGAAGGAGATATGGTGTCGGAATCTTATTTAGATATGACTCTACGTATGCTCCAAGAGTTTGGCATAAAATACAAAAAGAAAAACAATACTATATCAATAAATAAGCAACCTTATAAAGCCAAGGAATTCACAGTAGAAGCTGATTGGTCGGCCAGTTCTTATTATTTTTCAATTGCTTCATTAGCCAAAGAAGCAGACATAACTCTGAGAGGACTATTTGAAGATAGTATTCAGGGAGATTCGGCGATGGTAGGCATAGGAAGAATGTTGGGTATCGAGAGTGATTGGAAAGAAGATAAATTATCAATCTCTAAAGGTCCACATAAGTCTATTTCATTTGAATATGACTTCATAAATCAACCAGATCTTGCTCAAACAATAGCTGTGATATGTGCGGCTAAGGGAATTGAAGGAAACTTTTCGGGGTTAAAGACTTTAAGAATAAAAGAGACTGATAGAATTTTTGCGGTAGACAAGGAGCTTTCTAAAATCTCGAGCTCATTCAAGAAAAGTGAATCATCCAAAAAGAAAGAAAAATATATAATTGATAAGGCAATCAAATTTTCTAAAAACAAAATTCCAAGATTCAGCACGTATAAAGATCATAGGATGGCTATGGCTTTCGCTCCATTAGCACTGCTTCATCCCATAGAAATTGAAAAGCCTGAAGTGGTGAGCAAATCCTATCCTTCGTTTTGGGAAGATTTAAAATCTTTGGGATTTGTTATTGAGCCTGTAGCTTCAGAGTAATCAACACTCAATATTTTGATCTCGACTCTTTGATTTTTAGCTCTGGCAGCCATATCATGTTTGTCATTCTTAATAAGCGGCTGCTCCTTTCCGTAACCTTTGTATTTCAACCTTTTGGGAGATATTCCCTTTCTTACGAGAAACAATGCTACTTGTTTAGCACGATTACTACTTAACTTATAACAATAAGCCTCTGGAGGAGGAGTACTTGTATGTCCTCCAATTTCTACTACGATATTTCTATTTTCTTTTAAGAATTGGAAGATTTCATCTAAAACTTCATCCGACCCTTCCTCAATGTCCCACTTGTTAGCAGAAAAATATAAGTTCTCAATTCTTATGGTTTGACCTTTCTTTATCTTTTGGGCATCCAGCTCTTCTAAAAGCTTGGTCTTTTTAGGTTCTTTACTTTCGACAGGGCTTGCAACAGCAATATCTTTTACAGGTTCTTTTTTTACAACTGTTTTTTTATTCGAATTTCTAACGACAGGTTTTTCATCCTTTTCTTTCTCAATTTTGGTTACTGCGAGCAATTGGTCTCCATCACAAGGGATTTGATTAATAGATGAAGCATTATCTAAGAGCAAGTGCCCATTATATGGAATTAAAACAGGTACCTCATAAAATGCCTCAAGCGTGAAGTAATTTACATTCCGACCAGGTTCAAATTCAAATTCATAAGTCTGCCATGACGTATTATTTACAACTACTGATTCTCCTAACAACTCTTGCCTCCCACAGACCCCAGTACCTCCCCAGATGCGGAGTACAGCTGGCTCAGTATAATTTTCTAAAGCTTGTGTAATACGAGAGCCACTTTCATAGAATTCTGAACGTGCCAAATCGATTGAAAAGCTATAACATTTACCCTCTTCAAGAGGTTGCTTAAGTCGCTGAGTAACTGACTCCCATGAATCAATATCTCTAACCACCATCCCTAAGTATGTCTTACCGTCTGAAGATGGCATGGTAACTTTCCAAGCATTGACAGGATGAATATCTGGGGGAGTTTCGCTAGGAAATTGCAGTTGTCCACAATCAAACCAGCCTCGTATACCCACATCCATTTCTCCACCTCCTTGGTGGGGGATCTCCTCAAATGATGGATTGTTTAATGCTATTATATCATCATATTGAGCATGTAATGCAATCGCAAATATCAAACCTGATAATGTAACTAATGCCGCCTTCATATAAATAATACTGACCTCTAATAAAAAGAAATTAGATTAATTGTGCAGTATTATAATGCTAATAATCAACGAAATAGTCTTAAGAAATTGATAAATTATTCTCCTACTGGTGCTAACTCCACTTTTAATCCATCGATTGCAGAAGAAATTTTGATCTGACAACCCAGTCGACTATTATCTTCAACATAAAATGCCTGGTCTAACATATCCTCTTCATCATCAGATGGTTCTGATAAAATATGATCACTATGTATATAAACATGACAAGATGCGCAAAGCGCCATACCTCCACAAGTTCCTTCGACTGGCAGTTCAGATGCTCTACATATCTCCATTAAATTGAAGTTCATATCTGTTGGGGCCTCCAGTGTATGCTCCTCCCCTTGCCGATCTACTACAGTAATATTTACAATATCTTCCAACTTACAATCTGTTTTACTAAAATGAACTATGCTAACTTTTGATCCTCAAATCCATTGACACCAGCTACAGTAGTATACTTAAAACTCAACTTGGCATCAGGATATATATATTTAAAAGCTGACTGGACCATCAAAGTTCCTTCATGAAATCCGCACAGGATCAACTTTAGTTTGCCGTCATATGTATTGATATCTCCTATGGCATATATACCTGGCACATTCGTACTATAATCACGAGTATCAACCAAAATTGCGTTTTTGTCAATATTGAGTCCCCAATTAGCTATCGGACCTAATTTTGGTGTTAAACCAAATAGTGGGATGAAATTATCTACTTCTTTATTGAATTCTCCTTGTGACTTAGTCTTAATTGTCACCTCTTTTAACACCCCATTGCCGCTCACTCCAGTAGCCTGTGCCTCGGTTATTAAGTTGACTTTGTTCTTTTTAGCTAACTCCATCACCTTATCAACAGAGTCAAGCGCTCCTCTGAATGAGGTACGACGATGTATCAATGTTACTTCTTGAGCTATATCTGCCAACTCAATTGTCCAATCCAAGGCACTGTCCCCTCCACCTGCAATAAGTAAACGCTTATCTCTGAACTTTTCTGGATCTTTTACCATATAATCGACCCCTTTATCCTCAAATTTATCCAAGCCTGGGATTGGTGGTTTACGAGGTTCAAAACATCCTAATCCAGCCGCAATGGCTATAACTGGAGCCTGTATAACAGTACCTCTATTAGTAGTCAATTGATACATTTTCTCGCCCACTTCTTTTATCTCCTCGGCACGCTCTCCTAAGGTAAATCCTGGATTAAAAGGGGCTATTTGTTCCATCAGATTATCAACTAATTCTCCTGCTAATACACTCGGGTAGCCAGGTATATCATAAATGGGTTTTTTAGGATAAATCTCCGCTAATTGCCCACCCGCTATAGGAAGTGCGTCCACTAAGTGACATCTGAGCTTTAATAATCCCGCTTCAAATACCGTAAATAATCCAACTGGTCCAGCTCCTATAATTAAAATATCCGTCTGTATCATACCGCAAAAATATTTCTTTACTGAGTTATAATTAGTTTTAATAATTGTCTTTTATACTTTTCTTTATAAATGTATACCACATTCATCCTTGTCAGAATCTGCCCATCGGCCAGATCTGCCATCTCCTTTTGATGTACAATGAGTGCACCCTACCGATCCAAATCCTTCTAGTTTTAGAGGATGCGGGGGAATATTGTTATCAGCCAAAAACATATCAAACTGCAAAGCTGAAGTATCTATGTTAGGATGCATTTTTATAATTGAACCTCTACGCTCAAAGATGTTTAGATTCTCTCTAAAGGGAGTTTGATTCATTAACAAGCCTGAAACCCAAATTTTCTTATCTAACTTATATGGCTCGAAAGGCTTTACTTTGTTAAGGTGGCAGCACTGGTCAGTATCATATTCCCACATTTTTGTAGATCTCGTAGTTTGGTTGTCTATGACATCAGGAAGTATATGAACGATATTGAGTCCCAAAACTTCAGTCAATCTTTTTTTATACTCTATTGTTTTCTTAAAACAAAAGGTAGTATCGATAAAATGGATCGGATGTCCAGGTGCCGCCTTACTCACCATTCCCATAAGAATACCTGAAGTAGTACCAAATGAGGAAGTGACCAAAATATCTTTGTGGTCAAAATCTTCAAACAACTTTCTCAATCTCTGGATTGGATTAAGAGCCTGATACTCCTTGTTCAATCCTTTTATATCAATATTCGATATGGTTTCTATCATCACTCTATTAATGTTTGGGTAATTTTGTTGAGAGCCTTTACTTTCATTTCGAAGTCTCCTTTTAAGAGATCTCTATATTTCTTAAGATTAGTGATTAAAGCATGAGTATCATCCGGCAGAATTTCTTCTAATAATTGACGAAATCGTTTAGCAAAAGTCGGTGACTTCCCATTAGTAGATATGGCAACTTTTAGATCACCTCTGGTCACAATTGAACCCATATAAAAATCACATAGTGATGGAGTATCAGCAATATTTACAATCTTTCCTTTTGCCTTTGCGGCATCATACACTTGTTTATTTACTTCAACAAAATTAGTCGCAGCAACAATCAAATCGTGATCATCAACATCTTTAGGCTCAAAAGGCTTCATAACTACAACTACCTGCTCTTTATAGTCAGCAACTAATGCTGCCACTTCTGGGCTCACCCACGTCGCTATAACCGTTATATGAGCATTTGGACTACTTTTTAAGATGAATGATAACTTTTCCAATCCTACTTCTCCAGCTCCGACAATCAACATCTTCAGGCGATCTAACCTAAAAAAAACTGGATACAAATTATTTCTTTCTAAGTCCATGATTCTAATACATATTGATGGATAAATTCTTTGTGTAGGGCTACAACTTCACCTATTACTATAATTCCTGGTCCATCACTACGTGATGTATCCAATTTTTGCTCTATGTTAAATGCGTCACCTAGTATCACCGATTGACCTTTCCGAGATCCGTTTTTAACAATCATTATAGGCACATCACTCTTATTATACTGATGTAAGAGAGCCACAATTTCACCTATCTTTCGTAAGCCCATCAATATTACCAAAGTGGCATTAGTCTGTATACCCAACTCTATATCATGACTCAACTTATGATCTTTGGTAGTCCCCGTCAGTACCCAAAAGCTCTCGGCGAGTCCTCTTTTAGTTAGCGGAATATTTTCTAATAATGGAATGCTCGTTACACTTGATATACCCGGAACGACCTCAACGTCAACTTCTTTCTCCCTCAAAAATGTTAACTCTTCATGTCCCCTACCAAACACAAATGGGTCACCTCCTTTTAGTCTCACTACACATTCATATTTCTCGGCCATTTTATACAAGAGTATGTTTATATCATGTTGTTTTAGGCTATGTTTTCCGCATCTTTTACCTACATATATCAGCTTAGCATTAGGTTTTGCCTTCAACAACAATTCTTCTCCAGAAAGAGCATCATATAATATGACATCTGCTCTCTGTATGGCTCTTAACCCTTTAATTGTTATTAATTCAGGATCTCCCGGCCCAGCCCCTACAAGTATTACTTTCCCCATTTTTACTCTTTTTCTATGCTTTATAATAACTTTCGACAACCTCCTTATCAGAGCCAGACACCAACTGCTTTTGATTTCTATATTCGATGATTACATTCATAAACTCTTTAGCTTCCGCCGTGATCTTAGTAGCAAACTCGGCATTTGGTTCATGCTTATTGATGGATAGTGTTTTCTCTTCAAAATTGTAAGGGAGCACAATTTTGTTGGTTTCTACTATTTCTTTATGAAAGTCTGATATAATCTTTCTATGTGTGTTGCAGGCAATATCCTCACCTAACAAAATACCCTTTGCTCCTACTACAAAGGTCGAATAGGCATAATAAATACCATCACTAAAGTGACCAGCCTCTAACGCTGCAAGTCCCTTAGTTAATTTCTCCTGTGCATCTTTGATTATAGTTCCTACCATATCTAATATCACTCCAGCACATTCTCCGACCCCTATCGCTTGTTGATAGTTATCATCTTGTCCCCAATCCATTAGATCAGTTGGGGTAATGTTATCAATATTAGCCAATGGCTTTAGTAATGTGTAGAAAAATTTCTTACCACCAACTCTTTCATAATAATGATTGAAATACTCTCCTTCCTCAGCGTTTTCATCAAAGTGATCTAATATAAGTCTCACGCTATCGGGGATTCTCTTAGTTGGCAACTTAATCACTTTATCAGCTAGATAAGCTTTACCCAGCGGATCTACTCCTCCTCCTATTACAATTTGCATAGCAGGTATGACCATATCCTTTTTCTTTATTGAGCTTCCATGAAAACCAATATTCCCTACCATATGTTGACCACAAGCATTCATGCATCCACTGATTTTTATTTTGACATGTTTTTCTTCAATTAGTTCAGGATATTCTTCTCTCAACATCTGCTCCAATACTCCAGAAAGTCCGGTGCTATTAGTCACTCCAAGATTACATGTATCTGTACCTGGACATGCGGTAATATCCGCTATCGAGTCATAGCCTGGCTCTGCAAATCCAAAACCATCTAATGCGGTAAATAATTCTGCCAAATGATCTTCATGGATGAACTTCAGTAATATATTTTGGTTGATGGTTAACCTTATATCATCTGCAGCATACTTAGAAACTATCTTAGCGAGATATCGCGCCTTTTCACTACTTAGATCCCCTAAAAATACTTTTATATATACGCCATAATATCCTCTCTGTTTTTGCTCAAATACATTCGTCTTTTTCCATAACTCAAATTTCTCCACATTTTTCGCAGCTGCAACTTTAGGAATAAAATGAGGGACTGGACCTGCCAAATCTGAAAAAGGAGCAATTGGAAAACTCTTAATTTTTATGGCTTCTCTCTCTTGTCCCACCAATTCTAAAAAATGGTCTATACCTAAATCTTTTATTAAGAATTTTAATCTTGCTTTGTGTCTTTTCTCACGCTCGCCAAATCGATCAAAAATTCGTAACGCTGCTTCCATGAAAGGAATAACTTGATCTTCAGGCAAAAATTCGTAAGCTGTTTTGGCGAATATTGCTTGCGCACCGAGGCCTCCACCTACAACGACCTTAAAGCCCTTCTTCCCATCCTCAACTAAAGGGATAAATCCAAAATCATGCATAAAGGTCAAGGCAGTATCTTTAGAACTACTCGAAAAGGCAGGTTTGATCTTTCTTCCCATCTCTTGGCATATCGGATTGCGCATAAAATAATGTGCAGCAGCATGTGCATATGGACTTACATCAAATGGCTCATCTGGATCGACTCCAGCCTCCGCTGAGGCTGTTATATTTCTAACCGTGTTGCCACAAGCTTCTCTTGCCGTTATACTTTTTTCAGCTAATTCTGTCCATACTGCAGGAGAGTCAGCTAATTTGACAAAATGTAACTGTATATCTTGACGAGTTGTCAGATGAAGATTGCCTGTAGCGTATTTATCAGACACATCCGCAATCCTCACTAACTGTTCTGCAGTAAGACTTCCAAATGGTATCTTAATCCTAAACATCTGTACACCCAACTGACGTTGACCGTAAACCCCACGGGTTAAACGATATAACTTAAATCGTTCTTCATCAATTTTACCATTATTGAATAGATCAATTTTCGATTGCAACTCCAGGATATCTATTGCATCCACAGCCGAAACGTTTTTACCATCAAGTACCACAGCCATTTGTTTATTTTTTTAAGCCATAAAAAAAAGCCCATCAATAAATATTGATAGGCTTATAATTTTTTTTAAAAATTCTTATCTACTTATCAATACATACCAGTATTAAGGCAACAACAACAGCAACAGATTTCTCTTGCTTCAACCCAACATGATATATAATTTGATATACTCATAAAACCAAAAAAGCCTGACGAATCACTTCAATCAGGCTTTATATTTTTTTATAATAAATCGATCCTATTGAAGTAATTTCAATACCTGACAACAACAACAATTTAAGATCGTGATAACTTTCATGACGCAAACTTAAATCATTATAGATTAGAAATCAAACAGGGAATTAATAAATCTTTAATTATATAGAAGAATAATTAAAAACTATCTTTCGCCCGACAATTGGATAAAGTACAAAAGGATGGTGTTTAAATGTTAGTTAAGACGTTTGCAAGTGCGGTACAAGGGGTCAATGCTCAGACTATCACAATAGAAGTTAATGCGGGTGGCAACGTAGCTGCGGGCAAACAATTTTATTACTTAGTAGGCTTGCCAGATAATGCGGTCAAGGAAGGATTTCAAAGAATCGAGGCGGCCATTAAAAATATAGGTTATAAAATGCCGAGAATGAAATTAGTTGTGAATATGGCACCTGCTGACATTCGTAAAGAGGGCTCCGCATATGATCTCCCGATAGCAGTGGGCATATTAGCAGCTACTAAACAGATACCACATGAAGAATTAGATCAATATGTCATCATGGGAGAATTAGCATTAGACGGTCAATTAAGGCCAATAAAAGGAGCTCTTCCCATCGCTATTGAAGCCAGAAAAAATGGATATAAAGGACTCATCGTCCCAAAACAAAATGCCCGTGAAGCGGCTATTGTTAATAATCTCGATGTATATGGAATAGATAATCTGAATGATGCTATCCAGTTTTTTGAGGGAAATTCAACATTGAAACGAACAGAAGTAGACACACGAGAAATATTTCGAGATGAGCAAGGATATTATTCCGTAGATTTTTCGGATGTCAAAGGACAAGAAAATATAAAGAGAGCCTTAGAAATATCTGCGGCTGGAGGCCATAATGTAATCCTTATTGGTCCTCCGGGTGCTGGCAAAACCATGCTGGCAAAACGTCTTCCTGGTATACTACCCCCCTTATCCTTACACGAAGCTCTTGAGGTAACAAAAATTCATTCTGTATGCGGGTTATTAGGAGCTAACGCTTCTTTAGTTTCTTCAAGGCCATTTAGGTCTCCTCATCATACAGTGAGCGATGTTGCATTGGTAGGTGGCGGCTCAAATCCAAACCCGGGAGAAATCTCTCTGGCACACAATGGGGTACTTTTTTTAGATGAATTGCCAGAATTTAAGAGATCGGTATTGGAAGTGATGAGACAACCCATGGAGGAAAGAAAAGTGACTATCTCAAGGGCTAAAATAAGTGTAGACTATCCTGCCAGCTTCATGCTTGTTGCATCAATGAATCCATGTCCCTGTGGATACTATAATCATCCTGAGAAAGATTGTGTTTGTGGACCTGGAATAGTCAAAAAATATTTAAATAAAATATCTGGCCCTCTCTTGGACCGCATTGATCTACACGTTGAAGTCACTCCTGTATCATACGACGAACTTAGCAGTACTGAATATACCAGTGAACCAAGTGCAACTATACGTGAGCGAGTGAATAAGGCAAGAGAAATCCAGCATGACAGATTCAAAGATTTTTCGGATATATATTGCAACGCTCAGATGACGAGTAGAATGGTAAAAGAAATGTGCCAATTGAATAAAGCTGGCACAACTTTACTTAAGACTGCTATGACCAAACTACAGTTATCTGCACGAGCCTATGACAGGATACTAAAAGTGGCGCGAACTGCTGCCGATCTATCTGGTAGTGAAGAAATAAAGATCGAATTTTTAGCGGAGGCCATTCAGTATAGAAGTTTAGATAGAGAGGGTTGGGCAGGATAGCATAGTTTTTGCTACGCTAATACTAAAGAGCATTTTACGTATTTTGTTGCTTAGTAGATCAATCGCATTAAATTGGAAAATAATATCCTTAAAAAGGTGGAATCGTTTGTTAAGTCGGAATTTAAAAAGCCGCACTGGACAAACTTCTGTTATCACAATCTTGACCACACCGTTACTGTAGTTAATTATTGCTTTGAGATAGGTCATGGTATGGGCATATCTCAAAAACAAAATGAAATATTGTCTATATCAGCATGGTTTCATGATATCGGATATTATGTCTCCTATGATCAACATGAAGAAGAAAGTAAAATTATAGCTCAAAACTTCCTCTCCTCAAATGGTTATCCCGAAAAAGACATTGATAAAGTTCTTCAACTTATAGACAGTACTAAAAATTCTGTGACTAATAGAGAAGGTCTTTTAGCACAAATACTCCATGACGCAGATCATCAATCAATAGGCCATAAAAACTTTGCTAAGCTTGGCGAGTCATTAAGGAAAGAGATGAACTACCATAAGACGGAGAAGATCAAAAAGAAGAATTGGAACAATATTCAAATAGAATATCTCAATAATACTCATTTTCTGACCTCATTTGCTCAACAAAAGTATGGTGCACAAAAAATGAAAAATATAAATAAATTAGTTAAATCTAATCCTCCAAAAGTAGCTGATAAACCGCCAGTCAAGTTAGGAAGAGGTATAGAGACCATGTATAAAGTATTGTTCCGCAATCAAATTAACTTAAGCTCTATAGCTGACAACAAAGCTAATATGCTCATAGGGATCAACGCGGTGATGCTCTCTGTACTCATATCCATGTTTGGAGGTGGGGCAGCAATTGGAAGTGATTTTACTTCAGACTTTAAAATCGTAATTCCTTTAGGTATATTATTAGTGACTGCCGGATTGGCGATGGTGAATGCCGTGCTCGCCGCACGTCCGAATATCCCTAAAATCGATAGTTATCGAGATGATATGAGTTTGTTCTTTTTCGCCAATTTTATGAAACTTAATAAGAATGACTTCGTCGACAAAATGAATGATCTTAAAACAAACGATGATTCTATATATTCTCTATTGGCCGAAGATATCTATGACCATGGAGCGGTACTCAATAAAAAATATTACAGGCTTAAAATCGCCTACAATATTTTTATGATCGGCTTTACGATCGCTATAATATCTTTTGCGATCCTTCAGATTTTCTTTTGATTTATTCTTCTTCAGAGAGATCAAATAAATCGCGTGTCTTCAAGAAGTTATACCATTTTATAACCTTTTTTACATCGCTGATTTTGACCTTATCACGATCATAGTCTGGTAGAATCTCTTCAAAATAAGAGAATAGCTCATTTGGTTTATCAGACAAGGATGGTAGAGGATTTTGCCCTTCTTGATCTTTAATTTTTTGAAAGACATCTTTCATATCGCAAGCATCATCCTCGGTATAGATGGCCACAGTCTCAAGTGGTGTAAATTGATATTTACGCACAGACAAAAATTTTGACTTACCCGAATCAAAATCTTCAACAACCAAACCGTTATTCCTGGTTGTGACTAATTTATATAAGCCAGGCAAACCACTAACTGAGACTATATCTTTTAGGTTCATTTCTTTTTATTTGGGCGCAAAAATAAACTATAAATTGATTGGGAAACCCTATGTGGGGTATGTACTTCTAATTTGAATATAGAGAATTCAATACCTCAAGTGATTTTAGCTCTCCAAATTGGTCAATATGATAGCGATAAAAATCTATTAATCTACTTAAGATGGATTTACGAAATTCTCTCGGCACATCAACTTGTTCATAATTCAAATACTGATTAAAATAAGAGCTTTGTTCTTCATCCATACAATATCGATGATCAGAGAGCGCACCCACGAATTCGCCTTCTACCAGATGAAAATATCTGTTCGTTTGACTATGGTTATTGTTCATCCCAAAACCCAAAAGAGATGCAAATGAAATAAGATATCTGATATGAAAGTGTGGCAAACCCTCATCCATGTTGTCCAGACTAACTAGCTGATCATACATATAGTCATATAAAGACTTATAATCATCACTTGCTCTGATTGAGTTTCGACTTAGTTCGATTAAAAAAATGCCAATGGAACTTTTAACAATGTTAAATGGGATTGATTTATAAATCTTGTTATAACGGACTTCTTTAATTCTTAATAGACCTTCTTTATTGAGCCCTTTGTCATATGCTACAATCTCAATAAGATTCATAACCTGAAGGGTAGATTGCTTGGAACTTGCCTTTTTTGTCCTCACTCCACCTATGATGTATGACCTCATACCTACATCACCACTGAATATGTCAAGTATCAGGCTTGATTCGCCATACTTAACAGAACGACAGATAATACCTTGTCTTTGAACTAACAATTTGTTATGAATTAATTATTCATTCAATTTACCAATTCCACCCATCGATAGGTTTCTGTTGATACTTCTTTTTAGTCTCAACTCGCTTTAATTGTCGCTCCATGATCAATTCTGATATCAACACTATACCATTCTTGATGCCATCCCCTCTCAATGCAAGCTTCAATTGACTCTCTTCTATATCCAATCTGTATAGATAACTGAATAACAAACTTGGATCTTTCTCCAAAAGATATTCTACTCTGTAAACGATAGCTTTGAAAAGTTCCTCTGAACTTATAGTCTCATGTTTCTGGATCTCAATATCTTCAATTAATTGATCCTGTACTGTTTTAAGATCGTGATTATTCATTTAGTTTATCACGTATTTGTTCAGTTTATTAATAATGTCCCTGTTGTTAGAAAGCTTGAGTACTTTACTTTGCGCACCTAATTTTCTATTCTCTTTAAGATATTCTTTAAACGCATTTTCTCGAAGCGAAAATACTTTAAGGCATTCTAAAGCCAACTCTCCTGATCTCTTTTGACGATAATTACTATTAATGATACAAAGTTCCTTATCTAAGGTAGAGGCAAAAAGATCAAGATCTGGAAGGGATTTGTTAAATTCTATATACCATTCATGGCATCCTTTTTCGTTAATCGAAATATACCTCGGTCCGACTGAATAATGATTAATGATTACATTATGATAATCTGCAGTTTTTAATAAAGCATCTTCAGCTTGGTTAAGGAGCAGATCTTCTCCAAAAGCATTTATATACTCTGTGATCCTTCCAACCACTTTTATCTTATATGGCGCTATGTGGGTGAATGATACTACATCCCCTTGTATATATCTAAGCAAACCGGTCATAGTTGAGATTATCATAACATAAGAAGGCCCTTTTTCAACTTCCGATAATGGCAAAATATTCTCTATAGCAGTATCCTTACCTTTGAAAAGAGACTTCTCAACAAACTCATAATATATCCCACTCTGGAGCATCAGCAACATACCCTCTTCATTAGGATTATCCTGAAAAGCAAAAAATCCCTCTGTAGCATTATACACCTCTATATATTGAAACGATGGATCTTTAATTATTGCTTGAAACTGTTTTTTATACGGAGCGATACTTACACCACCATGTATATAAGCCTTTAGGTTAGGCCATATTTGAGTTAAGTCATCAGCTTGATTGTTTTTCATGACTTCCTTAACGACTGCTATAACCCATGTTGGCACACCTCCCAATAGCGAAACCTCACTCGTATTAGATGCTGCTGTAACGGTTTTTCTTAATTTTTCCTCCCATATTGGCATAGTTGCCACCTTAATACTCGGCACATAAAATGGCCTGAAAAAAGAAGGAATCCTGTTCAACATGATTCCGGATACATCTCCAATTAGATAATTGTCATGCCGACTATAGATAGCCCCACCTATCAACAAGTTTTTGCAGGTAAATACATTCATGTCTTCTACATTATTGTAGAGCGTGTTTAAAATGTACCATGAACCTCTGAGGTGATTTCGTTTTACATAGGACTCTGGGGTCGGAATTAACTTTTTTACCATTCCAGAGGTGCCCGATGATTGAGCGTAATACTCCACTCTTTTCTCTTTTAGGTCTGATTTTAACTCTTCAATTGATGCTGCGTAATCTTGGTAGTCCGTTAATAACAGCAAACCAAAACTCGCTCTTGGCTTATCCGACTTACTAAGCCCATTATTCAGACGATAAGGTAGAAAGCAATTTAGGATATAATCAAGTTCCTTCTCCTGTATTCTACTTGCAGCAAATCTTATTTGATTCAATTCTTTATCAAACCTTTTGATATACGCTTTGACCAAGACATTCATTATCGCAAGCATGTCATAAATATCTAATTCGCAGGAATATTATTTTCGCTTTATTTCTTTTTTTTACTGAGCATTTCAATAATTATCTCCCAAAGTTGCTCATAAGGTATTATCTCAATTTCTGTAGAATACTCATTAAGATTCATTTCAGTTGTTTTTAGTCTTTTCAGGTACTTCTCTGCATACCTATTGGCTCTTATAGGATTATAATCTGCCTTGACTAAAGCCAGTAACATCCTAATAAAACAATTGGATCGCAACTTAAAATCGTTTTTGAGATGCCGATAAGAATATTTACTTATAGCTTCCACCCGATCATAGAGTTTATCAAATTTTCTATCTGCGAGTAGAATGATAAATTGGGCTATGATAATGGATATATTGAGTCCTCTTTTATCCTTAGAATAGAGTGGTACCTCATTTAAAAATTTGCCCAATCTAAAATTAGGTACCCTTTTCTTACCCAAGGCCGCTAAATCTACTTTACCAAT
>JAHDDE010000031.1:34349-43113 GCA_020629515.1 Saprospiraceae bacterium | reverse complement strand
TTAGGTATAAGCACAGGCGTGTTTTTCTTGTATTCTTCATAGTCTGATTGACCACCCCATTTTTTATCTGCTTTAGCTTCCAGCATGGGAAGACCCGATACTTTAGTCAACAAGAATGTAACAAAAACTGGTGATATCAAAGCTATATATTGCCAACCTTGGAGGATTGGGAAAGCCATAATACTCACACCAATCCAAAGTACAATTTCGCCAAAATAGTTAGGGTGACGAGATTTTGACCAAAGACCTGTATTGATGAATTTTCCTTCATTTGACGCAACTTTTTTAAATGCGGTTTTTTGATTGTCAGCGATTACTTCAATGCTAAATCCTATTATCCAAAAGGCCAATCCTATATAAGTGTAGATATTAATGTCTAACCTATTTTGAGAAGATATTGCGACGAATGCAGGAGCAGCGGTTATAACAACCCAAAGGGCTTGGATAGACCATGCATTAAAAAATCTGAATGCATCGGGCTTGATACTATCGAAACGATCATCTTTGCCAGATCGATGTATTCTCTTATACAAAAAGCTTCCTAACCTTAACGACCAGATGAGCACAACTCCTGCTATGAGATATATTAAATTATTGTGGTTATCAGCTAAGTAGAGGGCTAAAAAAGTTACTGTGATATAAGTAGCGCTACCGATGAGATCATAAAACTTTTCGGTTTGTTGAAGATAAGCGGGAATAAATGCTATCCAATTCAGCAAAAAGGCCCAACTAACACATAGGATAAAAATTGGGGTATAATTAAAAGTCTGGCCATTTTGTGATCCAGCTAAAGCTATCAGACCTGCGATAAGAATAACTATAAGAAGTATGATCAATGCCTTTGGTTTACTCATATATCGGATAGATTTATAGGAATTAAATTAATAGTCTATAGTAAGTTACAAGACAAGTCACATTTTGTTGCGCCTTACTTCGGAGAAACCTTATTGCTTGGCCTATATAAGCAGTACGTGATAAAGCTAAAATCTAAAGTTGCACCACTTGTTTTTATAACCTTAAAAAGGTGATATTGTCAAAATCATACTATCTTAAAATTTTGTAATTAGGACCTGATTGATGAAAGTATCCACTCGGACGTTATATCAACATTGCTATGGTCAATATGCCTTGGCAGCTGTGAATATCTGTTTTATGGAACAGATGATTGGACTATTCTCTGCTGCCTCAGAAGCAGATAGCCCAATTATTGTGCAGACGACACCTTTTCAAAGGAAGTACTCCTCTCCAATTATGTTAAATGCTATGGCCGAAGCAGCAAGTCAGATGTACCCAAAGGTAGTATATGCGATGCATTTGGATCATGGAGATGATGAGCATGTTTTTGATGCCATCCATAGTGGATACTACACCTCAGTGATGATCGATGCCAGTCATGATAGTTATACCAATAATATCGCTCGAACAAAAAAAGTGGTAGACCAGGCTCATCAAAATAGGATCAGCGTCGAGGCGGAATTAGGTGTTTTGGGTGGGGTAGAAGATAATCTTACTATAGCAGAGGAAAAAGCCTTCTATACCGATCCCGCTGAAGTTGAAGAGTTTGTGGCTGCTACAGGTTGTGATAGTCTGGCGATTGCAGTAGGTACCAGTCATGGAGCTTATAAGTTTTCAGGTGGGCAGGGACTTCAATTTCATATCATGGAGGAGATTAATAAGCGCTTACCTCAATACCCATTGGTATTGCACGGTGGGTCATCTGTTGATCCAAAAGAAGTTGAGCGTATCAATGCTGCTGGAGGCCAGCTTAAAGCAACTGCTAAAGGAGTTGATCCTAAGGAAATTCAAGAATCTATACGATATGGTGTCTGTAAAGTCAATCTTGCTACTGACTTCAGATTGCTTTGGACGAGGGTTGCGAGAGAGACGTTTAGAGATTGTCCAGACATATTTACTCCAGCGACCATAGGGCAGGAATATATGGATGAATACAAGAAATTGATGTTTGAAAAATTTGATTTACTACAATCTGCAGGTCAAGGGAGTCTATTAAAAAAATATCTGTCTGATGGATAAGGTCAGAAAAACGGTGGCTGATGCTTTGATCGAGTATCTACAAAACCAGTATGTAGTTAGGGATGGAAAGGAGCAGGCTTTCTTTGGAGGCTGCTTTGGTATTTTTGGACATGGTAATGTAGCGGGTATAGGCCAAGCTCTTAAAGATCATTCTGATTTCACTTATTATCAATGTCGTAATGAACAAGCTATGGTACATACAGCGGTTGCGTATGCCAAAGCCAATAATAGATTATCCACCATGGTTTGTACGAGTTCTATAGGGCCCGGTGCGACTAATATGGTGACGGGAGCCGCTTTGGCTACGATTAATCGTTTGCCCGTATTGCTCCTGCCAGGAGATATTTTTGCTGATCGTCGAGCTCAACCTGTTTTGCAACAATTAGAAGTCACCCAGACACAAGACGCATCGGTCAATGATTGTTTTAAACCTGTGTCGACCTATTGGGATCGTATCAATAGACCCGAGCAACTGGAGTCGGCTTTAAAGCGTGCTATGCAAGTATTAACCTCTCCTGCTATGACAGGATGTGTCACTCTTTGTATTCCGCAAGATGTACAAGTAGAGTACAGCAATTTTTCAACAGCTCTATTTGAGAAAAAAGTTTGGTATATACCTCGTATTAGACCAGACCAATTTATATTAAATCAGGCTGTACAGCTTATCAAAACTGCTCAAAGGCCGCTAATTATTGCTGGTGGTGGAGTGATCTATAGTGATGCTATTCCAGAACTCTCAGCATTAGTAGAGAAAACAAGCTTGCCTTTCGCTGAAACCATGGCGGGCAAAGGAGCTTTGCCTTATGACCATAAAGGCAATCTTGGGGCTATTGGTGTCACGGGTACAGAAGGGGCAGTACGTATAGCGGAACAAGCTGATTTGATCATAGGCATAGGTACTCGATATACTGATTTTACTACATCATCACAGACTTTATTTAAGAATGATAAAGTACGGTTCATTAATATCAATGTAGCTGAGATGGACCTGTATAAGCAAGATGCAATAGCTCTGCAAGGAGATGCTAAAGTGATACTTCAGAAGTTGATTACAGCATTAGAAGACGATATAGTGAGTACCGAATATATTCAAGAGATCAGAAGATATAGCTTGGGCTGGGATCGCAAAGTCTCAGATTATTATCAAAAAGAGAGCATACCGCTAAAGCAATCAGAGATCATAGGAGTCATAAATGAATATTCTGCTTCGGATACTACCGTGGTATGCGCCTCAGGTAGTTTGCCAGGTGACCTGCACAAGTTATGGCGGGCAAGAGGGGCTAAGAATTTCCATATGGAGTATGGTTATTCATGTATGGGATATGAGATAGCAGGTGGATTGGGCGTTAAGATGGCCTCTCCTGAGAAAGAAGTGATTGTGATGGTCGGTGACGGAAGCTACCTTATGATGTCTCAAGAGATCATTACGAGCATACAAGAAAACCTAAAACTGATCATTATACTTATCAACAATGATGGATTTAAGAGTATTGGTTCATTGTCTCGATCCATAGGACAGGATGGGTTTGGAACGCGGTACTTTACAAGAGTAGAGGGAAGCATAGGAGATGATCAATTGTCACGAGAGGAGGCACAATCCAGAAAGCTTCCTGTGGACTTTGTGCAAAATGCGAAAAGCATGGGAGCTATAGTGTATAAAGCATTAACTAAGGCTGACTTGATTGGCGCTTTTAAGCAAGCCCAAGACAACTCTTCTACCACTTTAATCTATACTGAGTGTGATCGTTATGAGGAACTGGAGACCTATTCTTGGTGGGATGTGCCTAATAATAGCAAGTCATAATTATAGGGTATGAAGATAGGTGTATCTCCAATTGGATGGACTAATGATGATATGCCGTCTATGGGTGCAGATTATACTTTTGAAAGGTGTATTTCTGACATGGCTAAAGCAGGGTATCAAGGATGTGAGATAGGTGTTAAATTTCCAAGAGAAATTACATATCTCAAGCAATGTTTAGCGTCTCATCAATTGCAAGTTTGCAATCAATGGTTTGATTTTAGATTGACTACTGATACTTTAGAGCATAATCTACAAAGACTTGAAGCACATATATCTTTTCTCAAGCAATTAGGGTGTGAAACAGTTGGAGGAGGAGAAGTAGGATTAAGTTGCCAAAAGAAAATGGATCATTCTGTATATGCTCATAGGGGTCACTTCTCATCTCAAAGACAGAGGTCTGAATTTTATAGTGCTTTAAATGAATGTGGAGCTTTTATTCATTCGCATGGCATGCGTTTGGCTTTTCATCATCATATGGGTAGTGTTGTTCAGTCACTTGATGATGTATTACGACTACTAGATAATACTGAAGAGCATGTTGGACTCAACTATGATAGTGGACATTTTGCTTTTGCTCTTGAAGACCCCATTATAGCACTTAACGAGGTCAAAACGAGAGTTAATCATATACATCTTAAGAACATCAGACGATCTGTTCTTGAAAAGGTAAAAAGAAAGAAATGGAGCTTTTTAAAGGCTGTTCAGGAAGGGGTATTCACTGCTCCTGGAGATCCAGATGGAGACATTAATTTTCATGATATTTTTAATATTTTACAGGATATTGAATACAGCCACTGGATCGTTGTTGAAGCCGAACAGGATCCTGCCAAGGCGGATCCATTTGAGTATGCAATGATGGCCAGAAAATTGATTAAAAGCAGATTGGGATTATGAAAAGGGAAAAGCTGAAAGTTGGTATCGTCGGCTTGGGGAGATTAGGTAAAGAATATGCTAAGAATCTGATGTTCAAGATCAATAATGCAGATCTTATTGCTGCTTGTTCTCTTGTGGACGAGGAATTAAGATTTGCTAAAGAAGTATTAGGGGTGCCATATCTTTTCAGTTCATATACAGAGATGCTCCAATTACCCGAATTAGAAGCGATATATGTAGTTAGCTCTACAGATCAACATGCGGATCATATGATAATGGCGCTGGAGAGCGGTAAGCACGTTTTTAGCGAAAAACCATTGGCACTTGATACAGAGGAGTGTTATCGTGTTAAGTCCGTGGTGGATGATAATCCAGAATTAACAGCTGTAGTGGGATTTGTGAGAAGATATGATCAGAGCTATTTATATGCTAAGCGTAAAGTGGATGCGGGAGACATTGGTGAACCCTTTATGGTTCGATCGCAGACAGTCGACAAAGACTCTATTGCTGACTTTCAGATGAATTACGTGTTGAAAAGTGGAGGAATATTTCATGATTTTAATGTTCATGATATTGATTTAGCGAGGTGGTTTTTGAACGCAGAATTTACGTCGGTTCATGCTATAGGAGGAGCATTTAAACACAAGGGCTTTGGAGATTTGGGGGATGCGGACAATGTTATGACTACTTGTACTTTCGATAATGGCAGTATGGCGGTTATCAACGCAAGCCGCACTGGGGCTCACGGTCATGATACCTATACAGAAGTGGTTGGCACCGAAGGCACACTGCGGATTGGGCGACCTTCATACAAAAATCGTGTCGAGATCTATGACCAATATGGAGCGAGAAAAGAATGCGTAGCCACTTTTTGGGAGCGATTTGACGAGGCATTCCTACTCATGGCAAAAGACTTTATTGATTGTATACTCGATGGTCGTAAACCAGAATTGAGTATCAATGATGCCATCAAAGCTACAGAAGTGGCTAATGCTTTTACTCAATCATTTAGAGCATCAAAGATTGTCCATCTATGAGTCGGACTATCGATAAATATTTGTGTATAGGTCATTGCTGCCATGATAAAGTAGAGAGTGGCTATATTTTGGGCGGGACAGCCTCTTATGCTTCTATTGTAGCTCAAAATTTGGGGAAAACTACCAGCATATTGACAAGTGTAGGTCGTGATTTTTTATTCAAGGATTACTTCATACAAAAGGGTATCGTTTTGCATAATGTTGAAGCGGAGGAGACGACTGTTTTTCACAATATTTATGATAGTGAAGGAAATCGTACTCAATATTTGTTGAGCCGAGCGGAGCTGATTAGTCCAGGACATATTATCAGTAAAATGCAAGATCATGACATATTACAACTATGCCTTATCGCTGATGAAGTGGATTGGTCAATTTTAGATCATTTTGACGGAGCCATAGTAGGGGCTACCATTCAAGGATGTCTACGACAATGGGATGAGTCAGGTAAAATAAGTGCTAAGGAGATGGACTGGTCCTTGTTAGCTAAGGTAGATGTAGCGATTTTTAGTACTCAGGATATCAAAGGATTTGAGCACAGATTGTCTACAATTGTCACGTATTGTAAGCATGTGGTGATTACAGACGGTGCGGACGGAGCTACTGTTTACTTTCATGGAGACGTTCATCATTTCCCTTCCATTCCTGTGAATGAAGTTGATGCAACAGGTGCGGGAGATGTCTTTACAGCTTCTTATTTGGTGCGATATGCTGAAACAAATGATATCGCAAGTTCTTGTGTATTTGCCCATAGTGCTGCTTCCTTTATTATCGAGGGTGAAGGACTCTCCCATTTGCCTTCGAGAGATAAGATTGAAAAGAGGGCAGCTGCTTATCGTTTTTAGCTAGTCGAAATCACAATCTGAAGTTGGAAATTATTCATTCTCGATCAGTACTATGGTCTAAAACAGAACTTCGCAGAATATCAAATTTTATATCCAAATCTCAAACTAATAGTACGCCCTCCAATAGGAAACACTACAAAACTCGCATTAGGATTATTAGAGATAAAACTTTCTGATGCGGCATCAGAACTACTGCCAAACTGGTTAGGGCCAAAAAAGTTATTGAGGCCAGCAGTATTAAACAGGTTATGAGCAGATAGCATCAGGTCAGAACGCTCATCGATGTCATAGCCTATAACAGCATCCACACGACCATAGGCTGGCAGAGTGAATGAATTGGCAAAATTACCATATCTATTTCCGAGATAGCGATATCTCAAAGATCCTGACCATTTATTAAGATTATAATTGAGACTGATATTACCCATTAGATTAGCTTGGTGAGGTAATTTATTATCACTGAAAGTTTCTATGTTATCATCATTGGTGTCTATAGAACCATTGGCTTGATATAAGGTAAAGTCACCTAATTGAGCGTTTTGCCAAGTTGCATTTATTTGGATACTCAAAGCATTGGATAATGGTCTGACATACGTTAATTCTACACCAATTGTTTGGCTTGAGTTAAGTTGTGTTGGAGTATAAAATATTCCATTGGTCTGATCATCAAATTCAAAATTGCTATAAGGGACGTTTGATAATGAACTAATGAATGCGGTCAATTGTAAATTTTGAGTTTTAAGACCTATTTCTGCTTGTGCAATATTTTGTATTTCTCCAGGACCTTCGATTGGGACATTGCTAAAATTGTTTAAGTAATAATTTAACTCGGGAGACTTATGCGTATTAGAAAATCGCCCATAAAGATTTATATCTGTACCTAAATCAAGGGACAGACCTGCACTATAGGATAAGAAATTATAATTGAAGTCAATAAGATCTGATCCATTGCTGATGAGTAGACCATTGTCATAGCCTGATACCTCATTGCGGTCTAATCCGCCTCCACCTGATGTTAACGGAGTACTATTATATTTTAGTCCATTGTGACTTACATGGTCAAATCTTACGCCCAAATCCAGATATAACCTGTCATTGAATCGATCGTTATACTGACTATATAGAGAATAGATATTAACATCAATTTCTCCTTGTTCATATAGTAATCCACCATAATTACTAAGACCGTTCGCGTCACTTAATTGTCTCCTATTTCCTTCAAAATCTGTAAGACTTACTTCTAATAGCCGTGGTTGTGGCTCATAGGTACTATAGATAAAACTGGCATTGGTAAATACGTCAACGGCGCTATGTGAGCCGAATGCGCCTATCGTCCAATTGACGCTGCCTTGCTTCCATGTAGCACGAATGTCATTCATCCATTCGTTGATCTGATCATCCTTTTTCCAAGCCCCAGTTCCCATAATCGCATCATTAGGAAGGGTGCCATTTAGATATTCAAAAGAGGGTGCTTGACCTTGAAATGCGGCAAGCATTCCCGCATTATTCACTGTGGCCAATGGCTGACCTCCAGGTTCAGCAACCCTGAAGTCTACGATCCCGGCTGGAAAAGCATCTCCACTCACGAAATAGGTAATAAAATTTTCTAAACCTAAGGGTTGTCCTCCGATGGCAGTTTGCCAATCTGTACTTTTAAGGGAGACTTTTGATTTAAAAGATACTCGCCAGTCCGTCCATTCAAAATCCCCACTAACTAATGTGCTCCATTCATTAGTTTGGATGCCATTAGCTGGATCAAACTCATAATTGGTCGCTCCACTGGTACGGCCATCAGGTATTTGCCCATCTAAAGCTGGGGGTAGCAATGAGGTATTCTGAAAACTCTGACCAAAGGCGGGTTCAGGATTTTTCCAATTGGTGGCTGCAATACCAGTATATCTATTTGTTTGATCATTGAGCCATTTCATTTTGAGACTAACTATTCCATTACTGAAGGATTTATAAAGACTGCCCTTGAGTTGCCCACCTTTTCCAAGGGCATAATCTATGTTTTTATTTCCCTGATCATATCTGTATAGATAAGATACATCATAAGACCAGGATGATTGATTTATAGGACCTCCATAATAGGCTTCTGCTCTAAAGAATCCTTGACCATTTTGATGGATACCTGTGCTCAGGGCACTATTCAATCTGTAATCATTTTGATTAGG
>JAHDDE010000031.1:0-34249 GCA_020629515.1 Saprospiraceae bacterium | reverse complement strand
CCACTTTCATCCACGACCTTTCCAGCTATTTCTGATTGGCTGTATGATGATATTGCACAAAAACAACTTAGAAGAATGGTGAAAATATAAACTGTACTTTTCACTGACCAATTTTTAGATGTTGTAGAAAATCCATACTTGAGTGTAAAACTCTAATTATGAGAATCTTTTCTTTAGATAGGATAGAATAAAAAATGACATGAGATTGATGCACTATATACCTATAATTTTCGGTCAATGCTGTCCCGAATTCAGGAATTGAGATAAGCAAATGGAATTTTTCTTCAATGGATTTTAAATAGTCATCAGCTTGGTTTAGAGACCATTTCTCAAATGTATAAAACCAAATATCTTCTAAATCAATTTCTGCCTCTTTACTAACTGAAAGGGTCACACCTCCTTCATTTTGTGATGTATTCTATTCAGAAATTTATCCATTTCAAAATTATTGGTCACTGGACTTTTTTCAGCTTTTTGTAATTTATTCTTTAGTTTTTCCATAGCCAAATCATGCTTAAGCTTATCCAACCCTGCTCTAATTACTTCTGACATACTGTTGAATTGACCTGTAGCGATCACGTCATTAATGATGTCTTTATCAGCATCTGTTAGCTTAATAGATATTTCCATTTTATGAAGATATTATAATTCGCTTCCTAAATCCAGTAATCAACTGATCCCCAAAATCTTTTTATTCACTTCTTCACTTGGAGCTGCTCCTGCAAAGTCATCAAAAGCTTTCTCTGTCACCTGGATGATATGAGCATCTATAAACGGAGCACCCTCTGCGGCACCTTGCTCTGGAGATTTGATACAGCATTCCCATTCGAGAACTGCCCATCCATCATATCCATATTGAGACAATTTGCTGAATATAGCTCCGAAATCAGTTTGTCCATCTCCCAAAGATCTGAATCGACCTGCTCGGTTAACCCAATCCTGATAACCTCCATAAACACCAGATTTGCCTGAAGGATTAAATTCTGCATCCTTCACATGAAACATCTTAATGCGCTCATGATAAAAATCTATGAACTGTAGATAATCTAATTGTTGCAATACAAAGTGACTTGGGTCATATAGTAAGTTCGCTCTCTTGTGATTTTTGGTATGCTCTAAGAACATCTCCCATGTATGACCATCATGCAAGTCTTCGCCCGGATGGATCTCATAGCAGCAATCTACACCACACTCGTCATAATGGTTTAGGATTGGAGTCCATCTTTTAGCCAGTTCAGTGAATCCTGTATTAACTAATCCAGCAGGGCGCTGTGGCCATGGATAAACGGTGTGCCATAGTAGAGATCCTGAGAATGTGACACTGACATCTATACCTAAATTTTGACTCGCGGATGCAGCCCACTTCACTTGCTGTACGGCCCATTCTTGGCGAGCTTTAGGATTACCCTTACATTCTTCTGGTGCAAAGGCATCAAACATAGTATCATAAGCAGGGTGCACAGCTACTAATTGTCCTTGGAGGTGAGTGGATAATTCTGTAATCTCCAATCCATGACCTTCCACTATTCCTTTTAATTCATCACAGTAGACTTTACTTGTAGCTGCTTTTTCGAGATCTATACACCTTGGATCCCATGTGGGTATCTGTACTCCTTTATAACCGAGACTGGCTACCCAGGCGCAGATAGAGTCCAATGAATTAAATGGAGCTTCATCTCCCATAAACTGTGCTAAGAATATTGCTGGACCTTTTATCGTCTTCATGTACTGTACTTTTGATTTCAGAAGTTTAAATTTAGGACTTATATCCACTTACTATGAAAAATAACATTCTAATATTTCTATCTCTCTACGTCATATTTTCTTCTTGCTCCAAGCAAGTAACTGATTCGGCGGTACTATATCAGCCCAACCCGACTGAAGAAATGGTTGATCATTCGTCTAATATGAATGATGATCCTGTCACAGAATTAATCTGGGATGAGTGGGGTGTACCGCATATATATGCCGTAAATAATAATGAACTATTCTACAGTTTTGGTTGGGCACAGATGACCAGTCATGCCAATACAATATTAAAGCTCTATGGTCAGTCCAGAGGTAGGGCAGCGGAGTATTGGGGTTCGAAAGGCTATGAGAATGATCTAATGGTAAAAGCTTTGGACTTTCCTAAGTTAGGTAGAAGTTGGTACAACCAACAGAGTCCAGAGTTTCAAGGATACATTGATCAGTTTGTGGATGGTATGAATGATTATGCGGCGAAACATCCCGAACAGATTAAAGAAGAATATAAACAAGTACTCCCTGTCGAAAATTATGATATCCTAAGGCATGCTCTCTTTGTGATCTATTCGAGGTTTGTAGGAGGAAACGATCTTCAAGCCGTACCTAAATGGACTCTTGATGAGACAGGATCCAACACATATGCTATAGCCCCTAAAAAAAGTGCCAGTGGCCATGCTATGTTAGTGATGAATCCACATTTGCCTTGGTATGATGAGTGGTTATTTTATGAAGGCCACTTCAATACCCCAGACCTCAATCTATATGGTGCTACTCTCGTAGGATTACCAACTCTTGGCATTGCTTTCAACGAAAAGTTAGGATGGAGTCATACCAATAATACTATAGATAATGCAGATCTCTATGAGATTACACTTAATGATAAAGGACAATATCTATTGGATGGAAAGTGGAAAGATTTATACAATAGAAAAGTATCTATTAAAGTAAAGAAAGACGATGGAAAGATAGGTGTGAAGGATGTATTGATGTATGATTCTCCCGATCATGGTCCTATATTAAAGCAAGACGGCAACAAGGCACTGACAATCAAAATGCCTGGCATGAATAAACCTTATGGTATAGTGCAATGGTGGGACATGGGTACATCTAAAAGTTTTGCCGAGTTCAAATCAGCTTTAAGACGAGTACAGATTCCGTTTTTTAATATTATGTATGCGGATCAAGCAGGTAATATCTTCTATATGTTCAACGGACAAGTACCGAAGCGAGCACAAGGGGATTGGGCTCACTGGAGTGGAGTAGTAGATGGTAGCGATCCTAAGAATATTTGGACTGATGTACATACCTATGATGAATTACCTAAAGTGGAAAATCCAGAAAGTGGGTGGCTACAAAATGCCAATGATCCACCATGGACATCTACTTTTCCAATGGAATTAGATCCTAAGGATTTCCCTCCATATATGTCACCGATTAGAATGAATTTTAGGCCACAGCGAGCAGTTCGTATGATGATGGAAGATGAAAGCATCTCATTCGAGGAATTAGAGTCTTATAAGATGTCGACCCGTATAGAGATGGCGGACCGTATATTGGATGATTTATTTGATGCTATCGATGAGCACGGAGGCGATGCTGCTAAAGAAGCTAAAGAGGTATTGATGTCTTGGGATAGAAATGCTGACGCTGATAGTAAAGGAATGGCATTATTTTACAATTGGGCTTGGGCCATCAATCCTTGGAAAGGCTCTAATTTTTCTCAAAAATGGACTTTAGATCAAGCGAGAGCGACCCCAGATGGACTGGCAGATCCCAAAGCAGCTGTTCAGGCATTGGAAGGTGTTGTGGCTAAATTTAAGGAAGGCGGAGTTCCTTTGGATGTGCCATGGGGTCAGGTATATAGAATTAAGTATCACGACAAGGACTTACCTGGTAATGGATCTGATGGCTCAGTCGGAATCTTTAGAGTAGCGTGGTCTAATGGGCCTCAAGAAGACGGTAAGAGCTATATAGCAGGCGGTGATAGCTGGCAAGGCATCATAGAATTTGGAGATGAGGTGAAAGCAAGAGTAACCATGAGTTATGGTAATAGTACTCAAGAGGGTTCTCCTCACTTCGGTGATCAGCTCGAGTTATTCTCCAAAAAGGAAATGAGAGATTGTCTTTTCTATAAGGAAGATGTCATGAAACATGTAAAGAAACGGGAAGTGCTCGAAAATGGGAGCTACTAAAAACTGAATTGAGAGAGGCGGATTAAATTTTAATCCGCCTCTTTTTTAAATTTTACTTTAGCTAAACTTATATCCAGCGTTCATTATAGGGAGTTCTCGAATTCTTTGTCCAGTAGCCGCAAAAAGAGCATTGGCTAATGCCGGAGCTGCAGGTGGTGTACCTGGTTCTCCTACACCTCCAGGATAATGATCATTTTCCATGATATGTACTTTAATACTTGGAGATACATTCATCCGGACCATATCATAATCTGGGAAATTGCTTTGTACGACACTGCCATTTTGCCAAGTAATTTGGCCATATAAAGCTGCCGATAGACCGAATACAATTCCACCTTCCATCTGAGCTTCTATGGTATCGGGATTTACATAAGTCCCACAGTCTATAGCACATGCGAAGTCATCTATAGAGAATTCTTTGTCCCCTTTTTTTGTGATCGTACATACTTCACCCACTATAGATCCAAAAGATTTATGCAATGCGATACCTCGATATTTTCCATCTTGGGCACCCCAATTTCCGAGTTCTGCTACTTTTTCGAGCACGGCTTTGAATCTTGGTGTTTTGCCCAATTTGGCTAATCTGAATTGATAGGGATCTTGACCAGCGGCGTGGGCACATTCATCCATGAATGATTCTGTAAAGAAGGCATTCTGTGAGCTACCTACACTACGCCAAAATCCTACCTGAATCGGACTTTTATAATCACCAAAAGCAACCCTTTTGTTTTTCATAATATAAGGCAGGTGTGCGGCACCTTCTACGGTTGCTATATCGTCTTTAGGCTTCGGAGCGAAAGAAGGATCTATTCTGGTGATAGCACTATTGCTCACAGATTGTATCGCAATCATATTGTCCCAAGCATGAATTTCTCCATTAGGATTAACTACTCCCTTGAACCGACTTAGTGCAGCTGGACGATACATATCGTTTTTCATATCTTCTTCTCGGGTGAAGGTAGTCTGTACGGGTATACCTTTCATCATCTTGGCAACGGCTGTAGCTTTCAGCACGAAATCAGATTCTGCTCTTCTTCCGAAGCCACCACCGAGATAGGTGGTATGAACAGTCACATTTTTCTTACTTACACCAGCGACCTCTGATACAGCCGTTTGAGTGATTGAGGAGGACTGGTGGCCGACCCAGACCTCAGCACTGTCATCATTCACTAATACAGTACAGTTTAGCGGCTCCATAGCCGCATGGGCCAAATAAGGTACTTTATAAGTACTTTCTATAACTTGATTATTGTCACTTAGTATGGCGTCAACATCGCCTTCAGTATCTGGAGTAGCCAATGGTTCTTGATCAAGAATTTCTTCGAGACTTGTTTGTATAGTAGCTGAGCTGATTTCTTGATTATTAGAATTATCTTCTTCTACTTCGAGCATGAGTGCGCCATTCTTAGCCCGCCATGTATTATTGGCAACCACTGCGACCCCATAATCAGTTAAAAGCACTCTTTTTACACCTTCCATACCCTCCACTTCTTCTTTATTTTTGATGCCAGTGATCTTGCCACCGATCACTGAGGGATGAATCATCGCTGCATAAAGCATACCTTCTTTACGTATATCGATGCCAAATTCGGCAGTTCCATCTACTTTTTCTGGGATATCTAATCTTTTGGCCTTTGTGCCGATGAGCTTCCAATCACTTTTATTTTTCAGTTCTGGAAGTTCTGCTAAGTCTATTTCTCTCGCAGCTGCAGAAAGATCACCATAGCTTAATTTTGCTTTGGTATCATTATTAATGACATAGCCATTCTCTGTGCTTACTTTAGATCTTTCTATACCCCATTCGTCAGCAGCAGCTTGTTTTAACATTTCTCTGGCGGTAGCACCAGCATAGCGCATATTGTTAAAACCATCAGGAATGGAAGTACTTCCTCCAGTCATAACCATTGGCAGATAAGCCATTACTTTTTCTGCAAGCTCGTAAGCTTTGAAAATATTAGGCTCTTTCTGGGTCATCATGAATGTATTAGCATATGGTGACTCAGGCTGTGGCTGGATGACTTCGATATTTTCTAATGGTACTTCTAGCTCTTCTGCTATCAGCATAGGAATTGAGGTATAGACACCCTGACCCATTTCTGCCCTTCCTACAGCAACGGTTACTTTGTTGTCAGGAGCTATTCTGATCCATGCATTGATTGAGCTTCCTTCACCCATTCCCTTACCAGAGTATTTTCGGATTTTTTTATTGACATGTGCGTTGAGACCGGCCACTCCAACCACAAGACCTGTGGTAAGTACACCACCTGTTATCATGAAATTACGCCTGGTAAAAATTTTCTTTTTAGATTTTTCTTTTGACATGTTTTACTCTTTAGGTGTGTTATAGAGATCCTAATAAATCGGTGGCTTGACTTCTTAACTTAGCGGCAGTATGTATCGCCGCTCTAACTCGAGTATAAGTACCGCATCGACAAATATTCGTCATTTTGGCATCGATATCATCATCAGTAGGATTCGGTATTTCATCTAAGAGTGCTTCCGCTGCCATGATCATACCGCTCTGACAGTAACCACACTGAGGTACTTGATGTTCAACCCAAGCTTGTTGTACTGCTGATAGATTAGATGGACTTCCTATTCCTTCTATTGTGGTGATTTTTTTATTTTGGGCATTACCAACTGGTAGGGTGCATGTCCTTGTGGCAACTCCATCAATCATGACCGTACACGCACCACATGATGATACGCCACACCCAAATTTTGTCCCTGTCATATTCAATTCATCTCTAAGAACCCAAAGTAATGGCATCCCTGGTTCTACTTCGACATCAATGTCTTTCCCGTTGATATTTAGTTTCATGTGCAATTATTATCTGCTTTAAAATTGCAAAACTTAAAAGGGAAAAGAAAATATGTGACAGAATTAAATTGACAGATCAACCTGATAAATAGCCGTTTCAGCTACATCTTGACCCACTTTTGATCACTTTTTCCTGATTCAATCACTTTGTAGATGAACTCCATCCCTCTTAAACCATCTTCAACGGTTGGGAAGTCTTGATAGATTGGGTCTACATCATGACCATCGATTCTGGCTTGTACACACTTCGCAAAGTTCCTATAGATATTGGCAAATGCTTCAAGATAACCTTCTGGGTGTCCAGCTGGTGTTCTCGTATGAGCTCCTGCTACTGGATATAAACTGTCTGTTCCAGTTCGCATTATCTCCGTGGGTTTATCGCCAAATTTAACCACGAGAGAGTTTGGCTCCATTTGATGCCACTCTATACCTGCTTTTGTGCCATAGACTCTTATCGCCAATGCATTTTCTTCACCTTTAGAGATTTGACTGGCAAAGAGTATACCTCTTGCTCCATTATCAAATCTCAATAAGACATTACCGTCGTCATCGAGCAACCTGCCTGGGACTATGGTGCTGATGTCAGCGCATATTTCGCTGATCTTAAGGCTGGTGATATACTCCGCAAGATTTTCAGCATGGGTGCCAATGTCTCCCATTGCTCCTGCTATACCAGATCTTTTGGGATCTGTTCTCCATGCCGCTTGCTTCTGATCAGTACTTTCTATCATCTCTGAGAGCCATCCTTGTGGATATTCTACTACCACTTTACGAATCTCTCCGAGATCTCCATTTTGTACCATGGCTCGGGCTTGCTTCACCATTGGGTAGCCAGTATAATTATGGGTGAGAGCGAAAATATTACCAGTTTTTTTAACTGTGGCAACCAAGTCTTTAGCCTCTTCAAGGTCAAAACTTAATGGTTTGTCACACACAACATGAAATCCATTTTCTAATGCCATCTTGGCTGGACCGTAATGTACATGATTAGGCGTAACTATCGAAATGAAGTCCATCCGTTGATCAGCGGGAAGTTCTTTCTCTTTTTCGATCATTTCTTGATATGTCCCATACACTCTATTTGGGTCGAGATAAAAATCTTGGCCAGACAGTTTGGATTTTTCTGGATTGCTACTGAATGCTCCGCAAACTAATTCAATTTGACCATCGATGTTGGCAGCTATGCGATGTACAGCACCTATGAATGCATCTCGACCTCCGCCGACCATTCCCATTCTTAACTTTCTTGGCATATCAATCTGATTTTATATGTTTTACAATTCTAATGATTAGACCATTTTATAGACATAAAAAAAATTAACCCTATCTTTTCATGTATCAAAATGTACTACGTAATGCTAAAATTAATAAACTGCCTTTTGTTAATTATCTTATCCACTACTCTCTTTACTCAAAGCAATGATGAAGTAATTAAGAAGTTGGGTTTTGATAATGATGCCAAACTCTTGATCATACATGCTGATGATCTTGGAGTGGCTCATAGCGTCAATGTGGCTTCTATTGAAGCTTTTGAGAATGGATCAATTAGCTCAGCCAGTATGATGATCCCTTGTCCTTGGTTTCCTCATATCGCCAAATATGCCAAAGAAAATCCCGACCTATGTTGGGGCATACATCTTACCCTTACAGCAGAGTGGGAGCACTATAAGTGGGATGGAGTGAGTTCGTCTAATCGCATCTCATCTATATTGGATCATAAGCACTTCATGTACGGTTCTGTCGAGGAGGTAGTCATACATTATGATATAGAGCATATCAAAAGAGAATTGGATAATCAAGTCAAAAGAGCATTGCAATTTGGAGTGCCATTGTCACACTTGGACTCTCATATGGGTACTCTTTTTGCTAATGAAGAGCTGTTTAAAGCATATTTGGAGCTGGGTAATAGATACAAATTGCCAGTTTTACTTCCTTACAATAGAATCCCCGATGAGTGGGATGTGGATGATCTGATTGGTCCCTATCAGATACCTGTAAATCAAATTTTAATGTTGCCAAGCACTCCTGATTCTTGGGAGGAAGCATATGATCTCTTCATAAATCAGGTGCAACCAGGAATTAATGAATTAATAGTGCATCTTGGCAAGGATAACCCCGAATTGCAGGAAGTGATGGTTAGGCATCCTGAATATGGGGCTACATGGCGACAAAAGGACTTAGATATATTGATGAGTCAAGCATTTAAAGAAAAACTTATAGAAAATAAAATTCACGTTGTTTCTTGGAAACAACTAAGGTCAGCATTGATGAATTAAAGGGTCGATTACTTGGTTTTGGAGTATTTTAGTTCTTGACAATTCCGTGGCAGAAAATTTCTACCACGGTATCAGCATAACGCTCTATTACTTCTTCACTAAAAGGGTCTAAAGCATATAAGTGTTCTGTCAAATATGGATTGGAGAACAAGTTACTGGCCATACCCAATAAGATATGAGCTTGAAACTCTTTATCGATCTTTTTAATGGTTCCTCTTTTTCTTTGTTTTTTGAATAATTCTCCAGTTAAAGTCCAGAGAGGCTTAACAAAATTCTTAATGATATATTCGCTACGATCAGAAAATTCATTCATCTCTTGAGCTAATATTTTTGGGAATGCTGGGTATTTAGCATAAAAATGAACCAATTGTCTCACCACCACCTTTATCATTTGAGTGCCATCAAGGTCTTTATGAATCTTTTTAGATGATTCAAATTCATTGATAAACTCATTGGCAATTCTTTTAAGCGAGGCCTTCCATAGCTCCTCTTTATTACCAAAATAGTAGTGAATCAAAGATCTCGCTACACCCGCTTTTTTGGTTATTTCAGTGGTAGTTGTGCCAGAATATCCTTTCTCAGCGAAAACATTAACGGCTACATCACATAGATGCTCGATATTGATTTCAGTATCTGCAGTGGGTCTACCCGGTTTTCTTTTGACAACGACCTTCATAGGTTGGGATTTCATATTTTCACTTTGTGGTGTAGCTTGCATAACAAATAAAATTTAATTGGCATTTATGCCAAATTATGCCACATAAATAAACATAATTGGATTAAATGTCAATATTCTTAAAACATAAAAGAGTAAAAATTGTTTTGAAGCTGTAATTTTATTCTGTCAACTGGATTTAGACAAGCTAATATTCTATTTTTGGACGACTTTCGAATTGGCGCTATTGTTTAATTGAATTTTATGGTGGCTAATCGAAATGATATATTACTAAAATAATTAATACTATAACATCATTACAATGTGTTCATCTTGGCATTTATGCCAATTAGATATGGCACATACTCAACAAAGAAAATTTGAAGTAAATGGAAGCTTATATTTACGATGCCTTGAGAACCACTAGGGGCAAGGGCAACAAAAAGGGGGCACTCAACACGGTGACACCTACACATCTTGTAACACAACTTTTGAAGGATTTAAGAGCCAAGCATGATTTTGATCCTGAGTTGGTAGAAGATATCATCTTAGGATGTGTGACCCAAGTAATGGATCAAGGGGCGAATATCGCTAAGACTGCTGCACAACAATCGGGATATGGCGATCACTTATGTGGAGTTACATTAAATCGATTTTGCGGTTCGGGATTAGAATCTATAAATCAAGCGTCCGCATATGTGAAAAGTGGATTCAGTCAACTTATCATAGCAGGAGGAGTAGAGAGTATGTCGAGGGTAAAGATGGGAAGTGATGCAGGAGCCTTAATGTTGGATCCTGCCGTGGCCCTACCAGGTCATGCTATCCCTCAGGGGGTTTCGGCTGACCTCATAGCAAGTAAATACGGCTACAGTAGAAATGATGTGGATTCATTTGCGGTAGAGTCACAGAAGAGAGCATCAGCAGCGGAGTTAGACGGAAGATTTAAGTCGAGGGTGCCCGTAAGAGATATCAATGGAGTGGTCATGTTAGATAAGGATGAGAACGTTCGTCCAAATACATCATTGGAGACATTAGCAGGATTGCAACCATCGTTTGCTATGATGGGTGAGATGGCTGGATTTGATCAAGTAGCTATTGATAGATATCCTGAAATAGAACGTATAGATCACGTACATCATGCAGGTAATTCTTCAGCTATAGTAGATGGTGCTTCGTTAGCTCTAATTGGTAATGAAACTGCTGGAAAGAGTTTAGGTATGTCACCACGTGCCAAAATCAAAGCGATGGCCGTATATGGCACTGATCCAACAATCATGCTAACTGGTCCAGCACCAGCGTCAGAAAAGGCATTAAAGCAAGCTGGAATGAATGTAAGTGATATTGATCTATGGGAAGTAAACGAAGCCTTTGCTGCGGTACCTATGTTGCTAATGGAAAAACTTAACGTGCCACATGATAAGGTCAACGTTAACGGTGGTGCCATAGCTTTAGGTCATCCGTTAGGTTCAACAGGATGTATGTTAATGGGAACATTAATAGACGAACTCGAGAGACAGGATAAATCAACTGGTCTTGTGACATTATGTATAGGTGGTGGTATGGGAATTGCCACAATTATTGAAAGAGTATAAGTAGAAAAAGAAGAAAAATGGCAGATACTATTATAAAGAATAAATATCTCAGATACGAAGTTGGTACGGACGGTATAGCAGTGCTAACAATTGATCAAGTTGACAATCCAACTAATTTATTCAGCTTTGCTTTCATACAACAATTTGTAGAAGTAGCGAATAAGGCGATCAAAGATGATAATGTCAAAGGGGTAATCCTAACCTCAGGGCAACGTATGTTCATGGCTGGAGCAGACTTGAGAGAGTTAGAAAAAGAATCTGAATCTGTAGAGGCTCAGCTCAATGATATGTTGCTATTTCATAAAAATGCAAGAGCTATCGAAACGGCAGGCAAGCCTTTTGTTGCCGCTATAAATGGTACCGCACTGGGAGGAGGATTAGAATTATGTTTGATATGTCACCATCGAATATGTCTGAATAATCCTAAGATAAAATTGGGTTTTCCAGAATCTAAAGTTGGACTGCTTCCTGGAGGAGGAGGTACAGCCAAGTCTCCTTATTTAATGGGTTTGCAGAATGCCTTAATGTATATGTTACAGGGTATAGAAGCTAATCCTCAGAAAGCACTCAAAGATGGATTGATACATGCAATAGCCGAGTCACCAGAAGAGATGATGACCGCTGCTAAAGAATGGATTAATAACAATCCCAATCCAGTCCAACCTTGGGATAACAGAAAACATAAAATCCCCGGTGGAGGTCTTATGACTCCAAATGGAGTTCAGGTTATGATGGGCGCAATCGGAAATGTTAGAAAAATGACTCACGGTAATTATCCTGCTGCACAAGCGATACTCAGCGTGGTCCATGACGGCATTCAAGTACCAATTGATAGAGCATTGGAAGTAGAGGCCAGACATTTCGTCAAGGTCCAAAATACAAAAGAGGCTAAAAATTTAATAAGAACTGGATTTTTGGGAATTCAGGCAGCCAAAAAAGGAAAGGCTAAGCCCAAAGGTGTGGGGAATTATGAAATAAAGAAATTAGGTATTCTCGGTGCTGGTATGATGGGTGCTGGTATAGCTTATGTTTCTGCTTATTTGGCTAAGCAAGAAGTAGTCTTGAAGGATGTTACATTAGAGGGAGCAGAAAAAGGAAAGGACTACTCGCGTGCATTGTTGAAAAAGCGAGTTTCTCGAGGTAAGATGACTCAAGCGCAAGCAGACGAAGTTTTGGCGCGGATCAAAACAACCGCTGATCCTAAAGACATGGATGGTTGTGATATGGTGATCGAAGCTGTATTTGAAAATGTGGATCTAAAAGCAAAAGTTACTGCAGAGACAGAAGCTGTTTTGTCAAAAGATAAAATTTATGCTTCTAATACCTCTACTATACCGATTACCTTATTGGCTAAAGCTTCTAAGCGTCCAGAAAATTTTATCGGAATACACTTCTTTTCTCCTGTTGACAAAATGCCTTTGGTCGAGATCATTGTTGGAGAGAAAACTGATGAACGAGCAATTGGTGCAGCAATCGACTATACTATGGCTATTAAGAAAGTACCTATAGTAGTTAACGACAGCAGAGGATTTTATACATCAAGATGTTTTGGTACGTATACTTCAGAGGGCGCATATCTGCTTGAAGAAGGAGTGCTTCCGGCAGTAATCGAGAACATTGCTAAGAACAAAGGGATGCCTGTAGGTCCATTAGCAGTTTCGGATGAAGTATCTCTTACTCTTGGTCTACATGTCATGGAGTCAGACCCGAGACTAAAAGATAATGCTGAGCTCCAACGCAATTATAATTTGACTAAAAAAATGGTTGAAGAGTTTGGCCGTGGTGGTAAGAAGGCAGGAAAAGGATTTTATGAATATCCACAAGGAGGGAAGAAATTCCTTTGGCCAGAATTAAAAACAATATTTAATAGTAAGCTGGATGTCATGCCTAATGAAGTAATTGCCAAAAGGTTATTACACCGTCAGGCAATAGAAGCTTACAGGTGTTTGGAAGAAGGTGTACTTACCACTGTCTTAGATGGAGATATTGGTTCGCTATTAGGATGGGGATTCCCTCCATATACAGGTGGCGCATTGTCTTACATTGATTTTGTAGGTATGGACACTTTTGTCAAAGAATGTGATGAATTCACTCAAAAATTTGGTGAAAGATTTTCTGTGCCAGATAGTTTAAGAAAAATGGCGGAAGAAGGTAAGTCTATCCATGATTTTGGGAAGAGTGCACTGAGTGCAGCAGAGATAAAGGCTATGAAAGAGCCAGAATTAGTTGAATACGCTAATTCTATTGGTATCAAAGCATCAGTTGATGATTTGAAAAAAGACACTTTAGAAAAAGTAATGACCAAGTTAGGGCTATAGCGATTACGGATAAATTAATTTTAGGAGGGTATTGATAATTTCGATACCCTCTTTCCTTTTATCCTTGATACTGAGTAAATACAATCGAACTATAATGAGTAAAAGGTCAAGCATTGTTATCCTTGTTACACTGATGATTCTCATTGGTTTTGTTGCCATCTTCGCTTATATCAACCAAGAGAAGCTCATAGATCGATTTGTTGAGAATCGAGCAAATAATTCATGGCGTTTAGAACTCCTCGAGGATACCGAGAGTCTTACATTAATTACTATAGGAACTTCATCTTTGCTTCCTTCCGAGCGGGCACAGACATGCAATATTGTTATAGCCAATGGAGAGGTGCTTGTATTTGATTTAGGTCAAGGGAGCTTTAGTAATATAGAAAATCTACGTATCCCCTTTCTAAAGTCAACACAGATATTTATTTCAAACTGGCATTCAGACCACTTTATTGATCTACCTGCCTTTATCAATAGAGGTTGGCTGTTAGGGCGAAAAGGGAAAATAACAATTAGTGGTCCAAAAGGATTAGATAAAATCGTAGATGGAATTGATAGTATGTTGAGAACAGAAAGCCAGATGAGATCGCAAACTCATGGAACGGACCATATGGACCTGACATATATGGATATCGGCAAAAATGTGATAGAATCGAGTACAAAACAAAAAGTGGTCTATCAAAATGGAGAGTTAACAGTTAGTGCCATCAATGTGGGACTAGCTACCCAGATGCCTACACTTGCGTACAAAATTGAGTATAAAGGAAAATCTATTGTAATCAGCGGAGATACACCCTATGACGAGAATATGATCTCATTTGCTGCGGGAGCTGATATTCTTTTATATGGAGCTATGGAAAAAGATCTGGTAGAAAGAGCTAGCCGATTACAGATCGAAAGTGGTAATAATCGCAATGCTACCTTGTTAAAAAATATCATACCAAGGTATTCCAGTCCTCAGGATGCAGCACGTATCGCCGAAAAGTCAAGCGCTAAAAAATTAATATTAACGAGTTTAGCTCCGCCTCCAGAAAATCCAATCTCAAGAAGGGTTTTTAAACTTGGTCTTGATGACATTTATCAGGGCCCGGTTTTGTTAGCAGAAGACGGAGATATATTTAAAATAGAATAAAGTCTTATGAGAATTAAACAATTATTTAATCTGGAAGGTAAAGTGGCGGTTGTCACAGGAGCAAGTAAAGGAATCGGAGAAGCCATGGCTCGAGGATTGGCAGAATTTGGAGCGAAGGTAGTAGTAAGTAGTAGAAAACAAGAGGCAGTCGATCAAGTTGCAGAAGAATTTGTACAAGATGGCTTGGATGCCATAGGAATAGAGTGTCACGTCGCTAAAGAAGATCATCGTAAAAATCTAATCAATAAAACTATAGAGCATTATGGCAGATTAGATATACTGATCAATAATGCTGGTACTAATCCTTATTTCGGCCCGATAGAAAATATGCCAATGGAAGCCTACCAAAAAACTATGGATATAAACCTTAATGCACCTATGGATCTATCTCGTTTGGCATTTCCACACATGAAAAAGAATGGTTCAGGGAGTGTGATTCACATAAGTTCTATTGAGGGTATTCATGCTTCTGCGGGATTTGCAGCATATAATTTGTCGAAGGCGGGACTGGTTATGCTTGCACAGAATCAAGCTGCCGAATGGGGAAAAGATAATGTAAGGGTAAATGTGATATGTCCAGGTCTGGTCAAAACTAAACTGAGCAGGATGCTTTGGGAGGGCGATGCACGAACTGCCTCTATTAATAAGACCGTGCCACTGGGTAGAATGGCTGTGCCTGATGAGATGGCAGGGTTGGCTGTTTTTTTAGCCTCAGACGCTTCTTCTTACATGACAGGTTCAGTATTGGTTAATGATGGTGGCATATTACATGCGCCAGTGATGACATAGTATGGAACAATATCTACAACCCACTGAATTTTTTGATTTTCAAGCGCCTATAGTACAAGACTTTGTTGCAGAGCAGGTGACTGCTGATGATGTTGTACAACAAGCGATTCAGCTATACATTGCAGTAAGAGATAAATGGCTGTACACTTCATCTATCATCCACCTAACCAGAGACGAATGGAAGGTAAGTAATATTATGCCACGAAAACAAGGGCATTGTTTAGACAAGTCTTCAATTTTAATTGCTTGCTTAAGGTCCATAGGGATTCCAGCCAGACTTCATCTCGCCAAAGTAAGAAACCATATCGCTGCAGAAAAGCTAATAAAAACTATGGGTACGGATGAATTAACTCCCCATGGAATGGTTGATATATATTTAAATAATCAGTGGCTAAAAGTCAGCCCTGCATTTAATAAAACCCTTTGCGATAAGTTGAATGTTGAGGTATTAGGATTTGACGGATATAGAGATAGCATATTTCAAGAATTTGATCGAGAAGGAGGATTATTTATGGAATATCTGGAGGATTATGGTCATTTCGATGATCTTCCATTATCTTTCATTTACAAGAATATGACAGATCATTACGAAGGATTATTTGAGATCATATCAGGTCAAGAAGTTCTGAAAATTTAAAAGAAAAAAGATGAAAGGTAAAATTGCCATAGTAACAGGTGGGGGATCAGGTATCGGACGAGCCACAGCTCTGGAGTTGGCTCAAAAAGGAGCTACAGTTGTAGTCGTTGATCTCGACGAGTATGGCGCCGACAAGACTTGTGGGGCTATTTTGCAGGATGGAGGAGAGGCATTGACTTATAATGTAGACGTCACAGATAAAAAGGGCATCATTGATCTGATGAATGAGGTAGTTAAGAAGTTTGGCTCAATAGATATATTAATAAATAATGCTGGTATAGGTGGAGAGTTGTCGTTCATGGAAGCTTATAGTGATGAGTCATTCGACAAGGTAATGGATGTAAATGTTAGAGGAGTATGGTATTGTATGAAAGCGGTACTTCCTATCATGAGAAAACAAGAGACGGGTGGTGCTATAGTTAATGTGTCTTCTGTAGCAGGCATAGGTGCAGCGCCAAGAATGAGTGCATATGCTGCGAGTAAACACGCTGTGATCGGCCTTACTCGTACTGCAGCTAATGAATATGGCAAACATAATATAAGAGTTAATGCCGTCTGTCCTACAGTGATAGATACGCCAATGGGTCGATCTTATATCGACCAGGATGATGCTATAGTTGAGATTGTAAAGGCAACAATTCCAATGAAGCGATTTGGTGAAGCTTTTGAAGTTGCTAAGACCATCTGTTGGTTATGTGGAGATGAAAATAGTTTTGTGACAGGTCAAGCAATTGCAGTTGATGGAGGCATGAAGGCATAGAGGGGGATGTTGAGTAAAATTTTAAAGGATCCATTATTTTCATTTGTGATAATAGCAGGCCTAATTTTTCTGCTTTACTCAGCTTTGAGCACTGGCGAGAGCGCTCTCGAAGAGAATTACATAGTGATCACAGATGAGGATATCGACAGGTTGATCACCAGCTATCAAAGGACATGGAATGAAGCGCCAGATACTACTGCCCTCCATAGACTAATCAATGAAGAGATTAAATCCAGTATCTATTACAATGAAGGATTACGATTAAATCTTGATCATAATGATGAAATAATCAGAAGGAGGTTAGTGCAGAAATATGAATTCTTGATGGAAGACTTGATTGGTGGACAAGATCCTTCAGAGAAAGATCTAAAGGTCTTTTATGAGGACAACAAGGACTTATATAAGTCCCTCATAGAATTTAGCTTTCACCATTATTATTTTTCTCCTGATCAATTAGAAGATCCGCAGGAGGCAGCCAATGAATACTATAAAAAGGTAATGCAAGAGGGCCATAAAACTTCTATTGATGAAGCCAATACTTTTTTTATTCCTTCGCCATTAATTAACAAAGATGTGCCAACACTCTGGCAAGAATTTGGTAAAAATTTTGGAGATACGGTAGGCACAATTAATCAATTAGGATGGCAAAAGCCGATACGCTCTGGATATGGTTGGCATGTGATATACATAGATGCTATTAATGATGCAAAGCCAATGCCATATGAAACGGTCAAGGATAAAGTAAAAACTGATTTCAAACAATTGATCTTAAAGGATTACAATGATAAAATGTACCAAACTTTGAAGTCAACTTATAGTATTGATTATCGTCTGAATCGATGGAAGAACCTAATTCAATGAAAAGGATCTGTACTATTGTTTCCATTTTGTTGTTTTTATTGTTGTGCGTACAGGA
This sequence comes from Saprospiraceae bacterium, assembly GCA_020629515.1. GTDB lineage: Bacteria > Bacteroidota > Bacteroidia > Chitinophagales > Saprospiraceae > GYS-P2D. The sequence goes on along the minus strand of JAHDDE010000031.1, from coordinate 16,415 downwards.
CGGACAGGCCCACGAGATAAGGCCCGCTTATTTAGAAATAAAAGAATCTGCTCCAGATAGTTTCCAACTCATATGGAAGGTGCCTATGCTCAACGGAATGGTACCAATCGTTCAACCTGATATCATAGGTGTTGATTCCTTGGTGAGTTATCAACAGCAGGAATTGGGATCAGCATTTATTAAAAAGTACAGATTAAATATTGAAGCTGAGCAGCTGGCAGGATCCCATGTCGTTTTTCATCGATTAGAACAAACTTTGATCGATGTATTGGTTTATGTTGAGTATTTAGATGGAACCAATTACTCATTGTTAGCTCAACCGTCACAGCCTACTGTCCAGATTCCACAAGAACCCACTTTTTGGACAGTCGCTTACACTTATGTAGTTATAGGCGTCGAGCATATATTGTTAGGAATAGATCACTTGTTATTTGTTTTATGTCTTATATTGATTATACCCTCGATCAAGCTATTGATCCAGACAGTTACCGCGTTTACGATAGCACACAGTTTAACTCTAATCGGATCGACATTAGGATATTTGAGTTTGCCTGGCCCTCCAGTTGAGGCTATTATTGCATTGAGCATTGTATTCTTAGCACGAGAATACATCCTTTCATCAAAAGGTATAAAAAGTATTAGCGCCGAACATCCATGGATCGTTGCATTTGTTTTTGGTCTATTGCATGGGTTTGGTTTTGCAGGTGCATTGAGTGATGTGGGTTTACCCCAACGGGCTATAGCAAGCGCATTGTTGTTTTTCAATATTGGCGTTGAGCTTGGCCAATTGATTTTTGTACTTGTATTAGTCTTATTGCTAAGACTTTTAGCCAAAAACAATTATTTGGTAAAGAAGCTTAAAAGAGCAACGGCTTATATGATCGGAGGGATTAGTTTTTATTGGTTGATAGAAAGGATCGTCCAGTTCTAAAATTTTAATAATGTTATGAAAGAATTTTTAACCTATAGAGGTTGTGTTTTAAGATGGGAGTGTGATTCTAATGGACATTTGAATGTAATGTACTACATCAATAAATTCGAAAATGGTGGACACAATCTAATGCTGGAAATTGGACTGACCTCATATATAGCGGACAGAAAAGGGACATTGGGTTCTGTGGTCCTTGAGCAAAATATCAATTACTACAAAGAAGTATTTGAAGATGATGTGCTCTATATAAATTCCAAAGTATTGGGATTGTCAAATAAGACGATAACAGTTGAACACGTAATGTTTAATGGTATGACTAAGGAGGAAGTGGCTAAAATGAGAGTAGTACTTGTACTTTTTGATAAGGTTAAGAGAAGAGCGCTGCCGATACCAAGTAGAATCAAAAAAGAATTGACTAAATTAATCGCACAATAATTCTTATGGCTGTATTTACTATTCTTATTGTTTTGGCTGTACTGGCCATGGGGGCCTATCTATATATTAGGAGAACACCACATGGCATGGTCGAATTTAAATCCGGTTTAGTACTAAAGTTTTTGCCGAGTTTGGATGCCAGAGAACCAATCGAAATAAGAGCAGATCTCGAAAAATTTGTTGCTAAGAATATCCATAAGGTCAAAGTTCCAATACACTCAGTTTCAGATCATACTATTCCTACCAGACATGGAGAAATTGAAGGTAGATTATATAATGATTCCTCCGACTTGAAAGATCGGGTTATTTTATTTTTCCACGGAGGGGGATTCTGTATTGGAAGTATTGATACACATAATGAGCAGGCGAGGAGAGTAGCTAAGGCTACGCAACTACCCTTGTTGTCGATTAATTACTCTTTATCTCCCGAAGCGAAGTTTCCAAAGGCCCATGAAGAATGTATAGATGCTTTGTTATGGATTAAAGAGAACTATATGGCTCTTGGAGCCACTGCTCCTCAAGTAGTAACAATGGGAGATAGTGCAGGAGGGAACTTAGCCATAGCCTCAACTATGGCGGTTATAAAAATGGGCCATGAAGACTTAGTTACACATTCTGTACCCGTATATCCAGTTACAGATGGCTCTGACGATACTTCAGAATCATATCAGAAATTTGGGGAAGGGTACTATCTGACTAAAAAAGCTATGAACAAATTTATGAGAGACTTTTTGGCTCATCCTGAGGACGTCAAAAATCCGATGGCCAGCCCGATCTTAGAAAAGGATCTCAGCAAATTTCCCCCATCATTTATATTAACGGCAGGGTTTGATCCATTAAGAGATCAGGGTGAGGCATTTGTTCGACGCTTACAAGAGGCGGGATGTCAGGTAAAACACAAACGTTATGATAATGCGATACATGCCTTTTTTGCATTAAAAGACTTTGGCCAAAAAGGATTAGATGCTGTAGATGATATTGCTCAGTTCTTATTGGACTAACGTCCAGTAGTAACCATCATGTTTTTTACCTTTCTCTCATTGGAGAGAATCTTAAAGTAAGGACTGATAAATGATTTTACCTCTCTTTTGATGGACTCAGAGCAATAATCGCATTCATCTATCACTTGCATAAATGTGTCTTGTTGATTTAAGAAAAATTGAGCGGTAGCTAATGCCTCTTGTTCCGTGACTTGAAATCCCCTAAAGTATCGATCTGTGACGTCCTTGATAGGAAGGCTCTCATGAGGAACAGCGTATGAAGTGCCGACTAATCCAGCATAATCAAAATCGTAAGGTATAGCAAGTATTCTTTTGACACCAGGGATGGCGACCATTTCGACATTATGCTTATTAGGTATGGCCCAATCAGTGTTGGCGATCATACACTGAAAAAAGATCATCTTCAGATAGTGTCCTCTATCTAAACTTCCACTTCTGATATTGCCTCGTTCGATGATTTTAGCATTATTCCTTTTGGCATATTGTTCTTCATCTTCTACTATGAGTCCTCTGATTTCCATATCAAGCTTGTCGCCGTTCCACATTTCAATATCTATCAATCGAGTCAATATATGATTAGTATCAATCGCAGCATATAGATCATATATTAGTCTTTCTTTGACCAAGTACTCCTCACCAGAACTGGAATTTCTACATTGTAGGACTAATTTCAATTTGTCCAATGTATCTAATCCAATTTCTTTGAGATCACTTTTTTTGAAGTCTACTTTGAGCGGAGGTAATTTGCATTGGCGCTTCCTCATATTACCTCTCACTCTGATCCTCATTGGAAGTTCAGCTAACTCACCATCTATGCCAGTAAAGGTGAGAATGCCTTCTTGATATTTCTCTTTAAGTTTTTGCTTAATTAATGTTTTTGAATTTGTCTGGATGATAAGTTTAGGGGTGCCGTCGTAAGCATATAGATGATCAAAGATGGTTGGATCTTGGCCGTATACACCCTTGTATGTTAATAAAGTAAATAAGGTCAAAAAGAACATTAAAAGTTGACGCATATCTTATTTTTTATAATCTTTTTTGGTTTCCTTCTGTATCACAACTATAAAATTTATTGCCTTTGACAATCAACATCTCACCACCCTTTCCCAACTTGATACTTGAGTCTATAAAAATAATTCTATTATTATTTATTGAAAAAATATTTGGCATTGAGGTATGGCCCACAACAATGCGATCTGCATTCATTTTTTTCAATAATTTTTTAGTTCGCCTTTCGTCATATTCTCCTTCATAGGCATACCCTCTGAACCACAAAGGACTTTCTGTATTAGTTAAGAAATCCGCTAGGGCTGAATTTTTCAGTGTGTCTTGACTCAATACTTCTTCATAGTATATGGTGTTTAAGTCTTCCATATTAGTATAGTCAAATAGCTCTTCACTTATTCCGCCATGAACGAATCCAGTACCATTTATTTTAACATATATAGGTTTGGATCTTAACCAATTGCCGATAAAACTATCGTGACCAAACAATAGATTGTATTGCTTTTTAAAAAGCGCACTAACATAACGGTACTTTTTATGTATATATCTGACATCACTACTCAGCACCATCCATTCGTGATTACCTATTAAAGTATGAACCTTCCCACCAGCAGCTTTGGCTTGACGTTCTAAATCTATAAGAAACCACACTATTTCTAATACCTTATCTCCTCGATCAAAAATATCACCAGTAATCACTAGATGGCCATCTCCAAAATGCCAGTTGCCCTCATCATCAATGATCCCGTTAGAGGAAAGCAGGTCAAACATAATGTCGTACTGTCCATGTATATCACTTATGGCAGCCACCTTAGGTATATCATTATATTCTACTTGATGGTCCAATGGGATATCACGTTGAACGAGATCAAAGTAAAAGTCAACTGGCTGGTCATTAATCTGTGGTGCATCTTCGCGCTGAACAATTGAATCAATATATGTGGCTAATTCGAGTTTCCCCTTTTTCATCCAATAGATTTGAGTAGTATCACCTTCAAAGAATACATAGGGCCCATCCGAATAATTGAAAATTCTTTTTTGAGAATTAATGGGGTTCAGAAATAGCACCAGAAATAGGGCCATAAGAAGTTGGGATATGTTGAGATGTTTAGTCACAGTGATAGTTTGTTTACTCTTATCAACACTAAGGTAATTCAATTAATGTCCAAAAAAGTGTTATAAATATCACAAAGTATTATTATCAAAATAATATGGCTCATACTAAAAATATTAGGTGTTAACCTGTATGATCGAGGCTTATTGGTATTCAATGATATAAACAATTAGAATAATTATATGTGAAATGCACCTAATTAAGTTTCACAAGGAAAAAATTGAGCGTCGTTAAGAAGTTAAACGAGAAAATTAATCGAATACGAGAAATAAAAACAACTTCTTTCAACAAGACTTATCTTCAAGGGTTTTTATCAAAAGGATCTAAGAATATTCATTTTGGCCCAGACTAACAAGCAATTTAAAAATCTCCAGAAAGAAATCCATATTAAGGGTGCTCGCACCAATAACCTTAAGAATGTAGAACTTAAAATTCCTAAGAATAAACTCATTGTAGTCACAGGAGTATCTGGTTCGGGTAAGTCCTCTCTGATAATGGATACATTATATGCCGAAGGACAGAGGCGATATGTGGAATCAATGTCATCTTATGCCCGACAATTTTTGGGACGTATGAAGAAGCCGGATGTGGACTTCATACGGGGTATCTCACCGGCTATAGCAATAGAACAAAAAGTGAGTTCGAGCAACGCCCGTTCTACGGTGGGTTCCTTAACCGAGATATATGACTATTTGAGGTTGTTATTCGCAAGGGCAGGGGAGACCATATCTCCTGTAAGTGGCGAGAAAGTGATCAAGCATCAGGTGTCTGATGTGATGGAAGGGATCAAAAAAAATGAAAATGGGACTAAGGTTCAACTTTTTACTGTACTCAATCCGTATGACCGAGAACGCAGCTGTCAAAAAGAGCTTGAGTTACTTTTACAAAAAGGATATACTCGAATCAATTATAAGTCAAAAATGTATAATGTAGAAGACTTTCTGTCCGAAAAGACAAAAGTTGCTACACAATCAATCGGCGAGGTTGCGCAGGATATCGAGATATTGATAGATAGATTTGTGGTTAATGAAGATGAAGAGAACCTTAAGAGAATAGCGGACAGTGTGAATACAGCTTTTTATGAAGGGCAAGGCGAATGTATTATAGAAATCCTTGGAAAGGAAAGAATAGCTTATAATAATAGATTTGAGCGAGATGGGATATTATTTGTGGAGCCTACACCACAATTGTTCAATTACAACAATCCTTTTGGAGCTTGTAAGAAGTGTGAAGGTTATGGTCAGACACTTGGTATAGATCCCAATAAAGTTGTTCCTGATAAATTAAAATCTGTTTTTGAAGGAGCCATAGTATGCTGGAAAGGAGAGAGTCATGGATTGTGGTTAGAGAGATTGATATATGCAGCAGATGAGTTTGATTTTCCTATTCATCAACCGTATAACAAGCTCACTGAGGAGCAACAGCAGATATTATGGGATGGTAATGAACATTTTGATGGAATCAATCAATTTTTTGAAGAGCTACAAGAGAAGAGCTATAAAATTCAGAACCGCGTTATGCTTGCTCGTTATAGAGGGCGTACTGTATGTGGTCAATGTGGAGGAGGACGCTTGAGACAGGAGGCAAGCTATGTTAAGGTAGACAATCGGACTATAAGTGAATTGATAAAAATACCGATTAAAGACCTAAAATTATTCTTTGACAACATCCAATTAACTAATTATCAAGCACAGGTTTCAAAGAGAATTTTGATAGAAATCACCAATCGCTTGAGAGTGATGTGTGATATAGGATTAGGGTACTTAACATTAGATCGTGGAGCATCGACCTTAAGTGGGGGTGAGAGCCAAAGGATTAGCTTGACCAGAACATTAGGTAGTAATTTGACGAGTTCGCTGTACATATTAGATGAGCCCAGTATTGGGTTGCATCCCAGAGATACCAATAAGTTAGTCGAAGTACTTAAAAATCTGAGAGACTTGGGTAATACTGTAGTGGTGGTAGAACACGAAGAAGAAGTAATCAAAAGTGGGGATCATCTCATCGATGTGGGGCCAAATGCTGGAGTCTATGGAGGGGAGATAGTATATGAAGGGCCAGTACAAGGAATTGAGAATGTAAGTCGTAGCCTTACTATGCAATACCTATCAGGTCAAAAAGCCGTCAATGTTGATAAAACAAAACGGAAAAAGACTAATAAGATCCAGATTAAAAATGCGTCTCAACATAATCTTAAAGGTATCGATATCACTATACCACTCAATGGAATTACTGTCATCACTGGTGTATCTGGATCAGGCAAGACTTCTCTTGTCAAGCATATCGTGTATCCTGCTTTGTTGAAAGAATTAGGTATCAGTCATCCGAGTAGGATAGGTTCTTTTGAAAGTATATCGGGAGATCTCAAAGTGATGGCTGGCATTGAGTTTATTAATCAGAATCCTATAGGACGGTCTTCAAGATCTAATCCTGTCACTTATGTGAAGGCTTATGACGAGATAAGAAAACTCATGGTCAGCCAACAACTGTCTAAAGTGAGAGGGTATAAGCCCAAACACTTTTCATTTAATACAGAGGGTGGTAGATGCGAGAACTGTAAAGGGGATGGTGAGATTACCATTGAAATGCAGTTTTTAGCAGATGTGAAATTAACCTGTGAAGATTGTAAAGGAAAGAGGTTTAAACCAGAGATTCTTGAGGTAAAATACAATGGTCTTAATATCTATGATATTCTTTCATTGAGCATATCTGAGGGCATAGAATTCTTTAATGATGCGCCAAGAATAATAAAGAAATTGAAACCATTAGACGATGTCGGTTTGGGCTATGTGAAATTGGGACAAGCATCAAGTACTCTTTCAGGAGGAGAAGCACAGAGAGTTAAGCTAGCATCATTTTTAGTCAAAGAGGGTAATCTTCCTCATCAGATGTTTATTTTTGACGAACCCACCACAGGTCTGCATTTTGATGATATTAACAAACTTTTGAGCGCATTTCAGGCATTGGTGGAGCAAGGGCATACTGTTCTTATCGTAGAGCATAACTTAGATGTTATAAAGTCTGCAGATTGGATTATAGACCTCGGACCAGGTGGTGGAGATAATGGTGGAGCTCTGGTATACCAAGGAGAGGTAGAGGGAATATTGGATGTAAAAGAATCCTATACGGGCCAATATCTAAAAGAAAAGTTGGACTGGGAAAAAGCGAATGTTCCTTAACTCTGGTTTAAGCTTATTACTTTTGACATCAAATAATTGAAATGATAGACGGAGATATTTTAAAATGGATCATTATGATCTTAGTTGGTGCGGTGTCAGGGACTATAGCTGCTCGTATAATGAAAGGGGATAGCTTTGGTTTTGTGATTAATTCTCTCTTAGGTATCGCTGGTGGTATTGTTGGCGGGTTTTTATTTGATAAGCTCAATATCAATGCAGGATCAGGTATAGTTAAGATTGTGGAGAATCAATTTGGAGTAGTGCTTCCAGAGAATATTATAGGCATGATGGTGTCGGCCACTGTCGGGGCGATAATTATACTCTGGGTTACCCAAATGATTGGAATCGGAAAGAAAAAGTAATGGCTCACGGTTCATATCATAGATCTACATGTCTTTAGCTAAAACACTCGTCATTTTTGACATTGACGGCACCCTTCTTTTTTCAAACTCTCTGGATAGTAGATGTTTTGGTCGTGGTTATGAGAATGTCTTTGGTAAGGCATTCCCATCTTTAGATTGGAATCACTTTGATCATGTTACGGACCATACCATATTCAATTCAGCATATGAAAGCCAGTTTGGGGAGTCTTGTTCCTCAGAGCTGAGACAACAATTCGAGGAGCACTATATCAATTTAATGAAGCAAGAAAGAGAGCTCTATCCTCATGAATTTTGCGAAGTTCCTGGAGCAAAGTCGATTATTGATAGATTGCTCAATGATGACCAATATGAAGTAGGTATCGCTACTGGTGGTTGGAAAAATCCAGCATTATTTAAATTAGATCATGTGAACATAGATCATACAGCCATCCATGATAGTTATGCGGACAACAAAAGCACTCGTAACGAGATCATCCAAGAATCCATAGACCAAGCTAAAGAGAATCGGCACATAGCTAAAATTGTCTATGTAGGCGATGCGGAGTGGGACGTTAAGACGACCAATGAAATGAATATCCCTTTGATAGGGATTCGCAGAGCGGGAGATCATGATAAATTACTTAATCTTGGAGTCAAAAAAGTATTGTCTGATTACCTCGATCAGGATCAGTTTATAGATATAGTGAATCAGCTGTAGTCTACTGTCTGAAAGTGATATACCCGTGTTTCGAGAGCATGTCAAGTTGATTGTTTCAAGACTCATGGATCAATCTTTTATGAATACTCTTCTTTGTTCAATCCGGTCTTTACGCTTTCTTTTTTTAAGAGAAATTTTATTTAGTCTTTGTTGATCTTCAGGAAATTGTTGAGTCATTTGTTGACAGTTTTCTATTTCAATCAAGAAAATTCTACCACTAATCACTTCAAAGCCTGGCTGTAAAGTGATAGATTCTCCTGCATAAAACTCAAAATCTTTGTTAGCAATGGTTGCATCTGATGTAATGCTCTGCTGTGCATTTAATCGAGAACCTATATTGTCAAGACCTAATAACTGATCATCAGCATGTAAATTCAACTCACAACTACTTAGAATAGTCAGTTCAAGGGTGACAATAGAATCACATCCTGACAGTGTCTGTAATGTGTGCTGTGCAGTATTGTTATCAGCATAATATGTTATTCCATCTATCCAAGTTAGACTGTCAAAAGCGGTAATACTATCGATACTTGCCCTGGTGATGCTTAAGGCACCAGTATTGATTGTTAATTCATAGTTATCATTAGAAGTTCTAGCATTAATGATCTGATTACAGCTGTCTTGAACCAAGAAATATTCTAATAGGACAGTGTCTCCATCGATTAATCCTGTGATATCTGAAGTAAACTCAGGCAGTTCATCTCCTTGGGTCATACTTTGATCGTGGATGTCAACAACTAAAGGTTTTCTAAGTATTTCTACTTTGCCAGGTTCATATGTTATATCAAACAAATCTGAAAAAAGTGTGCCTGGAATTACCCAATTGCAACCTGCATTATAACCTGTTAATATATTTACAGAATTTAATGTATTTACACTATCCTGCTCTGTTACTATTGCGGTACTCCTATCTACTGTAGGATCCACATCTCCATCGCTATTGACTAATGATAGACCATTAACTAAAGAGAGGCTATTAGCAACTGGAAGACCTACTCCGTCTACTACTGCGGTCCCATTCACTAATGACAGGCCATCTACTACAGCAAAGCCATTGACCAATGAAAGCGAATTAGCATTTGCAGTACTATTGACTAGAGAAAGACTATTAACCAATGATACACCATTCACTTCTGGAACGCTATTAACTAATGACAATGAATTAACTAACGACAGACCATCCACCACTGCGACCCCATTGACTAAGCTTAAAGCATTGACTAGCGATAATCCATTGGTGAGATTTGTATCATTGACTAAGGACAATCCATTAACCACTGCAGAATCACTGATTATGCCGTTACTATTAGCAAGGCTTAAACCATTTGCTTGAGCGAAGCCATTCACTAATGATAGGCCATTCACTAGCGATAGGCCATTCACCAAACTCAGGGCATCTGCTATAGTGCCTCCCGGATTGACGGCATTTACTAAAGAAATCCCTTCAGCTAAGACAGTTCCATCAGATAGTTTGACTCCATTGACTGATTCTAAGGCTTCATCAATATCCGATACATCCACAGAATTGACCAGAGATAGTCCATTCACAAGAGACAAGCCATTCACTAAAGAAAGACCATCGGGAATTGGGCTGTCATTGACAAGCGATAATCCGTCTGTAATCATATCTAAGCCATTCACAAGAGACAAGCCATTCACTAAAGAGAGCCCATTTACTAATGAAAGACCATTGACTAAACTTATCGCCTCGGCAATAGTACTCACTGATGACATGCCTCCATCTAATGCTTCTATCAACAAGCTGTTTTCAACAAAGGCAATACCATCAGCCAAATTGCTTCCACCCTCGACCTTGACATCGTCAAGGATGATCATACCATTGACCAAAGAAAGACCTTCGGCCAATGATAAGGTATTAGAACTTTGGGCTTCCAGTGCAGCTATTAATCCAGTTGCATCAACTAATGAAAACCCTTCTATTTCTGTTACATCTTTGGCTCGATCAATAGCCTCCCCTGTATTGATGAGGCCAGATAAAAGTGAAGCACTTAAATCATTAACCATATCAGTTAAGTCATCCCCTCCAACTATTTCAAACACCTGATGACCATTGACTAACGCATAGTTATTGTTAAGATTTAAACCATCTACCATAGAAAGAGCGGTTTCTATAGTACTGCTACTTAGGCTACTGATCAATGCTTGATGGTCGATCACGATCCATCCATCTACTGAGTTAAAGTCACTAATGAGATTATATCCCGCCTCCAGAGCAATACCTTCGAGATATGAGATATGATTTTGCTTTCCTCCACTGGTGAGGGCATCAATTAAGCTTCCTGCATTTATTACTTCAGCGTGGTTGATAAGCTCTGAAGCTTGAGAAATATTTTGTATCCCATTGACTTTGCCTTGTACAAATTGTAATAAGTCTTTTCCATCTAATACTAAATCTCCTTCTATAATTTCAAAGCCATGAATTAAGGAGAGTAGAGAGTCAGCATTCACGCTTTGGTCTATGGCATTTAAATCTATTAAAGCTGCATTTAAATTGATCACATTAGTGTACACTGCAGTATCTAATAATGATAAAATTTCTATAAAGCTTAGGCTATCGATGATTTCAGTAGAACCATCTAATAGTTCAATCATGGAGAAACCATTGGTGAGAGCCAAGCCTTCAGTTAAAGTACTTTGATGAATAGCTGCTATACTATCCTTTAAGAAGATAGCATCTGCTACTTCTCCATCAAATAGATAACTAAAAGTGATTTCTGGTATAGTATCGCCATAATAGATGCTGATAGAGTCGGGGCGGATGGTTACTGGCATCTTTTCGATAATCAAAACGCCTACATCAAAAAAGATGTCATATTTGTCAGTTATGGCAGTAGGTATATTAGTGGTATCAGTGGTAACAGCATAGGTTTCAGGTATGCTATAATCCTCAGCTATAGTATTATATACCAAACTAGCAGCTATAGTCAAGGAGTCTGCACTACTTGCACCAGTGATAGTTGAAGTAAACGTTGGATTCGCTTGACCAAATTTCTTCTGACTGTTATCAACTTTTATAGTGATGATATCTCGTTGTATGGCCCCCAAAGAAATGGGCATACTGAATCCACCATCAATTCCACCATTAGTGATTGGGGAGTTATAAATTCTTAATGAATCAGACCCTATAAATGGTAAAATCTGTGCTCTCAAAGTATCACCAATTAGAATCGACTCATATAACGAGTCACCAATATAAACTCGAGAGGAATCTGTAAAGAATGGTCCGTATATATCTACTGTAAATGGAACTCGACCTATATTGCTACTATCGATATTAGCTGGTAGACTGAAGCTGTCTACCGATGGGGTCGGTACAGCAATATCCAAAAATATCTCATCCATCTGTAAGAAGCCATAACCTGTCGCTAAATCGAATCCTGGATCCTCCATATCTAATGCCTTAGAAGTAATGATAGATTTCGCTTGTACAGGTGTAGTCTCCTCTTGTAAGAATTTAGTCCTAGCTTCTTTCAACAAGGCAATCGCTCCTGCAACATGAGGGGCGGCGGCCGACGTCCCAGAAAAATTAGGAAACCCATCGTCATCAAAATCTCCTACTCCACCCAAGTCCACAGTTGTATTCACGCCATTAGGAGCACAGATATCTGGTTTATTCCGAACCACTCCATTTACTGGTGTACCACCTCGAGAAGAGAAGGAAGCTGGAGTAGGAGTTGCGAGTCCGTAAGCTGGAGAATTAGAATATAATACAGCACCTACAGAAATAGTACTTTCTGCATTTGCTTGGCCGACAATAGTTGAATTATTCTGTTGATGCTCTTCAAAGGTAACTCCCGATGACCTAAAGAATATGTATTTGAATTCAGGATTGGTATTTGGTGTATTATTGATGATTATAATACTCGCTTCGGTAGTATCTCTAATCACATCAAAATCCATGATCTCAATTGGATCTCCACCGATGTTATTGTAATTGCCATTATATGAGATTCTACCATTTTCATCAATTAAATAAATATCCAAATCAATAGTGCTTCCATTTCCATTAAGCGAGTATATAGAGTCGTTCCATTGTAAGGCTAATGTGTAATGACCAGGTACAAATGATAATTTTTGAAGTATATCTCCTCCTCCGAAATCGTGTGGAGTACCAGTAATACCATCTGGCAATGAATCTATAGGTCCTGCGCTAAAAGTATCACCATGACCATTACTTCCATAGTTTCCAGCAGACGAGATATATGTTACTCCTTGACTACTGACTTCTTCTGCAGCCTGTGCTACGATGCCATCCACAAAAAATGGCTCAGTAATATAGGTGAGATCATCAACTATGATATCACAGCTATCCGCTGCGAGGTCTCTAATAGCATCTGCAAAGGCTCGAGCATTGATAAAGCCTGTCTTAAATGCTAAGTCAGCCCCTGGGGCAATGTCATGTACGATCTGAAGCATAGCACGACCTTCATCTTTTACTCCAGGTATCAGTCCTCCATCAAAGAGCACATCTACTCCTGATGCTGGTAGATCTTGGTTACTAATATTTATCGTAGATGGAACATCCGTAGGGTGCTTATCATAGCTATCTGATATAACCCCTATTTTGACTCCCGAACCATCGATATCGTAACCCACACGAGCGAAATCTGAAGCTTGCGATCGATCCCCTTGTGAGGTGGTGACACCCCGATCAGTGACAGGACGATAGAGGGGTCGTGCAAAGTTTAGACAGGATATCTCATTATCTAACTCAGGTAGCGCATCAATAGGGAAATAGCCCGAGATGACTAATTTATTTTCTCCTCGTTCTAAGGTATCTGTCAGTCCAAGATTAATTAAGGCCTCTATGGCCACATTTTCTTTTCCTTCTAATAGTACCACTTCGATCAGTACAGAATCCCCTTTGAAGGAATACACTTCATTAGAGGCTACGGTATCAGCTGGGAGACTATCTATGGTGGTAAGGAAGGTTAATCCAGATTCGAGTACACTATCTGGTTTTTCTTCTTGAGGTGGAAATATAGGGATGATGTTACTTTGCTTGAACATGTACGCTGCACCTGCATTTGTACCGAGACTATCAGAATTAGGTGCTCCAGCCAACATATACTCGCCATCAATAGCGACCGCTAATCCAAAATACAGATTGGTAGCAGGATCTGAAGGAAAAACTTGATTGGCAAGACCCCAATTATTAATTCCGCCCTTGTTTTTAATATAGATATAAGCACTACCATGATTGCCACCCGGAGAGGAGCCTATGTCATGAAATGGTCTACCGACTATGATGACGTCCTCGCTTACACCTACAGTTCCGTGTCTATCTAAGCCTGTACCGTTGGAGCTGGTTAATTGTTTTATTAGACCCCAATTATCCGTGCCTCCAAAATCTCTATCTAATACATAAACCTCTTCAAGAAATGAGCTTGATTTTGCTCCAATAGCAATAATGTCACCATCTATATCCACGTCATCTGCGAAGCCAACGCCTTCATTACTTAGATGAGTCACTTTTTTGACTTCACCCCAATTATCAATTCCGCCATTATCCTTTTCGAAGATATAGGCGCCTCCAACATTGGCTACTGTCTCTTGAGAGCCCACTACTAATGTCGCACTATCTAAAGCCACAGATTTTCCAAATCGTACACTACTTGCAGTATTAGATGGACTAATTTCGATCTGCTCAGTCCAAGTGTTAGCTATATTTTTATACAAATAAACACTCCCATTATTGGAGGATACTTGATCTGTCTGTATGGCACCTGCCACTATTAGGTCCTCCCAAATATCAACACTGGTGCCGAAAAAATCACTACCAGTTGAATTACCAGGAAAAAGTTTTTGCTTCATACCCCAATTGTCCACACCGCCTTCATCTCGCTCAAAAACAAATACGGCACCCGAGTTGGTGTATAGGTTGGGATTGATGGCATCATTAAAAGGATCACTCGCTATAATAGTGTTGCCATGTATAGCCACTGCAAAGCCAAATTTTGCTGAAGCTTGAGAAGGGTTCTCCCAATAGATAGAATCTTTTTCAGGATGTTCAATTTTTTTGACTAACCCCCAATTATCTTCTCCTCCCAGATCTCTTTGAAATACATAAATGGCTCCAATATCATCATCACCAATCTCACCAAGCGATCCTACACTGCTGTTGGGTGTAGCTCCAATGACGGCAATATCTCCGTGTATATCCATAGACGATCCCAAAAAACTTCGTTGAAGCCCATCTCCTCTTATCAAATTATTGACCTCAGTTATAGTAGCACCACCATTGCTATATGAAAACATAGAGACCCCACCTGCATTTGTGCCGAAAGCATCTTTTAATGGTGCGCCTGCTATAATGGTACTGTCATCAAAGTCTAAAGCGGTGCTAAAATCATCACGCTGAGATACATCAGAGGAGGTAAATAGATTGACTTCACCCCAGTTATCGGCTCCACCTTCATTCTTACTAAACACTGTGATATCTCCAGTTTTAGTAGATACCGAGTTTGGGTTGTCTCCTACAATAATGAGCGTATCTCTGATCTTAACAGCAGTACCAAAATCATTCTTGATGCCTGCATTACTTGGTGTTATAGTAGTAACCTGTCCCCAGTTGTTCAATCCGCCACTGTTCTGATAAAAAATAGAGGATAGACCTGTCCCATTGTTAGAACTTGGAGCACCTGCCACTATGATAGTATCATGGACACTTACTGACACACCAAATTGACTGAAATTGGTTGGGGTAATCTTTTTGGCTTTCCCCCAGTTATTAGATCCGCCATTATTCTGATTGTAGATATGTATCGCTCCAGAAATACCGCTTATTGAGGCAGTTCTGTCATTAGCTGCTCCAACTACCAGGGTAGAATCATATAGCGCAACACTTCCTCCAAAATTTCTTAGGGCTCCATCACTGGTAATTTGTTGAATCTCTGTCCAACTATAAGTGTCAGGATTGATATGAAAGACGTAGACACTACCTGAATCATTTGAAGGTGCTGACACGGTTAATATGCTGTCATGTAATGCAAGTGCACGACCAAAACCATCTCCTGAAGCCCAATCCATCGGACGTATCTCCTCATTGATCAATCCCCAATTATTCGTGCCTCCCTCATCTTTGTGGTAGGCATAGACCTGGTCACCATGAGTTGTACCGACTATGATTAGGTTTCCTGAGATATCTACAGCCCGACCAAATCCCAGTGAAACAGTAAAATTAGGGTCATGTAACTCCTTATACAAGCTCCAGGTTCCTCCTACTTTGCGATAGATATTGGCCCCTCCAGTTGCTGCAGTATTATCCCCGAATTTTTTTAGATCAGAACCTACCACCGCCCATTCTCCGTCTATCGCTACAGAGATACCAAGTTGATCATTACTTGGAAAAACCGTATCACCTACGGCAAATAATTGCTGAATCTGCGATATTTCCTGTGATAGTAAATTACTGCAGATAGAAAAAAATAAAAATAAAAGGGCGTAAGTCCGCATCTTACAAAATTTCAATTTAATCAAACTGGAAGAGTGTATAGTGACTTCAAATATAGCCACTTCTTAAAAGTTGCGAATCACTAAAATCAGGGATTGGAAGGAGTCGGACTATGTTCGTTATTGACGGATCGGCTATATCGGGAGTCGTGACGAAGGAACGATTCCCTGATAATGCCATGTCATATGGCGTATTT
>JAHDDE010000030.1:43213-43804 GCA_020629515.1 Saprospiraceae bacterium | reverse complement strand
TACCATCCTCATCAGTATATTGGATCGTCTGTCCAACTGTATCCATAGAGGTTAAGGTTTCTAATGATGCAGCATCGAAGGTCGTGCTGTTTCCATCCTCATCTACGTATGTAAATGTACCATCTCCGTTATCAGTTAAACTCGTTAATGTCTCTAACTGTGTGATATCTGATACAAATACATTTCCGTCTTCATCTGTATACTGTATAGTTTGTCCTACTGTATCTATTGATGTAAGACTTTCTAAATCTCGGATGTCTGCAATGAATGTATTACCATCCTCATCAGTATATTGGATCGTCTGTCCAACTGTATCCATAGAGGTTAAGGTTTCTAATGATGCAGCATCGAAGGTCGTGCTGTTTCCATCCTCATCTACGTATGTAAATGTACCATCTCCATTATCAGTTAAACTCGTTAATGTCTCTAAATCTGTAATATCCGCAATAAATGTATTACCATCTTCATCAGTATATTGAATCGTCTGTCCAACCGTATCAAGGGAAGTTAAAGCTTCTAACGCACTTAAGTCAACGGTTTGTGTCCCGCCATCTTCTAAAGTTATCGTCAATATGTTGGTAGCAGGATCCA
>JAHDDE010000030.1:0-43113 GCA_020629515.1 Saprospiraceae bacterium | reverse complement strand
TGCTGAATGCTGTGATCTGCTGATCATCAGTATTATCTAAATATCCACTTAAATCTACTGTACCTCCATCTTCTAAGGTCAAAGTATTACCAGAAATACTGATCTGCTGATCATCTGATCCTGCATTGTTTAACGCACTTAAGTCAACAGTTTGTGTCCCGCCATCTTCTAAGGTTATCGTCAATATGTTGGTAGCAGGATCCATGCTGAATGCTGTGATCTGCTGATCATCAGTATTATCTAAATATCCACTTAAATCGATTGTTTCTGTAGTGGCATTTTCGAGCGTAAATGTTAGTACATCAGTTACTGGGTCCAAACTAAAATCAGTAATCTGCTGATCATCTGTAGCTGGATCACCTTGAGGACCAGTAGGTCCTACAGGTCCTGTGGGACCAGTTAAATCTCCTGTTGTATAAGATGAGCCATCAGTATAGAATAAAGTCATAGTACCATCCGCATTATGAACTACATTGTCTATGCCAACTCCATCAGCGCCGTCTGCTCCATCCTGTCCATCATTTCCATTTAATCCAGCTGGACCAGCAGGTCCAGTTAGATCATCACTAGTAAACACTGTTCCATCTGTTAGGGTGATAGTAAAAGTACCGTCTCCATTATTATCGATTGTTGAAATACCAACACCATTTACACCGTCTGCACCATCTACTCCATTAGCCCCTCTCGGCCCAATCAAACTTGATGTTGTAAAACTACTTCCGTCTGAATATTCAAAAGTTATAGTTCCATCTTGATTATTAATTGTATTGATAATTCCTATTCCATCCTCACCTGGAAATCCCTCTGGTCCACGTGGACCTTGCTGTCCATCTCTACCATCATCTCCTATTAAGCTCTCTAAGAATTCAGCTTCAGTCCCTAAATTTCCTTCAAGTAACCATTGTTCATAAGCCGATAAACCCTGGGCACCATCTCCACCTGCAGGGCCAGCTGGACCAATTGGTCCTTGATCACCTTGTGGGCCATCTTGTCCATCTGCACCTTTTAAACTATCTATAAAATCTTGTTCTGTCCCACTATTTCCCAGTCCTAACCATACTTCGTATGCAGATAATCCATCATCTCCGTCAGCACCAATTGCACCATCTTGTCCATTTACACCATCTGCTCCTCTTAGGCTATTAATAAAATCTTGTTCTGTTCCACTATTTCCTAATCCTAACCATACTTCATATGCCGAAATACCATCATCACCTCTATCTCCTTGCGGTCCAGTTGGACCTTCAGGACCTTGTATTCCATCATAATCTGATAAATCCACTGATCTCGTCCCTCCATTTTCTAAAGTAATAGTAAGAATGGGACCATCAAGGTCGAAAGTCTCTATTTGCTGTTCGTCAGAGTCGGCTATTACCAAAGATGATAGGTCAACCGTTTGAGTATTACCCCCTTCAAGAGCTATTGTTAACTCATTACCACTTAACTCAAAATTTGAGATGTTCTGATTATCAGTATTTTGTCTTAAGCATATCCATTGAGGTGAAGGCTTTGTTCCAATATTCACTTCTACACAATCCAAATCAGTATTGTATATCGTCAATCCTTTAGGAGGGAAACTTATATTATCTCTCTGTGCTGTACTCAGTCTTGGCCAAAGAAATCCCTTATCGGTACTTTCTAATTCCAACAAAGATGCAGGATCAATAGAGTTTGGATTGTCGCCCATTTTAATTTGTGCTGATAGAGGCATAACAAATAATGCCACTAATCCACATAGTACAAAGCTTTTAATCAAGCGTTTCATTGCGAATACGTTTAATCTATTATTATAAATGGTCATTGTATGAATACTTGTAATCTTTCTTAATCTCATTTTCGTATAATCAATTGATTATCAGTTAATTCAGACAACTTCAATGAATTAAGAATACTAATGATTAGGTCATTAATTAATAGTAACAGCGATTGTGTAGGGGTATTGAAATTATATAAATGGGTCAAGGACTTGATCCATTGTGAAGCATGATCTTTGTCTAATACAGACAAAAGAATAGTAGGTTCCTCACGGAACATTAGGGTGATTGTTTTCATTTGAAGTTATGCTGTACCCTTAAGACAGGTAGAATACAATCCCCCCCTACTTCAGATTAATTTTTAAGAAAATATGATAAGTAGACGACAATACTTATCAACTTCTCATCAATTCTCAGAATATATATCCGTGCAAAAAATTATCAGGAATAGACCGTTAAGGAACTATATAGCAGAGCCAACGAGGTATTTTAGAAGTAAAAACAATAATCATAGTTTTTAAGCGGAAATTATAACTCTGTCGTATAGTTTACAAAATCATCTTGATAATCAAAAGCTACCAAGAATAGCCCGCTCGAACCCAACTTCTATTTCTCCAAAACATAATTATTAATTTATGCTCTGATTAATAATCTCTATAGAATTTTCCCTAACCTTTCTATGACTATAGATCTATTTCGTTTACTTATAGGTATGGTAGTTTCACAAATTGTCATTATCGACTCCTTTAAATTTAACGAGTCAATTTTATTGATATTAACCATATAGGATCTATGAGTTTTAATAAATTCAATTGGCGCTAACTTCGTTGCTGTTTCTTTTAGATTAGACCTCAACACATATTTTCATCTTTAGTATATACAGTAATACACAAACTAACGCAGATCTCTATGGATCCTCTTAAAAATTATATTTCAAGCTTCATTTAATCCATCTTCACAGAGCTATACTCCTATGATATAGTCTAACTATTGGACCTCTGCTTGCTCCTTAGGATAATGTTTAGCTGCCAGATAAAATAGCACCAATGCAATCAATCCTGTGATATAGCATAGGCAGAATGCGTAGCGTAATGACTCGATACCATAGTCTGCACTGAGAAAGTCACTGGCCGCTCCAATCAGCAATGGACCGCCACCTAATCCGATTAGATTTAGCACCAAGAATAAAATGGCCGAAGCTAAAGCTCGTTTATGCGCATCGATCAGATTATGAGTGACTGCCAGACATGGACCTAAGTAAATTGCTGTCATAAATGCCGATATGAAATATCCTGCAATGGCGATCGTAGTATCATCACTGAATACCGAATATGAAAAGGGTAAAAAGTTAGCCAGTTCCGCCACTACTGCTAACCAGAGATACCACCGGATATCTACCTTAGACAGTTTATCCCCTAAGAATCCTCCTAAAAATGTTCCTGCCATCCCTCCAATGCCAGCGCTGAGGCCCATCCAAGTACCAATCTCTCCAGCCGACATGCCATGGATACGTGCTAAAAAAGGGGCATAAAAGTTACCTACCCCATAGTTACCTATCGTATGAATACCACAAGCCAGGGCGAGGAATACGAATGTTTTCTTAGACATCAACAATCTTAGCACATCCCAGAAAGATTCTTCTGGAGCCTCCTCTCCAACTTTATTATCTGATAGTCCTCGTGGTGGTTCCTTAACCGTAAACAACAATATCAATGCGTAGATAATGCCTGGCAATCCAAGAACCATAAGTGCTATGCGCCAACCAAAATGTTCGTCCAAGAGTCCTCCACCGATATATCCCAACAGTATACCGAAGTAGATCCCCATAGAATAGATGGAAAGTGCCGTAGCTCTTCTCTCTGGAGGAAAATAATCTGATATCATGCTATGGGCTGGAGGGCTTCCACCTGCCTCGCCCACTCCTACTCCGATCCGTGCCAACAGCAACTGCACAAAGTTCTGAGCGAATCCTGATATAGCTGTCATCAAACTCCAGATGGCAAGTGAGGCCGAGACTATGTTGCGCCTATTGTTACGGTCTGCAAACCTCGCTATTGGAATGCCTAAGGACACATAAAATAGGGCAAACGATAATCCAGTCAATAAACCCAACTGTGTATCACTAAGTCCCAGTTCGCCTTTAATTGATTCTTGTAGGATGACTAATATTTGGCGATCTATGAAGTTGAGGGTGTATACTCCTGTTAGAGCCAGTAGTACATATGCCTTATATCGCTCAGAGAACTGAGGTTGTTCAGACTTGTTGCTTTCCATATATTATATCGACTTATCAGCAAAGTACAATATAAAATTTACGTATACTCTATTTTGCCAACTTTTATCAAAAAATAGGATTCAGTACAAAATAGTAAGCCCATATAATCAATAACAATTGTATGGGCAACCTCAATTTT
This sequence comes from Saprospiraceae bacterium, assembly GCA_020629515.1. Classification (GTDB taxonomy): domain Bacteria; phylum Bacteroidota; class Bacteroidia; order Chitinophagales; family Saprospiraceae; genus GYS-P2D. The sequence goes on along the minus strand of JAHDDE010000030.1, from coordinate 38,945 downwards.
AATTGCCATAAAGGTATTTTCATCCCAGCTCCTTTTGAGGTTAACATATAAATATTAGCAGGAAAAACGGCTATCAATAAAGCAATAATACCCCAAGCGGCCCATTCTCTGCTAAAAGGTATTAAAAGACCTATTCCTCCTAATATTTCTGCGACACCAACTACTACATTGATTATTTCCTTATATGGTTTGAGGAATGGAGGAGTAATTTTATAAAAAAACCAACTCTTTTTAAAATGCATGAAACCAGCATAAATATAAAAGAGTGCCTGTGGGATTAGTAATAAATAGTATAGATAGAACATTCAAAAATAATTTATGATGAACATAAATTATTTTAATGAATGTGAATGTAATTAAGGAGTAAAACAATTGAACATAAAAAAGCCCACAACTATTTGTGAGCTTATCTTACCTTAAAATACCAAAAAATACAATTGTAAGACGACAGATATTTCAGTTGGTCACTTTTTATATACTAGCACCCAACCATTTAATAATTATTTGCATCTTACATATGTGACAGAAATGAAACTTTCTCATATCATCTTAAAATGCAAAAGCAACAGCAGAATAGCGCAAAACGAATTATTTATTCAATATGCACCAATATTCTATTCTATTGCTCAACGTTATATCAAGAACAGTCATACTGCTGAAGACATCGTTTCCAAATCTTTTTATAAAATATTCACAAAGATTAATGATTATAACGGTCAAGGGAGCTTTGAGGGATGGATGAAAAGGATTGTTATTAATGAATGTTTAATGGAGCTTAGGAAAAATAAGAATTTCTCATTAACACTGTCTATTGACCAATTAACTGAAGATATAAAAGTAGATTGGGAAGATAAATTAGGATATGAAGAAATACTAAGCTTGTTAGATTCGCTTCCTGATGGGTATAGAACTGTTTTTAACCTCTATGTCATTGAAGGATATAAACATCGAGAAATAGCTGAAATACTAAACATTAGTATAAACACATCTAAATCTCAATTGATCTTAGCAAGAAGAAAACTCCAATTATTACTCAAAAAAAAATTGAATTATAAATTAGCCTTGTAATGAAATCAATAGATCAACTCTTTAAGGAAGGTGAAACAAGTAAGCGCATTGCGATCAAAGACCATGTGTGGAGAGATCTCGATGCTCGATTAAATCGAAGAGATCGTCATAATAAAGTAAAAAGTATGATTTCATTAATGTCTGTGGCTGCCGCTGTGTTAGTTTTGTTTAGTAGCCTTTTTATCCTTAATCTTAACTCGACTTATAAGCTGGAAGACCTTAGTCAAGAAAAACACCCAACTCTATCAGTAGAAGTTATAAGCGACCTTCACGAATTGCCTTTAATTATGAGATACCAAGAGATATAATTAACTAATCTTTCATAGATTTAAATGGGTGTCTTTGCTTCCAATGTTGTTGGGGTACAAAATATTTAAAAATTATAGGTATTAGTCTATTAATCAAAGAGCTATTATGTCTAAAATAGCATAGCATACGATATGGAATCGCCCCAACTGAACTTTTTATCTCAAGTGCAGTCCTAAAATAATATAGTGTTTCAGCCTTTTCATGAATTGCATCTTTCACCAAGTCCATTAATATATTCAAATAGATCTGGTGTCTTAGATTCAAATTTGACTTTACCCCAATGAAATGAGAATCCATTTTTTTATTGTCCAAAGTCCAAGAATAAAAACCCACTAACTCATCTTTCAAAAAATACCCCACCACTCTAAGGTTATCTTTTAACTCTTGCTTCAGATTTATAAAATATTCTTTTTCTCCCTTTACCAAAACAAATCCGGATCCTTCAAGAATTTCAGAGTACAATTGATACATATTACTGTTTAACTCGATAATATCGGTCAATTCCAATTTCCGCCTTTCTATACCTTTAAATTTCTTTAAGGCGTTTTTCATTCTGATCCTATATTTGGATCTCATATCAAGCAAGTAATCATCAAACGAGTTCCAAGATTTCCTTAAATTAAGAATCATATTAGGATCAATCTCAAAAGGAGTAAAACCAAATTTAGAAGGATCTTTTAATTCTTCTCCTTCGAAATAATCCTTCATTAAAACACCTGAAAATCGATATGACGTAGCACACAACTCCTTTTTTAATCTGAGAATTATGTCATTTACAATTAAAAATTGCCAATCTAAGGCAAGAGAATTGTCAATAAAGTTAAAGCCATATTGACCTGTTAAATATAGATTCCCAACCGTGAGCATTCTAAATTTGAAAGATCCAACTATTTTTTGTCTCAATCTTTGCCAAGTCTTAGACGCCCAGGTTCGATTGGTAGTATAATTCTCATAATTAAAACTATCGTTAAAATTGAGCACCAATGATTGTAATAAGAGACATCCTATATAAACATTATCCCTTTTTATGAGCACATATATATGCTGCAAATTTTCTGGGCTATCTTTCTCTATAGTCCTAAGATATGCACTGCTGGCAAAGTGCTCTTGCAAAGATAAAGTGTCCCAAACCTCTGCTATACCGTTAATCTCAAAGAATATTTCAATGTTAATACCATCTTTTAATTCAAAATGACCAGACTGCAATTCTTCGGATTTATTGCATAAAGTAAACCGTTTTTTACGAATAGTTAGATTAGAGATCATTAATAGTAATGAATTATGGAAGTTGTATGACGATATTAACTACAAGTCCAAGTTACTAATGAAAAGAACGTGTAAATGTTTACTTGAGTATCTTAATCTGTGTGTAGTTCAATAACAGCTATAAATACCTATTCTCGCTCCATCTAAAATTTGAGCCATCAAAATCAATTTGTCTAAATAGTCTTAGATGAATATCTTACGATCAAATTACAATCATATAAACAAAGTCAATGAATATAATTAGACCTTTAATATCAATAATTACGGCACTGGTTATTCCTATGTCAGTTTTTTCTCAATCAGAAGGGCTTGATGTTAAAATAGACCGAGCTTTTGCTCCATTCTCTCAATTATGTCAGGACATAGTATTTGTTGAAATAGCCGGTATACCACTTGTTTTGATCTTACTTGTGGTCGGCGCTTTATTTTTCACTATTGCATTTGGTTTTGTTAATATAAGACACTTTAAGACAGCCATAAACGTAGTAAGAGGGAAATACGATGATGTAGAGGGTCACGGTTTACATGACAAAGTAGCGGTTAACACAGATAGTGGAGATATAGTCGACACGATCAGAGATGAAAGTAAGGAAGGGGAAGTGAGTCATTTTCAAGCCTTAGCCACTGCGGTATCAGGCACTGTAGGAAATGGTAACATAGCGGGAGTAGCATTGGCTATTGCAATCGGAGGACCAGGTGCGACCTTTTGGATGATCATCTGTGGCTTATTAGGTATGTCGTCAAAGTTTGTAGAATGTACTTTAGGGGTAAAATATAGAGATGTTGGAGAAGATGGGACCGTATATGGCGGGCCAATGTATTATCTATCCAAAGGATTAAAAGAAGCTGGTTATGTGACATTAGGTAAAGCCTTAGCAGGACTTTTTGCAGTGCTTTGCATTTTTGCTTCTTTCGCAGGGGGCAATGCGGCTCAATCAAATCAAGCTGCTCAAGAATTAGCTTCACTATTGGGGATGGAATCTTCTAATGCTGGAACTATAATCGGATTGGTTCTGGCCTTTTTTATTGGAATAATAATTATTGGAGGTATCAAAAGAATTGCTTCAGTAACCGAAAAGATCGTACCATTCATGGCAGGAATTTACATGTTGGCTTGTATGTACATCATTCTTTCTAATTTTTCATATATAGATGATGCTTTTGGGCTAATCTTTAAAAATGCATTTAATCCTCAGGCTGGACTTGGAGGTTTATTCGGTGTATTGATTTTAGGATTTAGAAGAGCTGCATTTTCAAATGAAGCTGGTGCAGGATCTGCATCTATTGCACATTCTGCAGTTAAAACAAAATATCCAGCCTCAGAAGGATTAGTAGCTCTATTAGAGCCATTTATAGATACTGTTGTTATTTGTACTATGACAGCTTTAGTGATTATAATGTACAATTCTGGAGGCGCATTTGAATACGGCGATGCTGGAAATGGTGGAGTACTAATAGATGGTGTAGAGGTAAAGGGAGCTGGATTAACAACCAAAGCCTTTGCTGCCTTTATTCCATTCTCAAATATCTTCTTAACTATTTGTGTTGTACTGTTCGCAGTTTCTACTATGATCTCATGGTCGTACTATGGGCTACAATCATGGATGTACTTATTTGGTAAAAGCAAAGCATCTGATCTTATCTATAAAATAACATTCTTATTGTTTGTGGTGATTGGAGCGGCAGCCAATATGAAATCGGTTTGGGGCTTTTCGGATGCGATGATTTTAGGATTAGTCTTTCCTAATATGATTGGATTGTTTTTCTTGTTTCCATATGTTAAGAAAGAATTATCTAAATATTTAGCAGATATCAAAAAAGGATAAAATAAAAAAGAGGTCAGTAGATTAAGCTGACCTCTTATTCATAGTATTTCATATAAAAGAGCAATCAAAAACTGTTTGACCTATCTTTATAAGCAATCAGCTTTTTAGGGTTTATTATTTGTCGAAATTGACATATTTATCAAGTTCGTCAAACAATATCATTTCCATTTAAAAGACAATGATTTGTTAGTATCACCCCTACCTAATAAAATTTATAATTGACAAAAGTCCGACATATACATGATTAAATTTTGTTATTTGTTATTGGGTTCCAATAAGGGAAATTCGTTAGCTGCACTTGAAAAGGCTAAATTCCTGTGTATCAAAACATTAGGACCAATGATAGCTCAGTCAAAACTATACAAAACAGAACCATGGGGAGAAAAGGACCAACAAATATTCTTAAATCAAATCATACTGATTGAGACAGAACTCACATGTTATGAGGTTTTAGCTTCTACTCAAAAAATAGAGGGATTATTAGGCAAGCAAAAAACCACCAAATATGGCCCGAGAGTTATTGATATTGACATACTATTTTATAACGATGAGATCTATGAGGAGAAAAACTTAGAAGTACCTCATCCAAGATTGCACGAAAGAAATTTTACCTTAATACCTTTGGCTGAAATTGCGGGTCATTATATTCACCCAGTATTTAATAAAACCATTGAAGAATTAGTCCAAGAGTGTACAGATAACAGTGAAGTAATTGTATTAAATGCTAATGAACAAACTTAATATTCCATATAACTACATCTGTATAGAAGGTAATATCGGTTCTGGGAAGACTTCCTTCACACAGATGATCAATGAAGAATATGAGTGCGAGCTAATTTTAGAAGAATTTAATGACAACCCATTCTTGCCATTATTTTATAATGATAAAGAAAGGTATGCATTCTCTGTAGAGTTGTTCTTTATGACTGAGAGATATAAACAACTCCAAAGAAAGTTACTACACAAAGACCTCTTTAGACAATTTACCATAGCCGACTATTCATTCGTTAAATCCCTTTTATTCGCCAAGAATAATCTTATTGAAGAAGAATATAGGTTATTTATCAAACTTTGGACTGTCCTTAACAAGCCATTTCCCAAACCAGATATATTGGTATATTTTCATAGAGATGTCCCTACACTTCAACACTTTATTGAATTAAGAGGGAGAGAGTATGAGAAACTTATAAAACCTGAATATTTATTGAGCGTACAGAATACTTATTTTGAATATTTTCGCAATATTCTCACCTTCCCAGTAGTAATCATTGATCTAAATACAATTGACTTTGTGCAGGAGGAACAGCATTACGACGCTATAAAACATATCATCTCGTCTCCTTATAACCCAGGGGTTCACAGAGTCAGTCTAATAGTTTGAATTTATAAAAATTTAGGCAAGGTATATCTTTCAGAGATACGACCAAATAAATATTTCGCTCCGATTTCAATATTGCCTCGACTATCCGTAAACCGAGTTATATCCCCTACTCCAATATCATAAGATAACTCCAACTGCCAACTTGGAATATTAATTAATGTAAACAGACCAATTGATTCTAAACCAAATACATCAAAATTATCTACCCATCTTGGCGCTAATCCGAAACCGTAAGACATTTCTACTTTGGATTTAACATCAAACAAGATCATATTTCTCCATGTAGCTGTAATAAATGGATTTTGATACTCTCCTATAATGGTTGATATCATATGTGTCGCACTATTTATATCGAGATTTAAATTAGAATATCCCGTATACCTCCGTGATATCATCAAATTTCCATTATCGTATATAGATTGATTGTACGGCAATAAGTGAAAGATAGAAGCCCCGAATCTAAAAGTTCCTACATTTTCAAAATGACTTAACCAATCTAATCCAATAGATAAATCTAAAGCTGACCTTCCGACTAATCTATCTAAAGAAATCTCTCCAGACGGCAATCCTAAATTTACTCTCTGATTCTCAACATCATATTGAGATCCAAACCAAAAGGAATTATTCGTTGGACTGATATTATGAAAACCTATAGTAGTTCCAATAGATAACTGGTGAGTGCTTTTGCCGTTCGTCGAAAGTACTTTTGTCATACCAATGGTACCTTCGAGATCTGTTCTTTTGACGACACCATTAGTAGGATTATCTGAAGAAATTCTCGCCTGAAAGTTAAACTTATCCTTTCCGTTGATTAGTAACCCTTTTTGTATAAATACTGAATAAAGACGATTGATACTTGCTATGGTTGGATTAGTTCCTCCACGAGTGCTAGACAAATTGATAGCTTGTCTATAGTTTGCTCCAGCTTGCAAAGAGTAAGATTCAAAGGTCAATAAAGCCGGTGATACAGAAATCAAATCACTATTTATATTATTGAATCTCACATCCTGACCTAATGTCTGATCGATTGAGAGTCCGAATAATAAGGATATGATGAATATTATGTACCAATTCTTCATATCACCTTATCAATTGAACTGATCCAGAAAAAGTTTCAGACCTTCCATCTACAAAGTCCGCAATTGCCGTCCACATATAAGCCCCTGCTGGCATTGGGGATCCTTTAAAAATCCCATCCCATCCTTTAGACTCAGTGTTAACTTCTATGTCTTGATCATAATAAAGTCGAACTCCAGTTCTGTCATATACACTAAACACCCTGATAATTGCACCCGGTGTGCCATACATAAAAAGTTGATCGTTTGCATTATCTCCGTTAGGTGTGAAGGCAGTTGGAATACTTACATGGTTGGCCCTTTGTATAAATATCTTTTTCTCATCATAGGCTTCACATCCATTATCATCAATAGCCTCCACTGCAACTACCAGAGTATTTTCTAAAGCAATGATAGTCACACTGTCACAATTAGTACATGGTAGCTGATCTATTGGGTCGCTATCCCAAAACAAATCCACCTCTCCCTGAGATCCTATAATCTCCACATTTAAATCTAAATCTTGAAATTCATATGCAATAGTATCCACACTTAAATCAATACTAAAAGGTACTGGTTCAATTACTTCAATATCTTCTATAACGAATGTACAACCAGATTCATCCGAAACCGTCACATCAAATATACCAGCATTGAGACCTTCAAATATTCCATTATTTGATACTTGACCACTACTGATCTCGAATGATTTCGATCCAATACCTCCTGAAGCAGTAACATTAATGGTACCATCACTCGAATTGTAGCAGCTTAAGTCATTTAAAGTAAAATCTGCAGAAAGAGCATCAGCAGGTTCTGTAACCTCAAATGATCTTGAATAGCTACAGCCCTCGACAGAAGTTATCTGATAAAAGTATTCTCCTGACCCTAAGTTAGATAAGGAGAGCGTCGAATATTCTGTTGAATCAGGTCCTATCCACAAAACAGAACTTATACCTGATACTCCTACAATTGAAGGTGATATTTTACCGAGCTCATCGCCTTTACAACTATTATTTACTATCTCTGCACTTATCATCACCTCGGGTGCTGAATCAATATTGAAACTTGATGAAATCGAGCAACCTTTGGAATCAGTAATTCTGAATTCTTGCATTCCAGTAGACAAATTATCAACGATATAAGCTCCTTCGGTTTCTGTTATTACTCCTATATGTTCAACGACATATGGGCCTGTTCCTTGATCAATATCTAATTCAATTTTTCCATCACTAAATCCGAAGCAAATATTATTTTGCACCAAAGCCTCTACTGATATAGATTGAGGATTGATAAGGGTAAAACAAGTATCAATGTAACAACCACTTTGGGTAAACACCCTACCGCAGAGAGTTCCTGCAGATAATCCTGTTCTTAACAAATCAAATGTACCATCCTCCCACTCAACAGATAATTGAGAATTTGTTGATGATAAGTTTATACTACCATCAGATTCGTCAAAGCATGAAATCTGCGATACCTCATATTCGATGATTGGATTCTCAATTGCCTCAAGTTCTATTACTTTGCTATTTGAGCAACCATTGCTATCCGTTATCAATACCTCGTAAGTACCAGCTGCAACATTATCCAAGATATCTTGATTGATTATCCCGTTGTTCCAGCTTATTTCGTAAGGGCCAGTTCCTCCAGAAATATTAAGTTCAATTCGCCCATCGCTCACAAAAGAACATGCAGGGGGGGCAATTACCTCATCAATAACAATGCTATCAGGTCTATTGATGATAAATGAATCAATGCTAATACAACCATACATATCCGTCGCTTCGATACGATACTTTCCAAAAGAAAGGCCCATTGGATCGGCAATCATTTGATCATCACTATCTGTGATTATTATATCTAATGGCTGATCAGATGCACCTCCGCTCACATTATAAGTAACTGAGCCATCAGAGGTATTAAAACAAGAAGGATCTATAGTCTGAATATTATTAATCTCCAAAGCAGATGATTGACGAATAGAAACAGTCTCAACAAACTCACAGCCGCTTTGATCCCTTACTATTACTGTATAATCACCAGCATCTAAGCCATTGACATTTCTTTCAGTAGAGTTAGTACTCCAGAGAAAAGTGTAAGGTGGAGTACCTCCAGTTACAAATAAATCAATAAAACCTTGTTGGCCACAAAATGCGTCGAAGACTTCAAGCTCTAATTCAACTTGCGGAATTCCCTCAATGTTCACTTGAGTTATTGAATTACATCCATATCCATCTATAATTTCTACTTCATAGATTCCTTCTGTTAACCCATCAATAATATTTGACGCTACATCAACCCCATCTACTTTATAAGTATAAGGGCCTTTAGTGTTTGTGGATCTCAATTCAAACAAGCCATTGGGCTCACAAGCACTTGTATTATTACTACGACGACTTATTATTATCTCAGGTTCAATACATTGCGGAGTACCACATACCAAATCGGCCTCAGCACTTGAACAATTTCCTCCTATAGCTCTGACAGCAAAGGGTACTGTCTGATTGGCAGCTAAATCAGAGACTGTATGGGTAAATACATTTCCTATCTCAACCCATCCATCACCCACATTGACCTCAAAATGAATATTATTATTTATATGACTCCAGCTAAATTGAAGGATATCCCTATCTATCTCAGTACATGTCAAGTCAGTTGGGGACACTATATCATCAATCACTGAAATTGATACCACATTACTATAAGTACAACCTGCTAAATTAGTAGCCGCAATTGTTATTTCAAGATCTGATGTCAGTGGCGTTGTTGGATCAAATACACCTCCATTAGATGTAGTAAGTGAATAATCAAAATAATTGGGGTTATCTAATCGTAAGCTCCATCTGTCTATACTTCCTCTATTAGAATTGATCACCTGATCTCGAATGAGAATATTCCAAATACCATTTATAACTGCGTCATCAAATCGATCTAACAAAAAAGCTACCTCTTCACTCTGTTCTATACAAAATCTTTCCCCAAAAGAACTTCCAGATAATGATCCCTGTCTGACCAATTTAGCAATTCTCCCATCTGGCGATTGAATTAAAATTTCTATTTCTGATAAATCTTCATGGGTAAACCCATCAATACATAGCTCAGAAAATATCTGATTGAAAGCAACCTGTTCGATATTATCGAGAGATATAGGTATAACTACTTCTGGAGAACTACTCGTTCCTAACTCTCTAATAGAAAATGACGAATTGTACTCCAAATACCTCTCCTCCCTATTAGGCAAGTTTACATCAAATAAGGTCTCGTTAATACATACTGATGCATCTTTAAAATCAACAAACGAACTTTCTATTGGATTATCTTGAAATAAAACCACTAACTCTTCAGCTGTACAACCATTTGAATTATCTCCTATCCGTAAGTACTCAACGGACTCTGCTATCCCATCATCAAATACATTAATTTCTATTTCCGCTGTAGATTGTCCAGGCTCAATCACAAACTGATTAGAGGAAATGGAATAATCTTCGTCAAGGACAGCAGAATTAGAACCATTAGTAACTTCTAAAGGAATAACTGTTCGTTCTGTGACAGGTTGATCAAATCTTATCCCGACTTTCCCTTTATTACATCCTTCGTATAAGGTATTGTTCACTCCTGCGTCAACGTAATACTGATAATTCCTTGTGCTCAGACTTTTCGCCTCTAAAAAAACTGCACTATCAAAATCAAAATCGTTATTATCTCCTATTATAATTTTGATTGTATACGTCTGGCAAGGTATTAATTGGGCTTTTGCTTTAAATACGTCTAAAAATCCGTCAAACGTAAATGTCAGACTACCTGTGTTGTCATTATAATATTGACTGAACATCAAGGATTCATCATCTTTATCACAAGATTCACCATTTGTTCCATCCCCTACTATACCACTATTCACGCTGTTGGTCCATACCGGAAAATCAGTAAATGTATTTCCTGTTGGATCAGAAGGATCAGGAACTAAAGCAATATTTTCTTTATCGTAATTGCCTCCATTTGGATTAGGTCCATCAATGAAAAATGCAAAAATATCATTGAACTTTGAGCATGTAAACTCAGGATACTCCTCAGAGGCGAATACATATCTAAACTCCAAATCGCTAGATTGCGCAACAAACTCTATTTCTATTCCAGTGACTTCTTTTATGTCATTATCGGTAAGTGCTTGCAGATCAGGGTCCGAAACTACAAAATCCTCATCCGCAGTGTCTCCCGTACTATTACTTGAATTGGGTTTATCGATACTACTTACTGAACCAGTTGAAAGTACCAATCCCTGACTAAGATTAATATCTGATGCGCCATTGGTAAATAGTCCAATGGATTTCCCACTTCCTATCCTATTTATCGAATTTATCTGTATTCCATTTCCGAGAAAGACGGACTCAATCAAATAGTCAATGCTGAGATCTTCATTGTTACTTGTTTGAACTTGTATTTGAGAATTGAGCAATGTACTGTATGAAAAGACACAGAGTGCAGTGAGTAGGATATAAGATCTCCAACTACTTATAAAGAAGAAACGATATTTAGATTGCTCACAAAACAAAACCCGATATTTTCAGCTTTGATTAGTATTATATCAATGATATACCCTAACCTTATGCTTATTTTTGCCCTTTAGTTTTTATAAAAATACAATTCTACACTTATGAGACAGTTTTTAAAGCTAGTAACCTCATCCTGCCTAGGCACTATTTTAGCTTTTTTAACACTTTTTTTGATTATCATGTTTATTGGTCTCTCAACTGAGCCCCAAATTACCACTCCAAACAATAGTGTTTTACATATTAAATTGGATGGAATCACTCCAGAACTGACCGATAATGTCATGTCTTCTCCATACGATTTCGAAGCTCCAACGAGTATCGGACTCAATGATATTGCCCGGCTTATCAGAAAAGCTAAAACCGATGATAAAATAAAAGGTATTCTCCTTCAAACCGAAGAATGCTACTTAAATACAACTGCAGCCTTATATATTGCAACAGTGTTAGATGAATTCAAGTCATCAGGTAAATTTATTCACGCCTATGGACATTATTTTACTCAAAGTGGTTTTGTTATAGCCAGTGTGGCTGACTCTATATTCCTCAACCCAAATGGTTTTATAGATCTGAAAGGTTTTGGGGTAGCTATACCCTACCTTAAGAACTTTAGCTCAAAAAGTAAAATTGAGTTTGACGTATATTATGCGGGCAAATATAAAAGTGCCATTGAGCCTTATTACCGATCAGAATCTTCTGAAGAAAATAGATTTCAGACAAAAGAATATCTGATGGATTATCAGAATAGTATTGTCGAGATAGTTGCGAAAAATAGGAGTATTCCTGCTGAAATGGTGAGCGATATAATAATTAATTATAAAGCAGATTATGCAGAAAGGGCTTTAGAATTAAAATTAGTAGATCATGTAATGTACTGGGGCGAGTTCGAAGAACGGCTAGGATCTATCATTAATGACAGCAGCCCAGAATACGTTACATTAGGAGAATACCTTGATCAAAATCCTATTATTAAAAAATCAGCAGATCACAGAATTGCGGTTCTCTATGCAGAAGGTACTATAGCTCATACAGGTGAGAATAAAGGTGAAGTCAGTATGGACAGATACAATCAATGGCTAGATAAAATTGAAAACAATAAAAAAATAAAAGCGTTGGTTTTGCGTGTTAATTCGCCTGGAGGAAGCGCATTTACATCAGATCTTTTTTGGAAAAGAATAGAAGACATAAAAAAGTCAGGTAAAATTGTTATTGCCTCATTTGGCACTTATGCCGCTTCAGGAGGATACTATATTGCATGTGGTGCAGATAAAATAGTATCAGAACCTACAACACTTACGGGTTCAATTGGAGTTTTTTCTATGATTCCTAACCTTAATAAATTTTTCGAACACAATTTGGGGATCAATTGGGATACTATAAGTACATCTAATCATGCCTTCATATACTCTTTGATGACTCAAAAATCAGATGTAGACAACATAAAGCTAATGAATAATACAGAGCGAATTTATGCACAATTTCTGGACAAAGTAGCATCAGGACGTGGAATGACAATTGAAGAAGTAAATGAGATTGCACAAGGGAGAGTCTGGAGTGGTTTAGATGCCATCAAAATTGGTCTTGTAGATACATTAGGAACCTTAGATAATGCAATTGAAATTGCAGCAGACCTATCAGGGCTGTCTGAATACAAATTGTTACAATACCCAGTTATCAAAAAATCCTTTTATGAAGAGCTTATTTCCGATGTCTTAAAGGAAACTAATGCCCAATCTTGGCTAAATAATAGTTCTTCAATTGACAATAAGTTAAGTAAAGAGCTTATGGATTACATTAACTATATAGAATCATCCTGCGAAACCCCTCAAGCGAGACTTCCATTTTCGATCTTAGATAATTAACAGAGATAAATTTCTAACTCATAACAACCATTTTAACTATTCGTTGTTTAAACATCAAATAACAAAACAATAGATTTTATGAAACAGATTTTATTATTTATTCTAATGAGCGTAGGAATAACTTCATTAGTTTATTCTCAAGCCGAAAACGAAGAAGTGGCCTTAGATATTAACACCCAAGAAAGTACAATAGAATGGATTGGAGAAAAAATCACTGGCAAACATAACGGCACAGTATCGTTAAAAAGTGGACAATTAATGTTTAATGATGGTTTACTTATCGGAGGTTCTATCACTATGGATATGACCTCAATTACAGTCGATGACCTACAGGGTGAATGGGGAAATAAATTATTGGGTCATCTAAAATCTGACGACTTTTTTTCTGTCTCTAATTATAACACGGCTTATATGGAGATAACTAATGTTGACTATACTGACGACATCGCACACATAACTGCAGAATTAGAAATAAAAGGAATCACTCAACCAATTACTTTTCAAAGTACTTTTGAAGATAATAGTGCTCAAGCTACTATAGTCATTGATAGAACTAAATATGACATAAAGTATGGTTCAGGAAAATTCTTTGACAATCTTGGTGATAAAACGATCAGTGATGAATTTAAATTAATAATCAATTTAGTTTACTAATCACTGATCTTCATAAGATTCAAATAATTTTATAAAGATATAATGGTCATGAATTCAACTCTTCATGGCCATTTTCTTCATAATATTTCTTTTTATAGGGTCTTATAATCAACCTTAAAGACTGATCATAGGTGATATAACTCCAAAACCAATTCAACATAACTACTACCCTATTTCTCACACCCACTAAGGCACGTATATGCACAAACAACCATACCACCCATGCAAAAAATCCTGAGAATTTAAAGCTTGGCAATTCGACAACGGCTTTATTTCGACCTATTGTGGCCATACTTCCCAAGTCTTTATACACAAAATTATCCTCACGTTTCTTTATTAAGTTATTAGCTAAATGTTTTGCTTGTTGAATAGCCACTTGTGCTACTTGAGGATGCCCATGCTCCCAATCTTTAGAAATAAGCAATGATATATCACCAATAGCGAAAATATTATCATAGTTCATTACTTTTAGCTGATCATTAACTAATAACCTATTCCCTCTCCCATAGGTACTTTCAGCTAATCCTTTCATTTTAGGACATTTTACTCCAGCGGCCCATATTACCTTTCTTGTTCTAATTTTAGAATCATCATTGAGATAGACAAAATCTTGATCTACATCAATAACTCGACAACCTATCTTTACATTTACTCCAATATCGGTCAAACATTTAAGCGCTTTTTCAGAGGCATATTCAGACATACCTGGCAACAACCTTTTGGCACCTTGTACTAAATAGATATCTACTTCGGATGTATCCAATTCGGGATAATCCTTTGGCAAGATATAATTCTTCATTTCAGCTAATGCTCCAGCCATTTCAACACCAGTGGGTCCTCCTCCAACAATCACTATATCTAAAAACTTTTGACGCGATTCATAGTCTCTGGTGATTAATGCATCTTCCAAATCCGATAAAATTTCATTTCTTACATAAAGGGCTTGGGAAACAGATTTTAGAGGATAGCTGTATGCTTCAAACTTCTTATTACCAAAATAATTTGACTGAGTCCCGTAGGCTAAAACTAATATATCATAGTTCACATAACCCAGAGGAGTAATAAGTTGATTTTTATCTGTTCTGATTTCAGTTACCTCAGTTACCCTTATAGTAATATTAGGTGACCTTTGAAAAGCTTTTCGAAGAGGAAAGCTAATGGACGAAGGCTCTAATCCGGACATGGCCACTTGGTAATACAATGGTTGGAACTGATGAAAGTTATTTTTATCAATCAGAACAACTTGAAAATTCTTTTTACTCAGTTTTTTTGCCAATGTAAGCCCTCCAAATCCCGCTCCTACAATCACTACTCTTTTTCGATCCGATTCTGGAATATTTACAGGCATTGTTTAAGAAAATTAAATGGCTAATTAGTACAATTGTAGGGTCTCTAAGAATTAATAAGCAAGATATGGAAGATTTAAGATTAGTCGCATTATTTCCTTTAGAGTTAGTAGTATTTCCTGGTCAAAATTTAAACTTGCACATTTTCGAAGCCAGATACCGACAGCTCATTAAAGATGCAACTCAGAATAATATTGAATTCTGTATTCCTTATTACAAAGATGATCAAGCATTAGAATATGGTACTAAAGTCGAAGTGACAAAAATAGCTATGACCTACCCAGATGGGAGAATGGATATAGTGATAAAAGGATTATGCCCAATCAAAATAGTTAGATACGTAAAAAAATATCCAAGCAAACTTTACCCAGGGGGATTTATATTAGAACCTTACTGGGATATCGATGGACAAGAATCTGAATATACGATCATTAAAGAGCTACTTAAGGACTTATATCGATATATGAAAATTAACGATCTTCCTCAACCCTTAAATAAAACGTTTTCGACATTCGAGATAGCTAATAAGGTAGGTTTTAGTATCCAACAAGAATACGAGTTCTTACAAATATCAGCAGAGGTAGATCGTCAAAGGTATATGATAGAACATCTCAATCAGATGATTCCAAAAGTTAAAGAAATGGAAGAGCTCAGAAAAAAAATTCAAATGAACGGTCATTTTAGAAACATTATCCCTCCAAAAGTTTAATTTCAACGCATATATCTGAAATAAATGAAAACTTTACTCATTCCTATATACACTATTCTTTTATTGAACTTATTGTGGCATTCTTGCTCAGAACCGACCATTAATAAAGTAAGTATTCAAGACCAAATAAAGAAAGAAGCTGTTGCTGATCATGCGGGGATTGCGAGCGCACATCCAGCAGCATCATTAATTGGATTAGAGATACTCGAGGAAGGAGGTAATGCCGTAGATGCAGCAATAGCAACACAGTTTGCTCTGGCAGTTTGTTATCCTGTAGCAGGCAACATTGGAGGAGGAGGATTCATGGTTTTAAGAAATGCTGATGGCACAACAGATGCATTAGATTTTAGAGAAATGGCACCAGGAGCTGCACATAAAGACATGTATCTCGACCCAGAAGGAAATGTAATCAAAGGATTAAGCACCAATGGACATTTGGCTTCAGGTGTGCCAGGTACTGTCAGCGGAATGATAGAGGCATTTGACAAATACAGCGCACTTAAAGATTGGTCTAAACTTTTAAACCCCTCAATAGAATTGGCACGAAATGGTGTCGAACTTACCATTCGAGAGGCAAAAGCCCTTAATCGCTATAAAGAGCGATTCGAAAAAGTAAATACAAGACCTTCCAGATTTGTTAAAAATTCGGAATGGCTCCCTGGAGAAATCCTTAAACAACCTGAATTAGCTCAGGTACTGGAAGCTATAAGAGACAATGGATTTGATGGATTCTATAAAGGATGGGTTGCTGATAGTATAGTAGCTGAGATGCAGAGAGGAGGAGGAATCATTACTCATGAAGATCTTTCTAACTATGAAGCTAAATGGAGAAAACCCCTAATCGGTCAATATAAAGGAAATACAATAATCTCTATGCCTCCTCCATCAAGTGGAGGTATAGCCTTACAGCAATTACTAGGCAGTATAGAGCCTTATGATATTGGCAACTATGGATTTCATTCCAAAGAAGCGATCCATCTTATGATTGAAGCGGAACGGAGAGTCTATGCTGACCGAGCAACACATCTCGGAGATAGCGACTACTATAATGTGCCATTAGAAGGTCTAATTACTGATGAATATAATAATGATCGGATGTCCACTTTCGACCCTCAAAAAGCTTCTTTGAGTAGTGATATAGAAGCTGGAACTCCTGTACCATATGAAAGCGAAGAGACGACTCATTTTTCAATCGTAGATGAAAAAGGGAATGCAGTTTCGGTAACAACAACTATCAATACAGGATACGGATCTAAAGTAGTTGTAGGTGGAGCGGGTTTTTTCCTAAATAATGAAATGGATGATTTTAGCGCAAAACCAGGAGTTCCAAATTATTTTGGATTAGTTGGTAATGAAGCTAATAAAATTCAACCTGGCAAAAGAATGCTCAGTTCGATGACTCCAACTATCGTACTTAATTCGGATCAAGAATTAAAAATTGTTGTTGGTACTCCTGGCGGGTCAACAATAATCACATCAGTTTTTCAGACTATCGTCAACATTTTAGATTTTGAAATGGATGCAACGGAAGCTACTCAAGCATGCCGTTTTCATCACCAGTGGCTCCCTGATGCCACCTTTTACGAACCTGATTGCTTTAGCGATGATATGATAAAATCATTAAGTGATATGGGACATACTTTGAAGTCTCGAGCAGAGGTTACTGGTGGGTCTGGTTTAATTGGCAAAATAGAAACAATAATAAAGAGAGCTGATGGAAAGTTAGAAATTGCCGCCGATAGAAGAGCTGATGACACTGCTTTAGGATATTAAAATTATCAATAATGGCACGAAACATTATAGCCGTAATCACCGGTTTATTTGTGGCTTTTTTGGCGACATATTTTGTTTATAATATCAATAGTAGTCTATTCCCTATATCAGAAGATATTAATCCTTCAGATATGGACGCTATGAAAGAATATATGTCTTCTTTACCTATCGGAGCTTTCATAATAGTAATTATAGCTCACATCATTGGATCATTCTCCGGAGCATTGACGGCAAGTAAAATCGCTTTAAATCATCAGAAAAAATTAGCCCTTTTTATTGGAGCATTTATGCTTGTTATGGGTATCATAAGAGTGAT
This sequence comes from Saprospiraceae bacterium, assembly GCA_020629515.1. Lineage (GTDB taxonomy): Bacteria > Bacteroidota > Bacteroidia > Chitinophagales > Saprospiraceae > GYS-P2D. Next base: position 20,830 of record JAHDDE010000030.1, on the reverse strand, counting down.
ATTAACACCTCATCCAATTTGGTTTATGATTATTGACATTATGGTTTATTTGCCGAGTGCCTATTGGGGATTTAGAGTATTTAGCAAATACTTAAATACAACTAAATGACTTAAGGAAGTAGTAGGATATTAAGCACTAACTCTTTAAACATCTCTTGGTGTTCTGTACTTCGATTACCAACGCCTTTGGATTTTGCATCGGTTTCTTTGATAAGTGTTATAATCTTTCTTATACTGGTCTCTTTATAGGATTTAGCTCCAATTCTAATATCTCTTACGAAGCCCTTAAAAGTATTAATCATCTTAGCCAACTCCTCATCTCTACTACGGATATTCCGTTGGACAATTAAGACTCTCATAAAATTGGTGGACATAGGAGAAAGTAACATCGGTAAAGGATTTTTTTTGATATTATCCATCAAATTCTGAGCAATGAACAATGATTTATCCATGCTTCGATAGTTCAATGCTTTTAACAACTCAAAAACATTGTATTCCTTACTAATACCAACATGCTTTTCTATATCATCTTCATCAATTACTTTTTCAATACCTACGTTGAGTTCTACTTTAGCGATCTCGTTGACTAATTTTTTGATATCAGTACCCAAATATTCGCAAAGCATTTGATTAGCCTTAGGAGTTATCTTTCGATTTTTATTTCTTAGGTATTGATTGATCCATTGAGACAGATTCCAATCCTTAATAGGTAATGAATTGAAGATGACCAAATTAGGATCTTTTTTAGCAAGCTTTACCCATTTAATTCGACCATCAATATTTTTGTTTTTGTGACACAAGACTAAAACGGTTTGATCAGCCGGTGCACTTATGTAACGTTCTAATTCTTTCAATTGCTTCAAGTCTTGTGCCTCCTTCACGATAACTACCCGTCTTTGAGCCATCATGGGAAACTGTCGCGCTTCATCATATATCTGCTTGAACTCGACTTCTCTACCATAGACGACTACTTGGTTAAAGGCCTTCTCAGCTTCTGTTAATGCATTCTTTTCTATAAAGTCAGAAATTTCATCAATAAAATAGGCTTCTTCGCCATGCAATATATACACCGGCTTATATCTATTCTCTTGTAGCTCTTTTAAAACTTGATCTGAACTTCTATATTCCAATTGAATCGATTTGATAAAGCATCACAATAATATGCAATGATCTAAGTAATGTGAAATGTAGTTGCATAATACCCATTTATGGTTAATAAATAAATTATTGCTTGCCTCATCTTTGCATCTTGGAATTATGCTGCAGTGTATGCCCTAAATTGGTATGATTGAGTAAACAAAATGAGATAGGCATCAAAACTATGTTTTTGATGCCTTTTTAATTTAATTATTGCAATCCAGTTAAATTCTCTTTTGTTTTGAGGAATGCTAAAAAAGTTGCTACTCATCCATATCGTAAATTACATTTTAGGATTAAATCTTTATGGTCAAGAAAATATATCTTGGGAGGTCCTCTCAGATGTGCAATGGAGTGAACAAACTGATTCTATCAGTGGGTATGATCTGATGGTGGCAGACTTTGGAGAAAAGGTAATTCAGTATCATGACCAAGTCATTTATATCTCAGGGTATGTAATACCTCTTGACGCAATGAATTTTTCATATGCCTTATCAAGAAACTCATATGCCGCCTGTTTCTTTTGTGGCCAAGCAGGCCCAGAAACAGTTATGGATTTATATATAAAGCCAAAGTCAATTCCCTCTCAAGATTTAAATAATACACTGCTAAAATTTAAAGGCACCTTAATCTTAAAAAAGATAAATCCCTCTGGATTTAATTATCAACTGGTTAATGCCGAACTAATAAAGTGATATCAAACTAATTAGCTCCCCTAATCTTAAATTCTCTTAAGTTCATCTTAAATTTTATTTATCGGTGCAACTTTCACATAGTTTAGGTACGTCATTAGTTTAATTATTTCATTATTACAATCCTATTATTATGAAGAGTATTTACATCATATTTAGTTTTTTCATTTTGTCCACATTAACTATACATGCCCAAGAAGAAACCGTGTTCAATAATCATGGAGGGATTAGGCTATCTGGGATCTGGGGAGGTAGCTATAATGCGATGGCAGACTTCGGAGATAATTTTAATTTGAACAGTGGTGGATTTTTCACTTTTGAGATTAATGAAGACTTTTTAATTGGTTGGGAAGGCTATGATTCTGATATAGATGATAATGGTCGTGATATAAGTATAGATGGTAATGATCTACTATTAGGATATGCACCTAATAGCGATAGAGTCATTCACCCTATGATCTATCTTCAAGCCGGATCTGGCAAACTGGAAGTCGAAGATGTTGGTTCAGATCGAGTTTTAGTCATACAACCTTCTGTAGGTGCCGAGATTAATATTGCTCGATTTTTCAGACTTGGCATAGATGGAGGATACCGATTTTTCAATAATACAGATCTATCAGGATATTCTGATAAGGATTTTTCGGGACCGGTATTAGGATTACGACTTAAGTTTGGATGGTCTTGGTGAAAGTTAAGTAAGTAACTAAAAGTAAAAAGAGGTTATTTCAATTAGAAATAACCTCTTTTTATTTATTCACCTATCAACATGGGTAGTTGGTCGAAAATAATAATGAAACGTACAATCTGTTGATATCTTCCTATCGTTGAGAGGACATTCTATTATTTAAATTCTTTGCTAATGCGCTACATCCAAGATTTTTTTCTGTTTTGTTCTGGTGCAAACAGATCCTTATTAAAAAAGGCTCCAATTGAAATGAATAAATACGTTGGTATCGGCGCCACGATATTTTTCACAGGACTTCTCGCTGCTATTGCATCAGGTTATGCTGCATATACCATATTTAATAATTATTCGATTTCTTTTATAACAGGTGTTATATGGGGCCTTATGATATTCAACTTGGATAGACTGATTGTATCAACCATGATCAAAAAAAATTCAGCAAGTTCTAATTTCGTAATGGCCTTACCGCGGATTCTATTGGCCTTGTTAATTGCCATTGTTATTGCTAAACCATTAGAACTTAAAATATTTCAATCTGAGATCGAATCAGAGCTCGTCCTTATGGAACAAGAAAGGTTTAAGACTCAAGATGACTTAATAAAATCGAGATTTATTTCCCAAATTGATACACTGACAGATGAAATCAGTACATGGAAAACCGAAATTGAGGAAAAACAAAAAGTTCGAGATGATCTAATAGCAATAGCCAATGCTGAAGCTGATGGAACAGGGGGATCAGGCAACAAAAATATAGGCCCTATTTATCGTGTAAAAAAAGACGCTGCAGATAAAGCCCAAGAAGAATTAGATTTTGTCGCAGATAAAAACAATAAACTTATCCAAAATCATGAATCGACCATTCTATCTATCAGAGAGCAAATAAATAGCGAATTGACCTCTTCTAAACGAGTTGGCTTATCTGGATTCGCAGCTCGACTTGAAGGGTTAGAACGAGCTGGTATGAAGAGCGCAGCTATCAAAATGGCTACACTATTTATAACTCTATTATTTATAGCCATTGAATTGGCGCCGATTATAACAAAATTGATGATGGAGCGCGGACCATATGATCTATTATTAGAAAATCATAAATTAAAATATGACGATAGATATTCTGTTCAGAACAATCACATATCACTCTACTTAGAAAAGATGAGACTATTTCAAAAAAATAGTCAAGAATATCGGTTCAAAAATGCTATTCAAGCAGAAAAGGAACTAAGTGACCTGGCTCTATCTCAAAGATTAGAGGTGCTCCAAAAGGAGAAAGATCTTTGGGGAAAATCAAAAGGCAAACAAAACATTCTTGATTTTTAATAAGAGTATTACATTTTTTTTAATGTAAAGATTGGGTGACGTACGGCGAAAGATTGTCTATTATCATAAGTCAACCACCTTTTACATTGAGTAATACTCTAACAAGTGTGTTAAAAAGTATAGCACAATTAGGGCTAAAAGATAAGCATGATCCCATAGATCTGGCGAGATCTAAAGTGATAAACCTGCTAATAGTATCCTTTGTCGTTCTCACAGGATTATTGGCCATATACAGATTTCTATTTTACGATTTTTGGGATTTGTGCTTTCCTAACCTTGTGCTTTGTTTCCTTTTCTCTATCCCTCTCGTCATATGCTATATTGGAAAGCATCAATTAGCCTTTAGAATCATAACATTTTATCTTTTGCTGTTTGTATTTGAGCTTAATCGTCCTGATACTAAAGGTCTTTATGTTGAAAGTTTTAGAACATCTATAGTGGTATATCTCACATTAATTCCATTTATGGGGGCGATGCTAAACAAAAGTGATAAAGGGAAATTTATTACGTATTTAGCTAGTCTATTACTATTTAACTATTTCCACTTCCAATGGGAAGCTACAAGTAGTACATTTTTAACTTATAATATCTCACTAAGTATATTCTGCTTAGCCTTAGTGCGCTTTATGAAATTAATAGAAAGTAATCAAGCATTACTCAACTATACACTTGCGGAAAAAACCGAAGCCTTAGAGGCTTTACAACTCAGGAATCAGCAGCTTAATGAGTTTTCGAGAATATGCTCTCATGACTTGAAGGAACCTATTAGGTCTATAAGTTCGTACAATAAATTGATCAAAAGAAGCTTAGGAAATAATATAAGTAAGACTCAATATGAATATTTCGATTTTGTAAATAAGGGAGTACAAATCATGGACAAAATCGTTGAAGGTCTGAAAGAATATACTTCAATAAATAATCCGATAATCACTCAAAATAAAACCTTTGACTTAATTGAACTTATTGAAAATATCATTAAAGAAACTAAAGAAAAATTCGAGAATAAAAATATTCAAACACATTTGATCAATAGCTCAAATAGTAGAGAAATATACAATGCGCCTGAGGCTCTAAAAATCGTATTTGAACATCTTTTTAGTAATTCTATTATCCATAACACTTCTGATGTAATTGAAATAAAAATATCGGTTAACGAGAATGCTGAAGGAATCTATTTCTCTATAGAGGATAATGGACAAGGTATTAATGAAAAATTTGAGTCTTACATTTTCGAACCGTTTAAAACAATGGAGAATAAAAGTTCAAAGTCTACAGCTGGATTAGGCTTGTTTAATATTAAGAAGGTTTTGGAAAGAATTAACGGTCATATATGGTTTGAATCCAATTTAGGACATGGTTCAATATTTCACGTACAGTTATGTACTTGATTCAGAATTTCTAAATCAAGCTAAAATTTGTGCAGACATTTTAATACCATACTTCGGTCTCAGCGTAATCAAGGGTTGAGGTTCAACATGATGTGTGGTATCAACCTCCCATTTAAAATTGGTCATTAAGCCACCTAAAGCCATTTGCATCTCGAGCATTGCAAAATGATTACCTATACATAATCTTGGTCCTCCACCAAAGGGATAAAATGCATAACCATGCAGATTAGCCATCTCTTTCTTGCAGAATCTATTAGGTTCAAAACGATCCGGATTATCCCATATATCAGCATGCCTATGAGTACCGTAGACATACATTCCTATTAAGTCCCCTTCTCTTATTTTTATGTTTTTAACCAAATCGTCCTTTAGAGCTACTCTATCTAATATCCAAGCCGGTGGATACATACGCAGTGTCTCATTTATCACCATGCTATTGTAACTGCATGACATCAACGTAGACATGTTCACTCCTTCGTTTGTGCATTTCACATATTCTTCGCTTAAAAGAGCGCACATTTCTGGATTTTGAGATAGCTCATATATGGCCCATGTTAAGGCGTTAGCTGTGGTTTCATGTCCTGCAGTAAATAAGATCAAAGCTTCGTCCAATATCTGGGTGTCAGACATATTTTGCCCATTGTCCTCATATTTGCTATTAAGCAACATATCTAATAAATCATCTGAGTCCTTTGGGTTCCTTCGTCTTTCAGCAATAATTTCTCTTAATATATCTTTCACCTCCTCTGCCAACTTCATGGTTTTTCTTGCAGATCCGTTTAAGCGCCTCCACCAACCCATATATGGCTGTCTAACTTCTCTGATAATGTATTCTTGCAGTTCAGTAAATACCTTTCCAAGGTTTTTAATTTGTGAAGCATCAATTCCGGTGCTGAATAGAGATTTAGAAACAATTCTAAGAGTAAGCTCCATCATCTCCATTGACAATTCCACCTTATTATCGCTTTGTATTCTTGTTTTTAGATCAGAGATATAATCATTTAATTCTATATGCATAGTCTTGACCAATGCATCTAATTTAGCTTTATGAAATCCAGGTTGAATAAGTCGCCGTTGCTTTAACCAGTAGGCACCATTAGTAGTAAGGAGACCGTTGCCTATATACTTTCCTAATGATTTAGTTTGTATTTCAGACTTTTTGTAATTTTTATTATTCTTCTGCAATACATGCTGAATCACATCTGGATCCACGGTCATAACCAGTTTCTTACCATTGACTATACGTGTGTAATACGTCGGCCCATATTCATTTAGAGCCCCAGCGATGACTGGAATAGGATTTTCGACAAACTGAAAAACTCCCTTGATAGTTTCTATCCAAGGAACCGTATTGACCTTATACTCTCCTAACATGCATAATTTGATTATAATAAGCTGACCACCTTCACCTCTTTATAAACTGGGACTCCTAAACTCCCAGCATTAAGTGATTGTACGCTTTCTCTTAATGGCACTTTATAATCAAACCAATAAATGAACTCTCTGTTTAAAAAGACATAATAAAAATCACCTACTCTTCTTATTGTGATCATATTGTCTCCAGAACTTATTAACTCCAAATCCTCCTCGAAAAACATCAAACCCCAAACTTCATTTCCACTATCGATCGCAAAAGATTTATCCCTGTTATAGGCTACTCTAATCCTATCGGCATTAGACGATCCCATGAATTGAACACCAACGAAGCCCTCACTGCTCCCCGTGTTAAGAGTTACTTCTATTTCAAAATTCGAATTGCTTAAACCAATATAGGCGTTATCAAATTCTTCGACATCAAAAAAATTGTCTTTGACTTCATCAATCATGGATTCTTCATAAGCCAGTCTTCTATTAGCCCATTCTGGAGTTGCTATTTCCGTATTAAAGAATTCCTCACGATAATATTCTAATCGTGATCCAGCATAGTTGATCACAGCATTGTCGCCATCTGGGATCGGACTTCCACGCATCCGACTCGCCCATTCGCCGTTAGGGAGCTTATCGTTTCTGTGCCTACGGTTCAATTCACAATGACCCAACTCGTGAAATATGAGCCCTTCTTTATCAAATTCAGATAAATCCTCCCAGAAAAATTTCTCAATCTCAATTTGATGATTCCCTTTACATACCCCCCCTGTTTCTTGATCAACCGCATCCCTAAACTGAATAGAAAGACCAGTATCGCTAAAATCTATAGTCTGCCCATGTTTAGCCGCCTCAATGATAAAAGCATCAACATAAGGTTGGAAAGTTAATGGAACATCATATACTGGCTCATCTTCAGAACAAGATGAAGCCAATAAATATAACATTGTCAGAATCACCACCAATTTAATTCTCATAACACGCAATGCTTTTTTAATCCTTCAATATTAGAGATATTTTCAAACAATTACCTCCAAACCCTTTCCAGTTAATTTAAGCTTTCAATCAAGTTGCAGAATACAAAACGAATATTAAGTATCTCAACAAATTATTATTTCATATACCACTTAGTATTGATTATTATTTGGAATATTATTCTTCTTATATGTATTTTTCATCTGTATTGAAATAGTATTTTAAAAATGACTTTTAATATCTATTTCGTATATAAAATGACTCAATATTTAAATACGATTGAACTATTTAACTTCAATCAAAACTGAGTTATCAGCAAATAAAAAGAGACTATAAAAATGAAAAAGGCCATAACTAAATTATTAGTTGCCAATCGTGGAGAAATTGCTATACGAGTGTTCAGAGCCGCATCTGAAATGAACATCCGAACAGTAGCTATATACACTTATGAAGATAGGTATTCCTTACATCGTTATAAAGCTGACGAAGCTTATCAGATAGGTGAAAATGATGATCCCCTTAAACCATACCTCGATATAAAATCAATTATAAAAATCGCTAAAGAAAATGGAGTTAATGCCATTCATCCAGGATATGGTTTTTTATCAGAAAATGACGCTTTTGCTGATGCATGTATCGCAGCAGGCATCATATGGATTGGCCCATCTGGAGATGTGATGCGTGCTCTTGGAGACAAGATATTGGCTAAAAAAGTAGCGTCAGATGCAGGTGTACCCATTGTTATGGCAAGTCCAGGAGCCATAAAATCTGATAAAGAACTGAAAAAAGAAGCTGACAAGATAGGATATCCTGTCATGGTCAAGGCTGCAACTGGTGGTGGTGGTCGAGGGATGCGTATCGTAAGAGAAAAAAATAATATCGTAAATGCATTTAACGAAGCATCAGGAGAAGCCTTAACTGCTTTTGGTAATCCCGAAGTATTTGTCGAAAAATATATAGACAATCCAAAACATATTGAAGTCCAAATATTAGGTGATCAATACGGCAATATGGTGCATCTCTATGAAAGAGATTGTAGCGTCCAGCGTAGACATCAGAAAGTTGTAGAAGTTGCCCCTGCGGTTACTTTAAAGTCAAGTACTAAAGAAAAACTATACAGCTATGCTTTGGCTATATGTGGTGCCCTTAAGTATCAAAATGCAGGTACTGTAGAATTTTTAGTGGATGCTGAAGAAAATATCTTTTTCATCGAAGTAAATACAAGAATACAGGTTGAGCATACTATTACCGAGGTGATAACTGGTATAGATTTAGTAAAGAGCCAAATTCTCATTGCCTCTGGTGAAAATTTGTTCGATGAAAAAATCGGAATATATAGCCAAGAAAATATCCAGTATCGTGGTGTGGCAATACAATGTAGATTAACTACAGAAGATCCATCAGAAAATTTCAAACCTGATTATGGAAGATTAGTCGCTTATCGTAGTGCATCAGGTTTTGGTATAAGATTAGATGCAGGAAACGCTTATGCTGGTGCAAAAATATCTCCTTTTTTTGATAGCTTATTAGTCAAAGTGACTGCTTCGGGCAACAACATGTCAGATGCAGCAGAACGATTGCATAGAGCATTAAGAGAATTCCGAATCAGAGGGGTCAAATCCAATATCCCATTTTTACTAAATCTATTGCGTAATGAGGACTTTAAAGCTGGTAAAACAACAGTAAATTTCATCAAAGAAAATCCAGAACTTTCTTATACCAAACCAAAATGGAAAGATAGAGGAACGAAGTTACTTAACTATTTAGCTGAGACTATCGTAAATGGCAATCCTGATGTTAAGAAAATAGATCCTAACATAAAATTTGTTAAAGCCAAAGCGCCAACGTATAATGTCGAAGATAGAAAATCGGGCACCAAGCAGCTATTAACTGAATTGGGCCCCTTAGAATTCTCCAATTGGCTCAAAAGAGAAAAAAAGATACATTTTACAGATACCACCTTCAGAGATGCACATCAATCACTTTTGGCTACAAGAGTAAGAACTTACGATTTATTAAATGTTGCAGAATCTTATTCTACTCACCATGGTCATGAGCTCTTTTCGATGGAAGTTTGGGGTGGTGCTACTTTTGATGTCTCGATGCGCTTTTTAAAAGAATGTCCCTGGAGTAGACTTGAAAAATTAAGAGAAGCAATCCCAAACACTTTGTTACAGATGTTGCTTAGAGGTTCCAATGGAGTCGGCTATAAAGCCTATCCAGACAATTTGATTGAAAACTTCATTGTCAAGTCATGGGAAAAAGGTATCGATGTCTTTAGGATATTCGATTCTTTGAATTGGTTAGAAGCTATGAAAACCAGTATCAAAACTGTAAGAGAACAAACTAATGCCTTAGCTGAAGTCTGTATATGCTATACTGGCGATGTGCTTAAAAAAGAGAACAATAAATATAATCTCGACTATTACATTGATATGGCTAAAGCTGTAGAGGATGAAGGAGCCCACGTGTTAGCTATAAAAGATATGGCAGGATTACTTAAACCTCAAGCTGCTGAAATACTGATCTCTGCACTTAAAGAGAATATTCAAATTCCTATTCATCTCCACACCCACGATACATCCTCCATACAGAGTGCTACATATCTCAAAGCAATAGACGCAGGAGTAGATGTAATTGATCTTGCAAATAGCGCATTATCAGGACTCACATCCCAACCAAATCTCAATAGTGTGGCAGCTATGCTTTCGGGCCATGATAGAGAGAATAAAGTTAATCTTCAAAGTTTAAATCGATATTCAGATTATTGGGAAGATGTTAGAAAATATTATTACTCTTTTGAAACAGAATTGAAAGCAGGTACGGCAGAAGTCTATGAACATGAGATTCCTGGAGGACAATATTCTAACCTAAGACCTCAAGCAAGATCCTTAGGTCTTGAGAATAAATTTGATGAAATTAAAAAGAACTATAAGGACGTAAACGATGCATTAGGTGGCATAGTAAAAGTGACTCCGTCATCTAAAGTAGTTGGAGATATGGCCATGTTCATGACTGCCAATGGTCTTTCGATAGAGGATATCAAAAGTACTGGCACAACCTTAGCATTTCCAGATTCAATGATCTCCTTAATGAAAGGAGAACTGGGGCAACGCCAAGAAGGATGGCCTAAGTGGTTTCAAGATATGGTGCTTAAAAACGATAAGGCATTCACTAACCGACCTAACTCACATTTAGCGCCTGTCGACTTTGGTATGGAGTATTCTCAATTTCAATTGGAATTTCCAGAGAGCAAAAAATATGAAGACTTCTTGAGTTATAAATTATATCCGAAAGTCTATAAAAACTTCTATGATCATCAACAGAAATATGGTGATACAAGTAAATTACCATCTATTGCTTTCTTTTATGGATTAAAATATAACGAAGAGATACAAGTTGAAATATCTAAAGGCAAAACGATCATAGTACAGTACTTAAATACGAATGCTCCGAGATCAGAAGGTACTCGACTAAGTATATTTAGGTTAAATGGAGCGATAAGATCAATAATCGTATTAGATCAATCTATTAAATCATCCATACAGAAGCATCTTAAGGCGACTGATGAAAACCATATTGGCTCCCCACTACCTGGTAGTCTATCAAAAATATTGGTTAAAGAAGGTCAAGAAGTCAATCAAAATGACCCCCTATTTATAATAGAAGCGATGAAAATGGAAAGTACAATAACGGCTCACCGAAACGGAGTAATTAGTAAATTATACTTAACAGAGAAGACCTTAGTGGAGCAAGATGACCTTGTCCTTGAATTAAACAGTACAGGCCTTTAGAAAAGCCAACTTAGAAGTCGTTAGAGGCTTATTCATACATTTTATAACATTCCTGAACTGCTTTAATTTTGATCTCATTTCTTCAGTTAAAGAGGATGACAGTATTATAGTTGGGACAATAATGTTATACAAGTCTAACTGACTTAGAAAATCTTCGCCAGATATGGCAGGCATATTCATGTCTAAAAACAATAGGTCTGGCATTTCTGTCTTCGAAGTTTTTAATTCAATAAGAGCCACTAAAGGTTCTTGATAAATATGAAACTCCACGTCAGGAAGTGCTTTCGTTATCGTTTTTTTATTAACACGATTTTGAAAATTATCGTCATCAATTAACCATACTCGTTTTGCCATATAGTTCGGTTTAGGCAGTTTATAATCGTTTCTTTTTTATCCTACGGGGTAATAGAATATAGAGTTCTTTGAATTAATAAGATCTCTGATGTCAACAATTGGTTAATGATTGATGCAAATAAAGACTATTACATATTCAATTCTTCCGTCATATCTAAGTTTGGTAAGTTAATTTCGATTTTTGGTTCAACCGCTTCGATTTTTGGTAATTCGATTAGATTTTCTGCTATTTACATTCGATTTTCAGTTCTAATTTCAAGATAATTGATCATAGTCATTCGATTTTTGGAGTGCCATATTCGATTTTTGGTAATTCTAACACGATTTTCGGTTTACAGAGCTGTTTATTTTTTACAATCTATGGGCTGATTTCAGATTAGGATCAGCAGAATTCGCCATTATTGACATAATTATTCTCGAATATTTTTCAAAAAAGGAATAAATTTTGAAGTATATTATAACAACCAATGAGAGAACTTAACCAATTTGGTGTCTTTTATCTAAATCATAGATTGTAATGAAAAATCTTTTACTTGTTGATGACGCTTTAGAAATCCGTAATACAATGAGCGACTACTTGAGTTTTTTTTGCGAAGGCTTGAATATCGTAGAAGCGAGTAATGGAGATGAGGCACTTCAGCTTTTCCGCAGTGAAGATTTTGATATTATCGTCACTGATGAAATGATGCCTATAATGAAAGGTTCCCAATTTGTTAGAGCTTGCTATGAAGAAATCAAACAGCGTAAGATTCTAACTATAGTCTTTAGCGGCCAGCTACACGAAGATTTACAAAAGCAATTCTCCGAAATGCCCGAAGTTAAGGTGATTGATAAAATCAGCAATCCTCAGATTCTGAAGGAGTTGATCGAGGAATACGAAACTTCTATGACAAGCTAATTCTTACCGAAGTTCCCATGCCTACTGTACTTTCTATATTTACACTGTGACCTATCATTTCTAATAACTTCTTGGCCAAATAGAAACCTACACCGTGTACTTCCATTATATCAGAAGTATCCATCTGCAACTCCCCCATTTTTGATAAGATCTCTTCGCTCATCCCTACTCCGTAATCTTTAATTTCGATACCATACCTATCATCTTGATTATAAATCTTCAATTCAGGTTGTGGGTTTGATTTAGGAGTATATTTTATAGCATTGGAGATAAAAGTGCTTATTGCATAAATTAGTACTTTCTGGTTTGTGTCAAAGCTAAACTCATATTTTACCAAATCAATAATTTTAATTTCGAAAGCACTATTCATTACCTCTTGAATTTTACTTTTAGTACACACTTCAGTACTATTGGCACTGATATTCATGAAGTACACAAAGTCATTCAACATTTTCTTGATAGATTCTATTGACTTTTTAAGTCTTGGTAGAATTCTATGCTTTAGATAATCTAATTTGGTCAGGTCGGACATGGATAGTTCTAACATTTCATAATTCATCTGCAGCTGTGCCACGGGTGTTTTGATCTCATGAGAAATCATTGACATCAATAATTTTCTGCTTTCTGCCGATTCTATCAAAGATTGCTTTTTATTAGAAACTATTAATTCATGAGCAAATCGATCCATTAATGCTATATTGTTTACAAATACAAAAGCCATAAAAAGAATGCTATAAAGAAGTTTATTAGAATCTAATAGTCCAAAATAAACGAAGGAATCCATTATAGCCCATAATAAAGAAAACAATATCCCAACAGCTAAAATCCAGGCACTCCTATCCCCTGAACGTAGGCCTTTGATTACCGTAAGTGAAATCACGAATATCAAGAATATCAAAGTAAGTAGGTAAGTAGGAATGATAGCAGTAAAGAAGTGAATGGGTCCAAATATTGCAGTCAAAGAAAAAAGTAAACCTACTATGGCGATTAATGTGTAAAATTTTTTCTCTTGATTGTTAGGAAAGAGAAAAGAAACATATGACGCACCAAAAACAGATAATAAGAAAAGGGCTGTGTACTCCACACGTATCATCCATCTAAAATTGTCGCCAACATCAATGATTTCATGGAGTGGGTATATCCCAGCCATAAGCAATCTCACACTTAATGTGATACTCAGCATCGAAAAAAAGAATACTTCCCCTGTTCTTCTAGAAAAAAGAAAGATGAAAAGAAAAGTCACCCCTATTAATCCTGTTCCTCCGGCTATAAACGTATCAATGAAGCGTCCACTATCTAAATTGGTCGTATAGGATTCTTTATTAACAATCAATGGAGTACGAACTACACCACCTCTATAATGATCAAAGTTGGAAATTTGAATGACTATATCAAAATAATTCGTTTTCGGTAATGGAATAATAATAGGTCTTCTATGAGGAACATAGTCCTCCTTGGATTCACCAACTTTACCGGATTCATACAAGACCTTATCATTGACAATTACTTTGTATGCAGAATGTATGTGCTCTAAAAATAATGCTACCTCTTCTCCACAATTAGGAATTTGTACTTTTTTTCGAATCGAAGCATACCCAAATGATTTTAGCTTTTCTCCTTCGATCATAGTGTTTTGCCAAAATGAAGGAAGAGATAATTTATCGTCAGATGAAGGATAAGATCCATCAACTAGCTGCATCCAATAGAAATCCCAATCTCCATCTATTTCTATCGGGTCATCACAGTTCCAGCTATTACTAAGATCTATTGATGATCCATATAAGCTAATACTAAAAAGAAGTATTAATATTATGTTTAACCCTTTCATAAAGCATGATTGAATCCCTCCATCTTCCCTTTAGTAAGAGGTTTGGTTATATACCCCAGTACTTGAGGATACAATTCACTTTTCAAGATATCATTTGGATTTATTGAAGAGCTCAACATAATTATTTTGGCACTTATTTCTCTAAGGTTTAGATTTTCTAAAAAATCAAAACCATTCATTTCTGGCATATTTATGTCCAACAAAATCATGCAAGGTGACCCGCCATTTAGCAGTTTTTGTAAAGGAACCAATGGATTAATAAAAGAAACCAACTTTGCTTCTGGATACATCCGATTGAGCAATTTTGAGCAAATTAAATTCTGAATACGATCATCATCTATCAGCCAAATTTCATTCATTTTTTTTGATTTGATTATTTATTAATTGATTCATTCTTTTTATACCAGACTCCATCTCTTCACTGATCTCATTAAAATATTCTTTACAATCTTCAATACTCATTTCGTCTTCATTAATCAGATTCATCAACCCTGAAAATTTAGATAAAGAATGCCTTAAATCATGACTATTTACATGATTGATCTCTTTCATTTTGGCATCAATTTTATTTACCATTTCTAACCTATCGATTTCTCTTTTGAGCAGACTATCAATGGACTCTACTAACTCTTGTGGTGTAAATGGTTTAGTGATAAAATCTTTGGCACCACTGATCATTCCTTTTCTAAAGGTTTCTCTTTTGTGGTCTCCTGTAATGAAAATAAATGGAATATTACTTAACGTGTTAAAACGCTTAACTCGATCAAGAAGTTGAAAGCCAGATTCACCTGGTAGATTAATGTCGCTGATCACCAAATCTATGTGAGTATCAATTAATATTTTTATTGCTTCTTTGACATTCAAGGCAACGTACGTCTGTGAACCATACATTGTAATTATGTCCACTATAGTATCTAATAACTCACGATTGTCTTCTATGATTAATATTTTGATTTGATCTTTTTTCATTATCCAAAATCTTTTGGTAGTACGATACTTAAGGAAAATCTCCCTTTATAGTCATAGGCTATGTCCATATCCCCTTTTAGATATTTAACAATGGCCTTTACAATAGAAAGGCCCATTCCTTTACCTGCTTTGAATGAAGCATTATATCCACGGACACCCAATTCGACAATCTTATTGGTGTTTATCATATGTTTTGGGTCAGTATCATTTGATAAGACAAATCTGGTATAGAACTGACCACTTTCAATATCAAGAGCGATCGAGCTCTCGTTTAGACAATAGCTAAATGCATTATCAAAAATCTCGTTAAGGAGACGTACATAGAGATATTTATGCCCCACAAACTTTTTGTACTGCCCTTTGTGATTAGCAATTAAGGATTTGTAATTGCTTAATAATTCATCCAGTTCGATAAGCACATGCTCTTCGTCATAAGTATCATCCGACAAGCTCCACACTAATTTAAGATCTGATAAATATTTTACGGCACTTTTAGATCCCTCGATAATTCTCTCGATGACCTGCTTTTGTTTAGTGTTCAGATTAAGGCTCATCTTAAGTAATTCAGTGTTCGTTCTAATAACCGAAAGCGAATTATTCAATTGATGCCCTATTACGAACCATTCTTGTTGATGTGTTTGCATAGTGTAAAAGTACCCTGTATGTCAATCGGTAAATAGAGCTATTAGAAGATTAACTGATCTGACAGGATGTTTGGAACATACTATTAGATTTTTGAAAACAGATGATATACTGTTACTGAAGTATTAAATTTCTTCTGTTAATATTTGTATTACGAATTAATTCGTATATATTTATTACGAAATTATTCGTATATGAAAAAGGCAAACCAGAAGCCAACTGATTCGGAACTCAAAATATTGCAAATTCTTTGGGAAAACGGGCCTTCATCAGTAAGAGAGGTCAATGACAAAATTAATATATCTAAAGAAGTAGGATACACAACTACTCTTAAGATTATGCAAATAATGACCGAAAAAGGTTTGGTCGAGAGAAATACAGAAAGTCGCACTCATATTTACTCAGCAGCCGTTGAACAACATAAAACCCAAACCAAATTACTAATGTCATTTGTAGAGTCCACATTTAGAGGATCTACAAGTTCTATGATAATGCAAGCGTTAGGAAATCAATCACCAAGTAAAGAAGAACTTCTTGAAATCAAAAAACTAATTGAAAAATTAGAAAATGAATAATATCATGATATTAACCGATCAATTCATATCAAGTCATATAGTAAATGCTATAACTTCTACTATACTACATAGCCTTTGGCAAGCACCTTTAATAGCCCTATTAACATTTTTCGCGCTCAGAAAATACAAAGATAAGAATGCAAGCTATAGATATAACATTGCTTTCTTCTCTATGATTTTGATACTCTCTGGTTCTCTGTTCACATTTTTATTCTATTATCTAAAAGCTAATAGTTTTTTAATTACTCAGGACATGGCCAATATCGCGAGCATATCATTTTTAAATAATAATGATATAACTTTTGCAGGAACTTTAAATGACGACTTCACATGGCTACACTGGATCGAACAAAACTCTTTTCGCATAGCGATTAGTTGGTTCATTGGAGCATTATTATTCAGTACAAGAATCTTTACTGGCCTTTGGAATATGAACAGAATAAAGTCTTCATTGGATTTTAATATCTCACCAGAAATTAATCAAGCTTTTAGGAAAGTACAAAAATCAATAAGAGTACCAACCCAATTGAAAATAGCTCTATCACATGCCATCACTACCCCGATGGTCATGGGACACTTCAAACCAATAATAGTTATCCCAATAGCCGCTGTCAATCATCTATCGATTGAAGAAACCGAAGCTATATTAGCCCACGAAATAGGACATATTATCAGAAATGATTACGCTCAAAATATATTAATGATAATAATCGAATCAGTCTTTTTTTACAATCCAGCAATCTGGTGGATATGCAACGTAATTAAAAATGAACGAGAAAATTCTTGTGACGAATTAGTCGTAAAAATATATCCGAACAGGATGACTTATGCGAAAACCCTTCTTAAGCTTCAAGAAATTTCAAATGATCAAAAACCCTCATTAGCAATGAATTTATTAAAAAATCAAAAATACCTTTTAGAAAGAGTAAAGCGAATCCTTAATCAACCTATCACGTATTACTATGCAAGAGAACGGAGTATGGCTATTGTCTTGCTCATGATCGGAATTACAACTTTTAGTTCTGCACATCATATGATCTATAGTGATTATTGGATAGACAAAATCACAGAATTAAATATTGATTATCTCAATACAAATCGTGGCACATTTAATCAAGTTGTTTCTGTAGATCCTATTAGCAAAATAATTACCCTTCCTATAGCTGAGAAACGATCTATTGCTTTGCACGATGATACAAGGGTTAATTTCCACTCAATTAGTCCATTAAGGCTAAATATAAAACCGATCAGAATCGATACTATCGGTGATGAGGAATGGAAGATAAGACTCCTTGAAATGGAAAAGAAACACCGAACTCACTTAAAAGAACTCGAACAAAAACATAACGCTCTGAGAGAACAATATGACAGAGAGTTGAAAAAGATAAAAAAACAGTACGAAACAAATGAGATCGAGAGGACAAGTAATAATGAAATGAACCTAAGTGATGAAATGGAAAGGATTGAGAGAAGCATGGCAGAGATCAATTGGGAGGAATTTGGAGAAAATATAGGACGTAATATTGAGGAGGCTTTTGATGAAGAATGGATCGCTGAAATCGAGGAACGTGCAGAACGATTAAGTGAAGAACTCGAAGAAAGCATATCGAATGAATGGACTGAAAAAATAACTGAATTAAGCTTAGAAATGGGAGATCTTGGGTTGGAAGTTAGTGAAAAAGTACTTGAAGCTATGGATGAAGATTGGCTACATGAAATTGAACACTTAGCAGAGAAGATTGGAGATGAAGTTTCGCATAACATGGATAATACCAGAATCCGAATAAATCTTGACAACGAGAGTTCTGACCTAAAGAATGCTTTGCGTAGTCAATTAAAAAATGATGGATTTTGGAATAGTGGAGGAAATAATTCTATAGTTATCACCAATGACTACATGAAGGTTAATGGAGGAAAAGTGGACATAAATACATTGAGGAAATATCAATTGCTCGTTAAAAATAATGTATCAAATGCATTTGAATCAAAAACTAAGATCTCTTTTAAACAAAAAGGGGACGATAGCTCCAACTTGAATGTTAAGATCAATAGATAAAATGATTTAGAAAGTGGATCGTATTGATCCGCTTTCTAACCATATTTGATAGTCATATAATCATAAGAGGATTGTATCAATACTGATAAAATATCCTGATTAATATCTTCAAGCTTATTAATATAAAGACAAGATTTGCCAATCTTGTACTTTCCCAATTTTCCCATAAGGTCTCCATACCTTTCAAATCCTGGCATGATATATAAAGTAAGATTTTGTTTTCGTGGAGAAAATCCCACTTTCATAAAATCTCCTTCTCTCCCGCTATCATACCGATAGTGATAAGTGCCAAAACCGACTATACTCTTACCCCACATTTTTGGAGTTTCTCCTGTTAGCTTACACATTAACTCATTAATCACTAGAGAATCCAATTTCCTTTTTGGATTGTCGATTGCCCCTAAGAAATCTTCAACACTGGCAGAAGTTTCGATTGTCTTATTTTTTGATTTAGTCATTGATGAGCCCCTTTTATGATTGTATCAACTACTTCTGGGTCTAATAAAGTAGATACATCACCCAAACTATCAATTTCTCCAGAAGCTATTTTTCTCAATATCCTTCGCATTATTTTCCCAGATCGAGTTTTGGGAAGACCGCTAACGATTTGAATTTTATCTGGCTTAGCTATAGGTCCTATTTCTTTTGTTACTACAGTTCTGACTTCATTTTCAAATTCATCACTTACACCTCCTTCTGTGATCACATAGGCATATATACCCTGCCCTTTGATATCATGGGGATAACCCACTACAGCCGATTCTATGACCTGAGGGTGTTCGTTGATAGCATTCTCTACTTCTGCAGTACCCATGCGATGTCCCGATACATTGATTACGTCATCTACCCTACCGATTACTCTTATTCGTCCATCCTCATCTCTCCGAGCTCCATCTCCTGTGAAGTACATTCCCTCAAAAGCAGAAAAATATACTTGCTTACATCGCTTATGATCCCCATAAGTTGTGCGGATCATAGATGGCCAAGGATGTCTTATACAAAGCAATCCCTCGGCATTATTTTCTTCTATTATATTCCCATCATTATCTACTAATACAACATCTACACCAGGCATCGGATATGAGGCATAAGTAGGCTTAGCATCCGTGATACCAGGTAATGGAGATAACATGATACCACCAGTCTCAGTCTGCCACCATGTATCAACAATAGGAGCTTTCCCTTTACCTATATGTCGATCATACCAGTGCCACGCTTCCTCATTAATTGGTTCTCCTACCGATCCTAATACTTTTATAGAAGACAGGTCATATTTAGCAGGCCACTCATCACCTTTAGCCATTAAGGCCCTGATAGCCGTGGGTGCTGTATAGAATTGATTCACACCATGCTTTTCGCATACTTGCCAAAATCGGCCTGCATCTGGGTATGTAGGGACTCCCTCAAACATCACTGTAGTGGCACCAGCAAGTAATGGGCCATATACAATATAGCTATGTCCCGTAATCCATCCTATATCGGCAGTACACCAATAGATATCTCCTTCTTGATACTGAAAGACATTTTTAAAACTGTAACAGGTATAGACCATATACCCACCACAAGTATGAACTACACCTTTAGGTTTGCCAGTAGAGCCAGAAGTGTAGAGTATGAACAACATATCCTCCGCATCCATCACCTCTGGTTCACAAACTACTGACTGAGGATCGCATATGGCATCCCAACTGATATCTATGCCCTCATTCCAATTGATTTCTCCACCCGTGTTATAATCTACGATCACTCGTTCCACTGATGGGCAGCCCAAGGATAAAGCCTCATCCACCACGGCTTTGACTGGTATATCTTTAGCTCCACGGCTATTATAGTCAGAGCATATGACAGTGGTAGCTTGAGCATCATTGATTCGATCTGCTAAGGCCTGAGCACTAAATCCTGCAAATACTACAGAATGTATGGCCCCTATCCTTGCACAAGCTAATACGCCAATCGCCAACTCTGGCACCATAGGCATATAAAAAACCACTCGATCTCCTTTCTTTACACCTTCTGCCCTTAAGGCATTTCCCATTCTACATACTGCTTCTAATAGCTCGATGTATGTGTAGCTCTTTATACCCGCATCTGTATCATTCGGTTCCCAAAGGAGAGCGGTATCGTCTCCTTTAGTTGAGATGTGACGATCCAAACA
>JAHDDE010000082.1 GCA_020629515.1 Saprospiraceae bacterium | reverse complement strand
GACTCGGTGGCTCGGGAGACTCGGTGGCTCGGGAGACTCGGTGGCTCGGGAGACTCGGTGGCTCATTAAAAATAGTAGAAGTTAAACTGTATTTACTTGTTATTTAATTAATCCAAAATCCAAAATCCAAAATCTCTAAACTCTGAATCTATCATACTACATAGCCAAACGCATTGCTAAATCATCTACTACAGGTACTTCAGGTAGAATTATAAAAATTGCTATTGGCTCTATTGCATTAAGTATCATGTTTATGATCTTGACTATTTCCATTTTACAAGGATTTAAAAAGTCTATTTCTGAAAAGGTATTTGGATTTTGGGGGCACATGCATATTACCGATACCCGCTTAAGTAGATCGTTTGAGTTGTCACCTTTTAAAGATGATGCAGCACTAAAAGACTCTATTTTATCTATTGGCACTTTGAGTTATGCCAAGGTTGATAAGCAAGGGCGATTATTAGGCACCTCAAGTACACGGGGTGGTGTTGATCAATTGAATAGTTATATCATGATACCAGCGATTTTGAGTAATAAAAAATCAATGGAAGGTATGGTCCTTAAAGGTGTCAATGAGGCATTCAATTGGAATAAATTCGAAAGCTATTTGAAAGAAGGCCGTTTTCCTACAATAACAAAAGATAGTACAACAAGGGAGATGTTGATCAGTGAGCAAACTTCTTTAAGAAATGGATTGAAAATCGGAGATCCTGTGTTGGTTTATTTTGTGAATGATCAACAACAATTAAAACGGAAGTTTAAAGTGTCTGGCATTTTTAGAACGGGCTTGGAGGAATATGATCGGAAATTTGCGTTTGTGGACATGGGTGTTATTCAGCAGGTATTGAAGTGGGATAAAGATATGATCACTGGGATGGAAATATTTTTAGATGATATAGAGGATGCGGAAGCGATAGCGGATTACATATATGAAGAAGTTTTGCCCAATAGCCTCTATTCAGAAACAATCAAAGAGCGTTTTAGATCTATGTTTGATTGGATAGCCATGCAAGATATCAATGGTGCTTTATTATTGACTTTGATGCTCATTGTGGCTTTGGTAAATATGAGTACAGCCTTGTTGATTTTGATTTTAGATAGAACCCGAATGATAGGTGTCTTAAAATCCATAGGCTATAGTAATTGGAATGTCCGAAAGGTATTTATCTATTTGTCAATATGGATATTGATTATAAGTCTGATTATTGGTAATTGTATGGGGATTGGTTTTGGGTTATTGCAAAAAGCAACGGGCTTAATTAAGTTAAATGAGGCTAATTATTATCTATCCGAAGTGCCTATACATTTTGATTTTTCGGCAATCATCTTGATTAATGTAGGGACTATTCTAGTGACTTTATTAGTCATGGTTATTCCAACATTCTTGGTAACTCGAATAAAGCCGGTGGATATATTGAATATAGAATAAGTCATTTATTTCGAACTGTTTTTCTTCTTTTTCATATCCGAAAAGCTAGTCCAGAGCATTGTGGCAGGGAAACAATTGCGGTGCTTTGATTGCGATCTATGATAGAATCGTAGTGGAGCTTAGGTTGAATTGATGATTGCAGTTTGGTGAAAAATCATTTTATAATGAGAACATGAAGCATTTCTGACCAAATGGATTGATATTTGCACCATATTGACTGGTATTGTTACCTCTTATGAAATTACTCGAGCCTAAAGATGATCCATTATTATACATTTCAAGGCAGGAGTGTCGTCAAAGTAGATGCTCTAGAAGAGGCCCAATGGGTGCATATTTGCCCACCGTTTAAGGATGGGGACATAGATATCTATGCCAAAGCGTTTGATATACCTCAGGATTTTATTACAGATTCTTTAGATGTTGATGAGCGATCTCGTTACGAGATTGAGGATAATTCTAAGCTCATTCTTGTCAATACGCCAATTATTAATCAAGGCAGTAAGGAAAATGAAGCTATTTATGTTACAGTCCCACTAGGTATAGTAAGTGTTGATGATAAGATATTAACAATCACACCGGCTGATAATCCGATCATAGAGCGTATAGCCAATAATAAATTAAGAAATTTCAATCCTAAGGATCAGTCTCTTTTCGTTTTGCATTTGTTTGAGCAGAATGTATTTTGGTTTTTGGAGTGTTTGAAGAAGCTTAATTTAAAGAGGAATCTCATAGAGCAAGAATTATATAACTCAAGTCGTAATGAAGAGTTGAGGCAGTTGCTTAAAATAGAAAAGAGTTTGGTTTATTTCGTTAACTCTTTGAGTGCGAATGATCTATTGATGATGAAAATGAAGCGGATTGACTTTCTTCAGGTTCGGGATAAAGATCCACATGAAGATTTATTCGAAGATATCATCATTGATAATGCACAGGCTTTGGAAATGTCAAATGTGTATACCAATATCTTGAGTGGAACCATGGAGGCCTATGCATCAATCGTCTCTAACAATCTCAATAGCTTTATCCACCGATTGACTATTATTACTATTATATTAATGGTCCCCACATTAGTCGCGAGTTTTTATGGCATGAATTTGCAACACTTGCCATTCAAAGATTCTCCCTTCGCATTTTATGCACTTATTATTATTTCCCTGATTTTAGGATTTATTCTGATTGTTTTTCTTGGGCGGTCCAACTTGAAAAGGTAGATATTTAAGTAAGAATTATTCACATTCTCCTGATGCTCAATTACATGTGAAAGTATAGTTGAAGCATCACTTTTGCCATTCTATTCATATAATTTATTTTTTTAATATGTGTTTCAACAGTTATCCACAGGTGTGGATAATTCAGTTGTCATATTACTGCTTTTTCTTATTTATTTTGGGACCGATTTCGATGGGTGCAAAGCCGTCTAACGTTATCGAAATTATTTCAATTTAAATTATGATCAGACTGAGATACTCAAGAGAAAGTTCTTGAGATATTTTTCAATATTAATTTAATTTATATATATAATTTTTTTTAATTTGTCATTCCAAAGCCAAATCTAAATTACCTACGATGCAGAACGAGCCGTTACTCAAGGAAAATCCCAATAGATTCGTATTATTTCCCATAGAACATGATGATATTTGGTCTTTTTACAAAAAGTCAGAAGCTAGTTTTTGGACAGCAGAAGAGATCGATCTGCATCAAGATTTATCCGATTGGGAAAATAGATTAAGCGACGATGAAAAACACTTCATCAAACACGTTCTTGCATTTTTTGCTGCTAGTGATGGTATCGTAAATGAGAATCTAGCAGAAAACATGGTTAACGAAGTGCAGTATACAGAGGCGAAGTTCTTCTATGGATTTCAAATAATGATGGAGAATATCCATTCTGAAACATACTCACTATTAATAGATACATATATCAACGACTCTGCTGAAAAGACATATCTCTTAAACGCGATTGAAAATTTGCCTTGTGTTAAGAAAAAAGCGGAGTGGGCTTTAAGATGGATTGATAATGCAACATTCGCGGAGCGATTAATAGCATTTGCAGCAGTTGAAGGTATCTTCTTTTCTGGCTCTTTCTGTTCTATCTTCTGGTTAAAGAAAAGAGGCTTGATGCCAGGATTATCTTTTTCAAATGAGTTAATTTCTCGTGATGAAGGAATGCACTGCGACTTTGCATGTCTTCTTTACAATAATCATATTATAAACAAACTACCTAAAGAAACTATTAAGACGATCATCTGTGATGCCGTTGAGATCGAGAAGGAATTCGTGAGTGATGCGATTCCTGTAAGATTGATTGGTATGAATGCGGAGACGATGTGTGAATACATTGAATTCGTTGCGGATAGATTGTTGGTAGATTTGGGTAACGAAAAAGTTTACAATACTTCCAATCCATTCCCATGGATGGACCTGATCTCAATTCAAGGAAAAACCAACTTCTTTGAGAAGAGAGTAGGAGACTATCAAAAATCCGGTGTCATGGCTGACAAAGACAAACAAGTCTTCAAATTGGATGAGGATTTCTAGATTTTAGAATACCTCCATCCCAAAAACCATTTTTTTTCTCAAGAACAGTTTTCAGTTTCAAAAACCATCAACCTGAGGTCTCTCAAGAAACATTCTTTAACCTCTAAACTATTATTGTAGTATATGCAAGTTATCAAAAGATCAGGTAGAAAAGAAGACGTAAGCTTTGACAAAATCACAGCTAGAATTAAAAAATTATGTTACAGCTTAGATAGTAACTACGTAGAACATATTTCTATTTCCAAAAAAGTCATTCAAGGATTGTATGACGGTGTTACCACTTCGGAGCTAGATAATCTAGCAGCAGAAACATCTGCATCCCTAGCAACAGAACACCCAGATTATGCTATCCTAGCGGCAAGAATAGCGATTTCAAATCTTCATAAGAATACAGATAAATCGTTCTCTTCAACCATGAGAGCGCTTTATGACTATATCGATCCTAAAACTGGGCAAAAAGCTGGGTTGATCGCTGATAAGTACATGAAGATTATAGAAGATAATGCAGCTAAATTAGATTCTGCGATTATTTATGACAGAGATTACAGTTTCGATTACTTTGGTTTCAAAACGCTTGAGCGTTCTTACCTATTAAGAATGAACGGTAAAGTTGTTGAAAGACCTCAGCACTTGTTGATGCGAGCGGCTATCGGAATTCATGCCGAAGATATTGACGCTGCCATTGAGACATATAATTATATGTCTGAGAAATGGTTTATCCACGCGACACCAACACTATTTAATGCGGCAACGCCGAAGCCACAGTTATCGTCTTGCTTTTTATTAAGTATGACAGATGATAGTATATCAGGAATATTTGAAACATTGACAAGATGCGCTAAGATTTCTCAATCTGCGGGAGGTATTGGATTAAGCATTCATAATGTTAGAGCTAAAGGGAGCTATATCAAAGGTACAGGAGGAACATCAAATGGGATCATTCCAATGTTGAGAGTTTATAATGATACAGCGAGATATGTAGATCAAGGTGGTGGAAAAAGAAAAGGAGCGTTTGCCATTTATGTAGA
Source organism: Saprospiraceae bacterium (assembly GCA_020629515.1). GTDB lineage: Bacteria > Bacteroidota > Bacteroidia > Chitinophagales > Saprospiraceae > GYS-P2D. The sequence goes on along the minus strand of JAHDDE010000082.1, from coordinate 3,539 downwards.
ACCGTGGCATGCAGATATTAAAGAATTCTTGGATCTTAAAAAGAACCACGGTAAGGAAGAAATGAGAGCTAGGGATCTATTCTACGCTATGTGGATTCCAGACTTATTTATGAAGAGAGTCGAGGCCGATGGTAAGTGGTCATTGTTTTGCCCAAATGAGGCGCCAGACCTACACGATTGCTATGGTGACGAATTTGAAGCTTTATATGAGAAATATGAGAAGGAAGGAAAGGCTAGAAAAACTGTAAATGCAAGAGAGATTTGGTCGGCTATTTTAGATTCTCAAATAGAAACAGGAACGCCGTATATCTTGTATAAAGATGCTGCTAATGAAAAATCAAATCAAAAGAATCTTGGTACTATCAAGTCAAGTAATCTGTGTACAGAAATCATAGAATACACTTCTCCTGATGAGGTAGCAGTATGTAATTTGGCTTCAATCTCTCTAGGTATGTTCGTTAATGATCAAACTCAAGAGTATGATTTCCAAAAATTATACGAAGTCTCTAGAGTAGTTACACGTAACTTGAATAAAGTTATCGATGTCAATTACTATCCAGTTAAAGAAGCTGAGAATTCAAATATGAGACATAGACCAATTGGTATTGGTGTTCAGGGCTTGGCTGATGCTTTCATTAAAATGCGTATGCCATTTGATAGTCCTGAGGCTGCTCAATTGAATAAAGATATATTCGAAACGATTTACTTTGCAGCTGTCACAGAGTCTAATGCACTGGCAGAAGTTGAAGGTACATATGAATCTTATGAGGGCAGTCCCGCTTCTCAAGGTATTTTGCAATATGACATGTGGAATGTAACACCTTCAGAAAGATGGGATTGGGCAGGATTGAAAGCTAAGATTAAAGAACATGGTCTAAGAAATAGTCTTTTATTAGCGCCTATGCCTACAGCTTCAACATCTCAAATTTTAGGTAACAACGAATGCTTTGAGCCATATACTGCAAATATATACTCAAGAAGAACTTTGTCTGGTGAGTATGTAGTTGTCAATAAACATCTATTGAAAGACCTTATCAGATTAGGACTTTGGAATCATAATATGAAGGAGCGTTTGATGGCTTCAAATGGTAGTATTCAGAACTTCGACGAAGTGCCTCAGGATATTAAAGACCTTTACAAAACAGTTTGGGAAATCAAGCAGAAGGTTTTGATCGACATGAGTGCTGATAGAGGGGCGTTTATTTGCCAGAGCCAAAGTTTGAATGTCTTTATGGAGAATCCAAATATGGCGAAGTTGACATCAATGCATTTTTATGCATGGAAGAAAGGTCTGAAAACAGGTATGTATTACCTAAGATCAAAAGCGGCTGTTGACCCAATTAAATTTAGCTTAACTGCAGGTTATAAGGATAAATATAAATCTGAGTCTGAGGTGATGGATTTAGATAAAGCAGAAGAGCAAGTTATCGAGGAAGGTGCTGTGTGCAATATGGACGATGGGTGTTTGATGTGTGGTAGTTAAGACGACAAAGCGGAGACGACGAAGAGACGACGAAGCGGAGCTTGTCGTACTCAGGGAGGCGATTGAAGCGGAGTTTGTCGTGCTCTCAGATAGATGATTAAAGTTGGGTTTGTCGTATTCGGGGGGAGATGAGCTTTGCAGAATGTATTTAAAGTCATAATTGTAAACTTGGAACTCATTCAGACTAAGGGTGAAATGGGGTCATTTTAAAGATCTTAAACATTCAATGTCTCAAAATAAATTTTAATTATTGAGGGGGGCTTTTGGCCCCTTTTTTAGTTGGCATAGGATATATGGAATAGGGATCAGGGATAATTACAATCCAAAATGTAAGCTACTAAGCAAATAGAGCTTATATGACTTTCAGAATTAGTCTCCTCCATAAAAACAGATAGTTTTGAAATGTTAAAATCTATCTATTAAGGGTATTCGAGTCGATAGAATATTGGGTTGAAAGTCGATTGACTAATTCAAAAGACTGGAACCTTGATTCGTTACACCCTGACTCTCATTACCCTACTAGGGTATATGTATATCCAAGCACAATCAGTATTCACTACTGTTGAATCTACCTCCAACCTTCCTTATTTAGATAATGCAACATTCTTCAAACTAGATAGCGATTTTATTGAAGCGACGTATAAGCAAAAATCTAAAAGTCTCAAGTTAAGTTTGCCAATCAATGCGCATGCTGTAGTTGATATAGAATTACAAGAGCGACAGATATTATCTTCAGATTTTCAAGTTTACACGAAGCATGGTCATCAATCTATGTCTGTTTTTGATTATACAAAACCTAATTTTTATAAAGGACTTATAGTGGGCCATCCCAAATCCGAGGTAAGTCTTACTTTTTATGATGATAAGATAGCTGGTATAATTAGATACAAAGATCGAGTATTCGTTTTTGGAAAATATCGAAATTCAGATCATCATATTATCTATGACGATAACAACTTAGTTTTGAATGAAACTTTTATTTGTGAGTCATTAGGAAGTCCGAATAAGACGCCAGAGCAAGGCATTGAAAAGAATGCCACTTCTTGTTCCTCAGCTGTTAACGTCTATTTTGAATGTGATTATGATATGTATCAGAATTTTAATTCCAATGTGTCTGATGTGACAGATTATGTCAATGACATTTTCAATGAGGTGTATACCTTGTATGATAATGAAGATATCCCTGTTCAGATTTCACAAGTAGTTGTTTGGACTAGTTCTGACGGTTATGCTAATAACTCAAGCGGCATATATGATTTTCAAAACGCATTAAATGCTTCTGGTTTTAATGGAGATGTGGCCATGCTTTTAACAAATGATGCTGGTAATAATGGAGGTGTTGCATATGTTGATCAATTATGTGGCAGTTCACCTTATTCTTATTCAGATCTTTACAATAGTTACAATCCTTATCCAACGTATTCGTGGGACGTACAAGTTGTTACTCACGAATTAGGACATAACTTTGGATCTTCACATACTCATGAATGCGTATGGGGCCCAAATGGTAATGAGCAAATAGATGATTGCGGCAATGTAGCTACTGGGTCTGGGGGATCTTGCTATGACGCAAATAATCCTATAATTCCGTCAAGTGGTGGAACCATCATGAGCTATTGTCACGCTCAATCAGTTGGAATAAATTTTAGCTTAGGATTTGGTCAACAACCAGGTGATTTAATACGACAGAAACATAGCAGTTGCTTTTGCGATAATAGCAGTTGTTCTACTGCTACTGTATTAACTTCGAATGGTACTTACTTTGCTGAACCCAATAATGGCAATGGTGCCAGTCAAGCTAATGCAACGCATGCTGATTGGTTTGAATTTACGCCAGGATCCAATGGTCTATTAGATGTTAATTCTTGCGGTGAAGGGGTGGATACGCGAGTTTGGTTATGGACTGGAAGTTGTACTAGCTTAACCTATGTCAGTTATAGTGATGATGATTGTGACATGGGTAATGGAAATAATTATGCCTCAGAAATTACAGGATTTAATTTGAATGCAGGTACCACATATTTTATCGAATGGGATAATCGATGGAGTAGTAATA
>JAHDDE010000029.1 GCA_020629515.1 Saprospiraceae bacterium | reverse complement strand
TTTCTGTTTCAAAGAATTGTTTCTTAAAGGCTTCGATTACACCACAAGGGACGGATTACGTGTATCCAGCGTATCCCGAAGGGTATGCTGTGATCACACGATGTTATGCATAGCTATTCTATTTGCTTCAATTTAGGTCTCATTATATTGACAAATTGATTAGACCATTTCGAAAAGAAATCACTAATCATTTTATTGTTATTAGGGTCATATACATCTTCAACATTCATCCTTACTCCAAAACCATCTGTCAAACTACTATCCCAAGACCAAATAACTTCTTCACTCAATTCATTCCTTATATCTTCTTTGTATTCATTCAGTTGCTCCTTTTGTGATTGTCCTTTTTGATTACTATGAAATTTGAAGTATACACCAACACGTTTTGTGCTCTGCATAAAATAACAACTAATCCAATTGTTTTTATCATTGCCAGGATATATGTATAAATTTTGACCTTTAGTTATTTTTGGTTCTGTTTGTTCAGGGTCATCAAATTCAAGTTGATTCACAAAATTTGTCCAAAATTCAGTAAAGAATTCTCGTCTTTGTATTACTTCTTTTGATACTTCAGTCACCTCTGATTGTTCTTGTGCTTGTTGGATATTTGACGTGATGGATATCCCTTCTGATACTTCAATGTTTATCTTCTGAATCTCAACAGTTTTTACTACTGTTCGTGGAAATAGTAGAAGTTCATCATTAGGTGTTTTGAATATTGGTAGTTCAACCATAGCAAGACTAAAGTTTAGATTTCCTGCTTTGTTAATAAATTCTGTCAGGTTTTTGGCTCCCTCTCTAATTCCATCACCTGCAATAATTAGCATAAATTTACCAATGCGTAAGTTTCTACTAACTGCATCGACAAAGTCTATTTCACTTAAAGAGAATTCAGAGTTAGCTTGAGTGGCTATATCAAATAGTATATTTCCCTTAGTATTTAATTTTCTGTTTATCTCACGTTGAAGATCTGAGTAAGACCATTTTGATAACTCTTTTGCATAGTCAAGAATTTGAGCTACAACTTTTCTTCTGGATTCAGGATTACTCCACAACTTAGTTTCAATGACTACTAAGTCTCCATTAGGTGTTATCATAAATATGTCTAAAGGACCTGCACTCGTGTACAATTCTTTACATATTGGAATTACTGGATTATAAGATTCATCTATGTCACTAATTGGAAGGCATTCTGGATTTTCGAAAATTAGGTCTTGAATGTCCTTTTCGAGAAGTGGGTTAATTGATTTTAGGATTGTTGTTTTATCCTTCCCAACTAAAATTGGATTACCATGTGCTGTCCTTTTCAACTGCTTGTATTTTTTTCGATTTAGTTATGCATAACGGATCGGGTGCATCCAGCGTCTCTACGAGGAACGAGTAGATATGCTGTGATCGCACCTTGTTATCTACCGGCTATTTTTAATAATCCAAATAGATTTCTTGAGCTCTTGCGTTCATTATGATATTTTGTATTCGTTCGTTGTACTCATCGTGAGCATTTATTTTGTTTATATTTTCTATTCCATTTTGAAATGCTGAATAGATGGATTGTAAGAATGAATCATTTATATATCCGAAATCTCTTAATACTTCTGTAGCATATTCAACATAGTATAATTCTAATTCGCAAGTAATTTCAGGAATTTCGAGTTTTTTTATTTCTTTTATTAAATTTCTTGCCTCTTTATCTTTGATCCTCATTTCCCGTCCAGTTGGATAGATAAGTCGTTCAATTTTCTTTCTTTTTTCTTCAATTATTGTGTCATAATTGTTTGTATAAGCAGCGTTTAGATATGTTTTGACTTGAGGTATTTTCTTGTATAGATCATGAATTAGATCAATGAGCTCAGTTTGACTGTGCTTTTTTAGCTCCGTTTTGATTTTTCTTATTGACATTTTGTTTACTGCTGGTAGATAACTCGGTTATACCTGATCAAAACCTATGTTTTTGATCACTTTTTATACCTATAGTGATAGGGGATTTTATTCATACCCAACCGCTTGCCCTTGTAAAATAGTGGATTGTTGACAATAGAAGGTCTTTTGTGTTTGATTTTGTAAGGTGAACTGTATCTGTTTGAATGACTTCTAAATGTGTATGTCAGCGCAGAGCAGGGTATAGCTGATATATCGTCTAAAAAATTGTATTGCTTATCTAATAGTTGAGGTGTTTTGTATCTTACCACCCATATTTAAACCATCAATATCATCTGGTATGGACATAGAGTGGGAATAGTAAGGCCGCCCTGTCTGTACGAAAACTATAAGTGAAGTATGGAACTCAATATCCAAAATCTCTCAAAGACATATGGCAATGGCGTCAAGGCGCTGGATAATATCAATCTCCACATAGGGCAGGGCATGTTTGGTCTCTTGGGCCCCAATGGTGCGGGCAAGTCTACGCTGATGAGGACTATCGCCACACTACAAGAGCCGGATGAGGGCCAGATACATTTTAATAATATCAATGTATTAGCTGATCCTATGTCACTGCGCAAGACGTTGGGTTATCTGCCGCAAGAGTTTGGGGTATATCCTAATGTGTCGGCCTATGACCTACTACAATATTTTGCCAGTCTTAAGGGGATCGCCTCGCAGAAAGAGCGCAATCGACTGGTGAGCTATGTCCTTGAGGTCACTAACCTGACGGAAGTACGTAAGCGAGCAGTATCGGGATATAGTGGAGGGATGAAGCAACGATTTGGTATCGCTCAGATGTTGCTCAATGATCCGCAGTTGATCATCGTAGATGAGCCTACAGCAGGGTTGGATCCTGCCGAGAGGAAGCGTTTTTTGAATATCTTAAGGGAGATCAGCCGGGGGCACATCGTGATCTTCTCTACCCATATCGTGGAGGATGTCAAAGAGTTGTGCTTGGATATGGCCATCATGAATCAGGGATCGATCCTGCTTAGACAGTCGCCAGAGTCTGCTGCTCAGGAGATGCAAGGCAAGATATGGACTAAGCGTATCGAGGACGGGCTCGAGGAGGTACAGAGTCAATACCGATTTTTGTCTAATTCTTATAACCCTGATCACAGTCTTACTATCAGAGTATATAGCGAGGGACAACCAGGGACGGGATTTGAACAAGTCAAACCTTCTCTTGAGGACGTATATTTCTATCATTTGAACCAACAGACGGCTGAGGTCGCATAAATCTCTATACTATGTTTAAGCATATCTACTTATTCGAGCTGCGGAGTTGGTTCAGTAGGCCCGCCATATATATTTACTTGTTTATCATATTCGCTATCTCAACGGCTATGATGGCCAGTGCGGTGGGAGTATTCGATTCTAATACGGCTACGGTTACTTCGCTGAAGTTGGTCAATTCACCTAACTCCCTATTGGGTTTAACTATGGCGATTGCCATATTGGTATTCTTATTATTTCCCAATGTAGCGGGCGCGTCGATCTATAAGGATTATAAGCATAGGGTGCACCATGTGATGTATTCCTATCCATTTGACAAGTCTTCTTACTTCTTTGGTAAATATTTTAGTGCTTTTACTATATGTCTGATTTTGACATTGGTTATAGCGCTGGGGTTGTTTTTTGGGATGAGCATCCCTGGAGCCAATCAGGATCTGATTGGGCCACATAGTATCACTCCATATCTACACACCTATGCGATCTATGTCATACCAGGCGTCTTTTTATTCAGTGCTATCGTGTTTGCCATAGTGACCTTTGGGCGCAATATAGTGGCGGGCTTCGTGGTGATGATTGTGTTGTACATACTACAAGGCGTATTAGAGACCTCACTCAGTGATCTGGATTATCAGAAGATAAGTGCTTTGGCGGATCCGTTTGGCTCTGTAGCGAGCAGTTACTACACCAAGTACTGGACTATATCTGAAGAAAATACGGCAATGATACCATTCAAGGGTTTAGTCATATGGAATAGGGTTATATGGATGATAGTAGGTGCCGTGATCCTATGGTTGAGTTATCATAACTTTGAGTTTCACACCGAACCCAAGTCGTGGTCTTGGCAATTTTGGAAAAAGAAAAAAGAAGTCAAGAGTGCCTCACATAAAAGTGGCCAACAACAAGTTATCGCCTTGCCACAGGTGAATCGATCTTTTGGGCCTTTGCAGGTATTAAGTAGCGCATGGAATCTAACAAAGATAGACCTGCGATATATACTCAAGGGAGGTCCATTTATAGTGATCAGTATATTAGGCCTGTTGATGTTGATACTGATGTTAGCTTTTGGGGCGCAGATACTGCAGACCAGCACTTGGCCCTCTACCTCAAGAGTTTTGGGGATTCCGGGAGCAGTATTCAGATTATTCATCACCCTGCTCACTATGGTCTATACTGGCTTATTGATCAATCGGAGGACTGCAGACAACATATTTCAATTAGAGGATACCACTCCTACGAGAAATTTATCTTTTATCCTCTCAAAATTCATGAGTATCACCTTGATGCAAGGCGTATTGTTGATCCTGCCGATGGTAGCAGGTATCATATATCAGATCACACAAGGATATTATGATTTTGAGATAGGTCTATATCTCTACGATTTGTTTATCGTGAGATGGTTACAGTTTGTCCCGTGGACCTTGATGGCATTATTCATCTTTACGATTATACCTAATTTTTATATCGGATTGGTGGTGATATTGGTATTAGGTATGGGCATGAGCTTTTTGGATATGATAGGTATCGAACAAAGCATCTTCAAGTTTAATGATGGTCCTAATGCATCCTATTCTGATATAGACAGCTATGGATGGTTTATCTCTCGCTATTATATATATCGCTTCTATTGGTTCTTAGGAGGATTGATTTTTGCGATCATAGGATGGACTATATGGCGCAGAGGTATGTCTGAGGGTGGGCTCAAAGCTTTTAGGAACATACCGCAGCGATTTTTTAAGCCGAACTATATAGCCCTGGCATTGGGACTTATTGCTTTTTTAGGTATGGGACGATATATCTACTATCACACCAATATCAAAAAAGAATATCTCAGTTCTAAAGAAAGAGAAGAGCGGACCGCCGAATATGAAAAGTTATATAAGAGCTATAGTTCGATCACGCAACCTCGTATCGTGGATATAGATGTCAAAGTTGATTTGTATCCTGAAACAGGTGATTTTTATGCAGAAGGATCATATCTTATCAAAAACAAATCTGACCAGTATATAGATACAGTTGTCATCGATCATGTACCCTATATCACCGACTTAGATATAGACATGCGCTCTGAGTTGGTGCTACATGATACGATATACAATTTCAGAGTGTATGAATTGTTAGAACCTATGGCACCGGGAGAAGTAGGAGAGTTGACATTTGAAATAAAAAATAAGGAGAACACCCCTTTCAGACGAGAGATCACTGTTCGGGAGAATGGTACTTTCTTAAATAGTTCTTTATTTCCTAATTTGGGTTACCAATCTGGAGGCGAGCTCTCTGATAACAAGGTTAGGAAGAAGTATGATCTTCCGGATCGTGAGCGTATGCCAGATATCACAGATACCTCGGCTTATGCTAATACTTATCTGAGCAATTGTGCGGATTGGGTGGATTTTAAGATTCAGATAAGCACAGCACCGGATCAGATAGCCATAGCACCTGGTACCCTACAGAAGGAGTGGGAGGATAAGGGTAGACGCTACTTCAGCTACGAGATGCAGCGCCCGATGCTGAATTTTTATAACATCTCTTCTGCACGTTATGAAGTGCTCAAGGACCAATGGAATGAAGTAGAATTAGCTATCTACTATCACAAAGGACATGAATATAATTTGGATCGTATGATGCGAGGTCTTAAGGATGGTCTGGATTACTTTACTGAGAATTTTAGCCCCTATCAACATGGTCAGGTAAGGATATTAGAGTTCCCAAGAGCTTCGTTCGCTCAGTCTTTTGCTAATACGATACCTTTTTCAGAAAATATCGGTTTCATGGCTCAAGTGGACGACGAGGATCAAGGCGGTGTGGACTTTGCATATAGCATCACTGCACATGAATTGGCACATCAATGGTGGGCACATCAAGTCATAGGAGCTAATGTCAAAGGAGCAACTATGCTCTCTGAAAGTTTATCAGAATATAGCTCACTAAAGGTATTAGAAAAGCGATATGGTCCAGAGAAGAAACGCATCTTCCTCAAAGATGCGTTAGATAAGTATTTGCTCAACAGGTCCTTAGAGACTACTAAGGAGTTGCCATTAGCCCTCAATGAGAACCAGCCTTATATCCATTATCAAAAAGGGTCAGTTGTGTTTTATGGACTGTCAGATTTGATCGGTGAGAAGAATCTTAACCAAATATTGAGTAGTTATATCGACAGTGTAGCTTTTCAGGAAGCACCTTATACTAATGCATTAGAATTAGTAGGTATGATCAAGTCGGCTGTTGCCGATAGCTTCCACTATTATATTGATGATAATTTTACAGCTATTACGCTCTATGATAATAGGATAGAATCTACCTCCTATGTGCTCAATCCAGATAGCACTTATACAGTTGACATAACAGCACATGTGCGCAAGTATCGAACTAATGAGCGAGGTCGACAGGTCTACAAAAATGAAGTAGGAGAAATGGATAGCTTGATCGTAGAAGGAAGAAGAAGGCCTATGAAGTCTTATCCGCTCCGAGATTATGTAGATGTCGGGATATTTGGCACTGAGACAGTTGATGGAAAGGATAAAGAAAAGATCCTCTATCTCCAAAAACATAGGATAGAAGAAATAGAAAATAAATTCACTATAACTGTTGATGAGCTCCCTAAAGAAGTAGGGATTGATCCATATAATATCTTAATTGATAGGAACAGTGAAGACAACAGAAGGGTAGTGAAAGAGAAAGAGAAATAGATATGGATGATCTGAGGAGATATGATCGGATAGCTGATGACCGATATGATGGCATGATTAAATATCTCCAATCATTCCACATGTTTTCAGTAGCAGAAATAGAAGAGCTTATTGACTTGACCGAACAGAGATCTTTAGAGAAAGGGCAGTACTTTTTTGAAGAAGGTCATAAATGTGAGAAAGTGGCATTCGTGGCCAAAGGAACATTCCGCCATTTTTATCGAAATGACTCTGGAGAGGAAATCAATTATTGCTTCACTTTTCAGAATAATTTTCTCACGGCCTATTCGTCCTTTGTGACAGGAGAATGTACAGTAGAAAATATACAAGCTATAGAGGAGGCCACTTTATTAAGTGTAGATAAGGCAGATATGGACTATCTCATTGATCATAATGCCAACTGGTTGAGATACTCTAAGATTATCGCAGATCGTCAATACATCAAACGAGAGAATAGGATATTCATACTTCAGAAAGAAAAAGCTCGTAATAAGTATGATGCCTTGAGAAACAACAATCCAGAATATCTACAGAAAATCCCTCTCCACTATCTGGCATCATATCTGGGGATGACCTCAAGACATCTCAGTAGATTGAGGAGGGAACTGGTTATTTAGACATTTGTCCTTTTTTTTGGGCCTTTGATATTTTATCTTGTGCGTAGTAAAAACAGGATAATCATCATGGAGATATATGCTAAAGTGTTACTGGTTATATTGATTGGCATCTTTTTTCTATTCGTGATAGAAATGGTTTATGCCGCCTATAAGAAGGAGTGGCGCTATAGATCTCTCGATGTGATCTCCAGTCTAAGTGCAGGGATGACTAATACTATTAAGAGTGTCTTGGGCTTGACTATCGTGATTTTCGGGTATCAATTTATGTTTGAACATTTTGCGATTGTAGAGAGCGAAGTGACATGGCTTACCTATGTGCTCAGTTTTATCGCATTGGACTTTGGGACCTATTGGTATCATAGGTTAGCGCATCATGTCAATATCTTTTGGAATCGGCATGTGATACATCATTCTGGAGAAGACTTTAATATCCCTTGTGCACTTAGGCAGTCCATATCGAAGTTTGTCAATATCAGTGTTTTTTTCTTGCTGCCTGCCGCTCTGATTGGTCTTCCACCTGAGATCATTGCCATAGTAACCCCTGTACATCTATTCGTCCAGGTGTGGTATCATACCACTTACATAGGCAAGCTGGGGTGGTTGGAATATATCATCGTCACGCCATCACAACATAGGGTACACCATGCGATCAATCCCATCTATATGGACAAAAATCTGTCCCCTGTATTTTGTATTTGGGATAGAGCGTTTGGTACGTTTCAGGAGGAATTGGATGAGGAGCCATGTGTCTATGGCGTAACTCGACAAGTGCATAGTTGGAATCCTATCAAAATCAATCTCAACCACATTTGGCTTTTAATAAAAGATGCTTGGCGGGCTGAAAAATTCGTCGATAAATTGAGAATTTGGTTTATGCCAACAGGCTGGCGCCCTGCCGATGTCAAAGAGAAGTATCCTGTGGTATCGGCCGATCATCAACAATTTGTCAAATATGACACCCATGTGTCGGATCGTTTGAAGTATTGGTCATGGGTGCAGTTCTTTATACTCTTGTTTATGGTTATTCACCTATTGACGCATATCGTAACGATAGGTGTTCCACAAGTATTTCTATATGGTGCATTTATGTACCTCATGGTATATAGCTATACTTCTCTAATGGATAAAGATCCTAATGCACTATGGTTGGAGGTAGCTAAGTCAATTGTCGGATTGATATTAATCTATACTCATTCAACTTGGTTTAGCATAGATGAATGGATAAATGGCGGGACGGTGGCTATGGCGCTATATTTTGTGCTTAGTGCAGTTGTAGTTGCATATTTTGTGCAGTATGAGATAAAAAATCAAGCTAAACTTCAATTGAGCGAATAGTACTAACAGTCTTTCAGTTATTCTCTAAGACCTTTTTGAATAGGATCGTTAAAGCGTGATGATTGAGGATTAGATCAAACATGATCTTCCTAATTGGGGGATGATAATCAACGGAAATGAAAGCCTCAGCGACGATAATAAAAATAGGGTCTGAACAATAAGTTCAGACCCTATTTTATAGTAGATAACTATATAATAGTTATTTATTCAATTTCATGTTCATTGTAAGAGCAAAAGTCGTTCCGAGGAAGTTCTGCTGCTGAACGATAGACGAATATCTAAATCTGTTACCTGCAGATTCTCCAGTAGAAGCTAATAGCTCATCTGGATATACGTTGAATAGATTGTTGATATTGGCACTGATACCTACTTTATCGCTAAGGTCCCAGCCAAATCTAAGATCTGTCACTAATTTAGGCGAGTGTACTTGATCATTAGCATCAGTAGTAGCATCTGCACCAGCCACTGTTACCTCACCAAATCTTGTGTTATCCAATCCTATACTGAAATCGCCAACGTCATATGATAATCCTAAGATGATTTTTGACTTAGGTCGAGAATTAGTGATTAATGACTGCTCTCTTCTGTCGAAGATATCATATCCACCTGTCTCTAATGTCGATGGTACATTAATCGCCTCGATGCTTGTCTCATTGAAGTTAGCCGCTAATACAGCTCCAAATCTTCCATTGCCGGCATCTACATTACTCAAGTTTAGTACTAGATCTAATCCAGTTGTTTTAGTGTCTCCAGCATTGATGAAGAACTGAACTCCAACAACTCCATTTTGAGTTAAGATCTGATCAATAGCATCTCCTTCTGCCAAAGCCGTAATCTGAGAAGAGAAGAGTACTCTATCGTCTACTCTGATATCGTACCAATCGACTGATGCAGTTAAGTAATCACTTAATCTATAAGTTAATCCTGCTGTCAAGTTACGAGAAGTCTCTGCGAATAGACTTGGTACTCCAAGTGCTTTAACCGCTGGATTGTCATTAGCCAATGTACCTTGTAATACTGGATCTGGAGAACCCGCTACTACGATGAACTGTGAATTAATCAAATATCTCTGGTGTAATGTCGGTGCTCTAAATCCTGTAGAGTAAGAAGCTCTAATTGCTCCTTTATCTGTCAACTTATAACGAGCATTCAACTTCCATGAAGTGTTGCTACCGAAGTCACTATAATCTTCAAATCTCACAGCACCTCCTACAAGTAGGTCATCATTGATATCATAATCTAATGATCCGTACATAGCGAAACTATTTCTATCTACATCGACTACCTCACTTGGCTTAATACCAGCGAATGAATCTGATCCCCCTCTATAGAAAGAATGCGCGTCCCCTACATGTGATTCAAACATCTCTTTCTTCATCTCAAGACCTAAGGCCAATGACATATTATCATTGTCACCCAATGATCTACTGATATCAAAGTTTCCTATTCTATTACTGAATGTATATCCTCCAGGTCTGAAGGTTCTTGGCGACCAACCATGATCAGCTAAGTAATCTCTATTAACAGATCTGTTCACTGTATACATCACATTGTTACGTCCTAAAGTACCACTGATATCTGCGTCAAATCCAAAGAAGTCAAATTCTAATCCAGCCACACTCATGTTGTCAACAATGTCAGTCTCAAATGTGGGGTGATATCCCGCAAATTGATCTGCAGGCGTCCAAAATTCTGCATCCCTTACATCCAATCTCCAGTAAGGAGCTCTATAGAATGCAAAAGATCTACCTGTTCTATTAGTTACACTATGAAAAGTATAGAACTCTGCGTTATCACCTACAGGATAAGTGAAGTTGACTAAACCATCTACTTTTTCCATATCTGGCTGTCCTACTATCATACCACCCTGTGGATTGTTTCTGATCCAATCTGCAAATTCAGTATTGGTGTCAGAGATATCCCCAGCTCGATTGGTTAGCTTTCTATTGAAGTAGCCAACAGTATAGTTTAAGTTTCCTTCTCCAACGTTGATAGAAGAGTTTAAATCAGCTGAAAAGTTGAATCCATCACCTTCTGAGGTAACTCCTGTCTTTGCAGTAACGGTAGTGTATTCTACATTCTCCTTTAATATCATGTTGATTACCCCTGCGATAGCATCAGAACCATATTGAGCAGATGCTCCATCTCTTAATACCTCGATTCTTTCGATTGCAGCAACAGGAATAGATTTAAGGTCAATACCAACTTCTCCCTTACCAGGAGTTCTGTTTAAGTATACTTGAGCAGATTGATTTTTTCTTTTTCCATTAACTAAAACCAAAGTCCTTGAAGGTCCTAAGTTTCTTAAATCTGCTGGATCGTAGTGTGCAGTTGCATCCGATATAGCCTGATTTTGAGAGTTAAATGATGGAACCTTGTAGTTTAACATTTGCTCCATGTTAGTCTGTCCTGTACTTCTCAATTTTGAAGCTTGGATGTTATCGATTGGAACTGGTGAGTCTAATATAGTACGAGGCTTACCTCTTGATCCAGTTACTACTATTTCGTCCAAAGTAGAACCTGCGCTCATGGTTACATTGGCTACATTTTCTGTAACTGAAACCTCTTGAGTTTGAAAACCTGTATACGATACAACTAATGTAGTAGGTAGGCCAGAAACACTCAATGAGTAAGATCCATCCAAATCTGTAATTGTACCATTTGTGGTATTTTTTTCTAATACTGTCGCCCCGATAAGTGCCTCTCCCATTTCATCAGAAATAACTCCTGAGATGGTTAACTGAGCGTTAATAAAAGAAAAAGATAGTATTGTGGTTAACAAAACCATAATACCATTAAGTGTAAGTTTTTTCATAAAAAATTTTAGTTAGGCTTAAATAATAGATAAATCTACCGAAGTAGAGTCATTTAGCAAACTTTCGTGCTGAATATTTAATTAAACTTCAAGTTAAAAGAATGGGGTTAAATTTTTATTATTAAAACGTTTAGCCTAATGCATGTTAACGTTAAACAAATGGCCCACTATTGCAGTCGCCACCATTGCCAAAGTACCCCAGAAAGTAATTCTTAAAACGGCTTTAGTTATGCCAGCGCCACCTGTAGAAGCTGATAATGCTCCTAAAAGGGCCAAAAAGAGGATAGCAAAAAAGTATTGAGCCATCATCATACTACCCATAGGGGCCAATAATGCTACCAAAACAGGTAAAGTACCTCCCACTGTAAAGGCTAATCCAGAAGCCAGTGCAGCTGTCAGAGGTTGAGCAGCGGTTATTTCATTGATACCCAACTCATCCCTTGCGTGTGCCTCAAGAGCATTGTGAGCTGTAAGTTGTATGGCAACCTCTTTAGCCAAGGATTTAGTAAGACCACGATTTTCATATATCTCAGCGAGTTCATCTAATTCTTCTTCGGGATGGACCTCCAATTCGTGTGCTTCTCTCTTGAGATCCGAGTTTTCTATATCTGATTGAGAGCTGACAGATACATATTCTCCTGCTGCCATTGAGAATGCTCCAGCCACTAATCCAGCGACTGCTCCCAGTATTACAGTAGTTCTTATATCGGTTGCGGCCGATACACCTATAGCTATACTGGCTGTGGATAATATGCCATCATTTGCTCCTAATACGGAGGCTCTTAGCCAGTTGCTACGATTGATAAAATGATGTTCTTCTTGCATTCTGTCTTATTTTTTAATTAGTACTATGGCCCAATCTTTCTCATGAGAGTGAGGAGCATAACCTATATAAACATTCTTACCACCCGCTACACTCACAACCGATCCTCGAGCATATTCACCTCCGGACTTTGGATTATACCACCATATATCATAGCTTTCTTTATCTCCAGTGAGATCTATGGTCGTGGTGCCACCATAAGGGAGGTATACCGCATAAGACGATTGACTTTTACCCAGGCAATAACCTTGTTTATTGGAGAGTAGATCATCCATTGGTGACATTTCTGGATATGGGATGGCGTCAAAGAAGCTCTTGGCGTGATAAGTCTGTTCCCACATATTATTTCTGCTTCGCCAGTTTTCAGCATTAAGATCATTTTCTGGGGTATGCCATCCAAAATACCACTCCACGCCAGCACCTCCTGCCATTAGGGTGCCCCAAAGGACTTCTTTGCGTAAGGTATCATGGTCGGGATCTTCTTGATCTGACTGAGTACCAGTATGCCAAGGTCCTATTTCATCCATGGATAGAATCCACTTTCTCCCATTTTCTTTGCTTTTATTGGACCATTTCAAAAACTCCTCATGTATGGTACTAACATTGGATATCTGCATCGAAAGGCCATCAAGACGATCAAATCGAAGGAGAGGACTTAATATTTCATCCTTTTCATGTGGTTCAGACATCGTATGTATGACGACAGGATTGTGATAGGGATCATGATCGTGGATATATCTGATCATGCTAAATCTTTGTTGATGACTTTGTCCTTGTGGCCAGAATGGGGCTAAGCCATTTTCTTCGCCCATATTCCAGATAATATTCTTGTGATGCGCAAATCGTGCTATCAACTCTCGATAATAGAGTTTTCGCTCTACATCCAAATCTCCATTATCTAAGATCAGTTCGTTTTCTTTTTCTTGCGTAACCAATTGAATAATTATACCCAACTGCTCTGCATGGGTGAAAATAATGTCCCATTGAGCCAACTTACTTACATCATATCTCTTGAAGTCGCGTCTATGATGGCTAAGGAAGGGCCATATATCTCGGGCGTCCCCTTCTATATTGAGTGATAACGCATAAACACTGTTCATGCCTTTAGAGGCCAAGTAGTTCAATGCGCCTATGATCCCCTTGCCTTTACCATTTTGCCACGAGGGGTCTCCCTCTCGCCAATCTCTTATATGAGGAGACCAGGACTTAAGAAAATTCTTAGTGGGGTCATAAGAATAAGTACCATCTATATCAGAACAGGCCAGAAAATTCTCCGGTGAGTTAGCCCCGAACTTCAAAATATGACGACCAGAAATAGTTGAAAAATAACCAGAATCATCATATTGTAGCCTGCCTGAGTGTGCGAATCCTTTTGCATTAGGACTCGCAGCTGCAACACTCAATGTTCCTTTATATCCATCGTAGCGAGTGATAGGTTCTCCACTATAGATATCATCATCTATAGCTACATTCTTTCCTTTCTTAAAAAATACCTCATAGGTCCATTCTCCAGGATAGTCTGGGGTGAAGTTAACTCGCCATATGCCACCAGCGCTGGCAGAAGTCTCCGCAGCATTGCCGTCAGCGGCGTAATATCCCGGAACAGAATAAGAATTAGCACCATTATGAAATATTACTTGTAACCGATAATCCAAAAAAGGATTAAACGAAGCGGTTTCTGAAGTTGGATCAATAGTGAAATCGAGTGGTATAACTTGATGTTGTATACCTGACTGCTGAGCCCACATCATCAACGGGCTGCTAAAGAATAGAATTAATAACCATAGCTTCATAAAAACAAAGTTGTGCTATAAGGTAGTGATTACTGATGAGAAGGACTATTAAATTTTTTCTTTATCAATCGCTAAGTATAAAGTCGTCCCATTGTACTTGTTTTGTTCTGCGGCAATACTCCATAGTTCTTCCAGGCCAGTTGTTAGGGATATTACCATTTTCTGATTTGTACCAACTTTTATCGATGGTATTCCAAATCATCTTATTGAGGCGAGATTGAGTCTCCGTATGATAGGCGGTAAGAATATCTTTCTTGACTTCTATAGCTGTGCAGGTTTGGTCATAGACCTGTTTGACACATTGACTGATATAAGCAGCCTGCGCCTCACTCATGATAATGATTGAATTATGTCCAAGATTGGTATTAGGACCGTACATCATGAAGAGATTAGGGAATTGGTCAATGGTTATACCCAAATAATTGGTAGGGCCATTTTTCCAATGCTTTTTCAAGGATATTCCATTTTTCCCTTGGATATCGAGGTTGAACAAGAATGGATTGGTTTTAAATCCTGTAGCGTAAATTAATATATCTACATCGTGTTGAGCGCCAAGTTTGGTTTGGACACCACGAGCATTGATATGATCAATACTTTCATCAATTACATGGACATGCGGTTGTGCCAAAGCAGGGTAATAAGTATCAGAAAATAAGACTCTCTTGGCGCCTAATGGATATGTTGGGATTAACTTATCGACCGTTTCAGGATCCTTGATATGGTCCTTTATAAAACGCTTACAACGGAACTGGATTATACTTCGCAACCAATTATTACCCTGTTTCATCATCGGGAATAGGGCTCCACCTTTTAGCCAGATATTTTGACGATATAATTTGAGTAGCAGGGGCATTTTTCTTACTAAAGATTTTTCCCATTCCTTATATGCTCGATCTAATTTTGGGAGCATCCAATTAGCAGAACGTTGAAAAATCTTTACTTCACCAGCTATTTTAGCAATCTCAGGGATGAATTGAACAGCGCTTGCGGCATTTCCTATAACTCCTACTTTTTTATTTTTAAGAGAAAGGCTATGATCCCATTGGGCAGAGTGAAAAGAACTTCCTTCAAAAACCTCTTTTCCCTTAAAATCGGGAATAGAAGGGTGGTGTAATTGACCAACTGCGGTGACTAATGTTTTTGTATAATACGTGCTACCGTCTGTCGTCCCTATCTCCCATAATTTTTCTTGTTCTTTCCAAATGGCCCGACTCAATTCTTTATTAAAAGAAATGTGTGGTTTGATCTCATATTTGTTAGCTACATGATTGATGTATTCTAATATCTGTGGCTGCATGGACCATTTATATTCCCACTCTGGGTAAGGCTCAAAGGAGTAGCTATACAATGCAGAAGGTATGTCGCACTCTGCTCCAGGATAGGTGTTCTCACGCCATGTGCCACCGATATCTTTGGCTTTCTCGAGCATATGAAAATCGGTAATTCCCTCATCTTTGAGTTTGATGGCCATAGCTAGGCCCGAGAACCCTGTGCCAATGATGAGAGTGGTGTACACTTTTTTTATCATAGTTTTATTAGCTTGTGGCGATGCCTGATCTCTTATACCAGCCCAATTTGATGGCTGCAGTTATACTGAGCCATATCAATGATAGACTGGCCAGAAAACTGCTAAAGAACAAGACATAAATATTCTCATCTATGTGTAATAAGCTAGCTATATACTTCAAGGATGTACTCGTAACTACAAATATGAATACAGCTAAAAGCATTCTTCCTATGCGTTGTAAAGGCGTGCCGCCGTTATGCGGGAAACCAGAATGAGCTAAAAGTAAGAAGGAGCAGCCAAATCCTAATAAGTAAGCCATGATGACTACATATTCTCCAGTGAGATATAAAAAACCTACTAAAGGCAAAATGAGCAAGGCAAAACTATGTAGATTGATACCCAATGGGTAATTCTCTCTATTGAGAAATAAGGCTAAGCGATCTGGACGGATCAAATAGGGGTAACATAGCCCTATAACCGTA
The DNA here is from genome assembly GCA_020629515.1 of Saprospiraceae bacterium. Classification (GTDB taxonomy): domain Bacteria; phylum Bacteroidota; class Bacteroidia; order Chitinophagales; family Saprospiraceae; genus GYS-P2D. Next base: position 27,977 of record JAHDDE010000029.1, on the reverse strand, counting down.
GCCCCAACAATTATTCCTCCTAAAACATCTGCAAGAAAATGAACGCCGAGATATACTCTTGACAATGGTATCAATATCATCAATACGATGGATCCTATCGTGGTCCACCGATTACGAAAGAGTAGGGCCAACGCTCCCCAGAGTGCAATGGCACCGCTGGTGTGTCCTGAGGGGAAACCATTCTCAATATCTGCTTTTCTCGTTTCTGTTATAACGTCCTGCGGCAAAGCGCTCCAAAAATCTGGAGCGTCTCTTTGGGTGAAGTTGAAATTACTATTATCAGGTAAACTGCCATCTAAGAATACCACAGTATTATCTACATGAAATGGTCGTGGTAGGTCGAAGTATTCTTTAAAAAAGAAGGTGATCATAATCGTCCACAAGAATATCATAATGAGAACGAAAGTTCTTTTAAAATCGAATACAAAAATTAATACAATAGACAGTCCAATCAGAAAACTTGGATAGCCTAATGCGGTGATGAACTGCATAAAGGCAGTTAGTTCATCTGAAGCAAAGGATTGTAATAAGTGATTGAGATCAGTCTGGAACATATCTCAAATTAAACATACCGCTCCAATAATTTGGCTTGCCGGGACAAAGCATCCTTAAATTCTGTTTTCATGCGATTGATTAGTAAGCCTACTGGCATTTTATCATGTATGGTGGCAGAACCTTGACCTGCTCCCCATATAGTTTTCCAGGCCTTAGCCTCACTTCCTGCTTCAAGCTTTCCGAAGTCTATTTTCGCTTTGGTATGCCATAATTCTTTAGTTATGCCAGCTGCCTCTAAGCTTTGTCTTAGATAGTTGCCATTGACACCAGATATGGCGGCAGTGTAGACTATGTCAGAAGTACCGCTTGCTATGATCATATCTTTATAATCTTCTGATGCCACAGCTTCATCTGTATTGATAAATCTTGTGCCTAAATAAGCCAAGTCGGCTCCCATTTGCATGGCTGACGCCACATCCTGGCCACTGCTCATCGCCCCAGATAGTAAGATTATACCATCAAACATACTTCTGATCTCGGTGATAAAGGGTATGGGGTTGTGTGTGCCCGCATGTCCTCCAGCTCCAGCACAGACTAATATCAAACCATCCACTCCTGCTTCAATGGCTTTTTGCGCATGTCTTGTATTTATCACATCATGAAATACCAATCCTCCGTAGCTATGTACTTTATCGACTAAATCACTGACCGCACCAAGAGAGGTTATGATGATAGGGACTTGCTGTCTTACGATTACCTCGAGGTCTGCTTCCAATCGAGGATTGGTCCGGTGCACTATGAGATTTACTCCATAAGGTGCGGCTTTCTGGCCTGTTTCTTTTTCATATTGTGCGAGATCTTCTTTGATCTCTATGATCCAATCTTCTAATCCTTCAGTAGATCTATTATTAAGCGCAGGAAAAGTACCTAATACCCCGTTTTTGCAGCATTGCTTGACTAAGTCCGTTTGAGAAATAATAAACATAGGTGCCGCAACAACAGGTATCTGAAGTCGACTTAAGATTTCTTCTTTATTCATAGCATGATAGTATTGTTCTATTCTACTCCTTAATATTAATATTTTTATAGTTAGCTGAGGGACTAATTAATTTGCGCTGATCAAGTAGGAAGAATCAAAGACTTGTAAGGCAGACTTGCTTAATTTAGATTTTACGTACCCAGCTTTGATCTTTTAAAAGTCCAGAGGTATGGTAAGAATATTACATTAAAGAGAACTTCTCTTTCAATTGGTCAGGCGTAAATGGCTTGGAGAGGAAGTCAGACATGCCCACTTCAAATGCTCTTTTTCTTTGTTCTACCAAAGCGGAGGCAGTAAGAGCGATGATAGGTGTATACTTGTTGGGATTTTTTGAATTTCTAATCTCAATAGTTGCCTCATAACCATCCATCTCTGGCATCTGAAGATCCATTAGTATCAATGAATACTCTTTTTCTTTTGCCAAAGCAACAACTTCTTTGCCATTGTTAGCGATGGTAAATTTAATATTAAGCTTTTGCAGAAGTCTGGAGATATATTTCTGGTTCATTAGGTTGTCTTCAGCGATTAATATATGATCGATGGAGTATTTTACTCCTTGATTGATCTTCTTGAAGACTCTTTGATCTGAGGTGTTTTTGGCTTCTATGATTTCAATAGGCAATACAAATGAGAAGGTAGATCCTTTATTTATAGTACTCTTGACCGAGATGGTGCCTTCCATTACCTCGATGAGTTCTTTAGTAATGCATAGCCCTAACCCAGATCCTTTCTTATTATTTTCATCCGTACCAAATTGATTGAATTTTTGGAACAGCTTAGATTGATCTTCATCTGAAATACCTATCCCAGTATCAATCACTGCGCACTTTAACCATGACTGACCATCTTCTTCATAGGTGTGAACATTTAATGTGATACTTCCTTCTGGGGTGAACTTTTCTGCATTACTCAATAGATTATTGAGAATCTGTTGAATGAGTAATTCATCTCCCTTTATGATGGATGGAAGTTCATCAGATTTTTCGAGTATGACTTTAACCGGTTTTCCATTGGCTTTAAGTAAGAACGTACTGTATAAATTCTGCAAAAGTATATCCAAATCAAAAGGTTCAAATTTAGGTTCCACTTTGCCTGACTCAACTTTTGCTAGATCTAATATGTCAGTTATGAGGCTCAATAAAAACTTAGAAGACTGTTCTAAGTTGATAGTGTAATCTGTCTGTTCAGCATCTAACTTAGTGTCTTTTAATAGACTTGTCATGCCTATGATCGCATTGAGCGGAGTCCTAATCTCATGACTCATATTCGCTAAAAACAGCTTTTCAGCGTCTTTGGCTTTTTCGGCTATTTGTTTAGCCTCTATCAGGGCCTTTTCATTTTCTACTTTTTCTGTGATGTCGGATTCTATAGCCATGAATCCATTGATATTACCCTCTTCATCTCTTAAGGGATTGCACGATATTTTTATAAAATAGGGAGTTCCGTCCTTTTTATAGTTAATGATCTCTTCTTCAAATGATTTACCGTTTTTAATAGCAATTCCCATTCTTTTGGTCACGTCTTCATCTGATTGAGGCCCCTGCAATATCTCACCAGGTTTCTTACCAACCATCTCTTCAAAGGTGTATTCTGTTAACCTTGTGAATCCATCATTTATCCATTCGACATAGCCTCGTACGTCGGTTATAATTACCCCATTAGTAGTCTGACTTGCCACAAGAGATAGTCGCTTTATCTGTTCTTCAGCTTCTAATTGGTCAGTAATATTTCGGCCTGTTCCAACAATTCCGATGATAGTCCCATCGTCATCTTTTAGTGGATACTTAGAGGTTGACAACCATTCGTTACGACCTTCGTTATTGACTATTTGTTCTGTTTTATTAAGTATTGGTTGACCCGTTTTTAGGACGTATTGATCGTCTTCAATAAATGCTTGTGCAATGTCTTTAGGGAAAACTTCAAGGTCTGTTTTGTTGAGTACTTCTTCTTCCGTAGCCGCTCCAATATTCTTTATATCGGCATGATTACTCAATATTTTTTTGAGTGACGTATCTTTAAGATAAATGGCCTCTGGTAAGCTGTCTAAGACGGTTCTTAATAGTCGTCTTTCTTTTGATAGTTCTCTTTCTACCTTGATGCGCTTTTCTCTTTCAAAAGCATTATCAAGAGATTTTCCAAAAAACTGGGTAACAGGAAAAATTTCATTGCATTGCTCTTCAGATAGCTCATTTTTGCGCAGAAATATGAAATATCGCTCTTGTCCTAAGTAAAAAACATAAGCGTTTTGTCCTTCAAATTTATAGCTCTCAAAAACCTCTATTTTTTTATCTTTTATAGCATTTATTAACGGGTGGTGTTCTGAAAACTTGGATCTTAGAAAAGTAGGAATTACATTTTGTACGATAATTTTTCCGTGCTCATTGCTTATCAAGGCGCCTACAGTACAATTAAGGCGTCTTAACCATGCTGCCAAGGTTTTCTTGACGATTTTATCGTAAGTATTTTGATTAGCGATAACAAGGGTTATCTCTAAAAGAATTTCGCTTAATATGTTCTTATGCCTAGTTGTCATGTATGGCACAGACTACTGCCGTCTTATTGTAGACTTCTAAGAATGAATCTCCATTATTGGCAATTTCTCCTAAAGTGAGCGCTCCAAAACCTATATTTTGAGCATCCAGCTTATTAAGTTCTGCAGAAAATTCTTCTCCCATATAAAGGACACGTGAGATGCAATCTATCAAGAATAAGTTTTTTATCTCTTTACTACTCTCCGCTCTGCTGCGTGCCTTGGAGGCTCCGTCCAGCAAACTTTCTGTATTGCCATATAGCACACTGACATGACTTCCTTCTTCTATAGTGTCCAGAGTGAAAATCATATCATTTTCTGTCATATATGGATCTCTGACGATTTTTTCAGAATCCAGTTTTGACACACCGAATGGATAGGACTTAGTCGTGTCAAAGAAATTATCATAATCAAATGGTTGCCCAGAATGCTTTTCTACGATTTCTTGATACACCTGCATTGCTGGCTTCCAATTTAGGGTGATAATTTTATTTCCTTCTGCCTTAGTTACTTTTAAGGGTTCGGTGATGGGTTCCCATCCGTGAGCAACTCCTACACTGGTGTCCAGATCACAAATACCGATTGTAATTGATCCTTCAGCCATGCCTCGATTAGTATATAGGCAAGGAAAGCTATTGAATTCTAAGGTTCCTGCTCCACCGCCGATATATCTTGGCAATGTGCCAAAGAGGTTATATAACTCCTCAAAAACCATTGCTTTTTTATCTAATAAGGCGTCGGCGAAAACAAAGACAGTTTTGCCATTAGGGTCTAATTCTCCCAGATGTTTTTCTAATAACGCTTCAACCGCTTCATTGGAGCTAAAGTCATCTATGACTAAAGTTTTCATCTCTTGCTCCATGTCTATGATTATGCTGCCTTGATCATAACTTTTACCTTCGAATATCACTTCCGGGAATATTCCACCGATAACTGGTATACTCGAGGATTTAAGTAGGGCATTCATTTTTTCTGTATCGACCGCTTGATTGGCCGAGCTAAGTACTAACAATGAATTTGTGGCATTATCCTTCGCTGCCTCAATGTTATTTTGTAAGGCGTCAAAGAAAGAGTCATTTTTTAGATAGGTTTTGTTCATATGAGGTATTATTCTGAATTTAAGACAAAATAAAACATCATTCCCACTAAGGAGTTGATGCTCATACAAGATACAAATACCATTCGATTTGAGAGAGCAAAGAAGTCAATTCGGGTCAGAAGATTCTGAAATGTGTAATCATATGGATTATTCTATGATAATTAATTTTTGAGATAGGGCCATGTGATCATTAGAGATAGTAAGTGTATATTGCCCACTTCGTATTAATTGTACAGCATCTAATGACACGTTGTTCTGTCCTTTATGGAGATGTATGATGCGATCCATCAATTTGGCGCCGTTAAGATTAAACAATTCAAGCCTGAATTTTCCATCTAACTTTTCATTATTGATATTAAGCGTTTCTCCCGATTTAATGGGGTTAGGATATATGGATAATTCTTCTTGTGCAATGATGTTTTCTGTACTGGTATTGATATAATTGAAGTATTCTTCAGCCTTGGCGATAGCGGCATTGGCTACCTTAATCCCGATTAATCTACCTGGTATGTCATCGGCAGGAGGATGAATACCTCCCCATATTCTTGATAGACTTGTTTGATCTGAGGCATCTCTATAGGTGGCCCATTGAAGAGTAATGTCTTGACTTGGTCCATCTTCAAATACTAAAAATTCATCCTGTGCTGCAGTGAATTCGCCTATGCCTCCAGGAAAAAAATCAGAGCCAGTGATCTTAGTTAAAATCTCAGCGGCTGCTCGACTAAATGTAGAATGTCCAGATAAATAACCAGCAAATGGTGGAGAAACAAAACTCGGGCGCTGATATGGCCACCAGTCTTTCGCTAATATCCATCCAACACCAGCTTCATCGCTACTGGGATTAGAAATAAAATCCGGACCTCTCCATGCATATATTTTTATCTCATTGAGATTTTGATTGTCTCTTCCGGCTAATGGGTCTCCTTCTTTTACTAATTCAGAAAATCCTTCTACAATAGGTAATCCAGCCACATGGTAATTAGGAGAGTCAGGATAGGTAGATTGTCCTTTTTCAGCCATATATCTAATGGCACTAACAGGTCTCGGGTAGTCATACCAACCTTTGATACCCCACGTAGACACAGCCGCATCATGCATAGCTCCCCCTAATACGAAGTAGCTTTTAATATCCCACTCAAGGCTATCTAAAATTTCTCCATCTCCTCTATAGCTTTTTTCTAATTCTGGTTGATCGCTCACATAATTTAGTATCGTAAACCAATGTCCAGGAGGAGTCTCTGAATCAGGGCCGTCTGCCCAAAATTCTGCCAATACTCTGGTGTAATCTCCTCTTGGGACCATATTTGGCTCGTAGGGTTGTTCCGTGATAGGGTTCATAATATGTCCTGTTCCCAAATCACCGCCGTCAGTAGCATTATAAAAATCTCTAAGACCTTCATGAGTGGTAGGCAGTAAGTCCACGGGTACATTACCCAGTGAGCCAGGAGAAATATCCCACATCACCCCGTCATCAGGATCTAAATGAGATGACCATTGTGCGACAAGAAGGAATCCCCACTGATATTCTTGAATTTCTGTAGCTGTCATCGTATCAAGTAGGGGCGGGTCGATAGGGGCGTGGTAAACCCAATATTCATTACTATCCCTTTCGTTGATAGTCAAATTTTCTTCGGTTAAGGCAAAAGGTATTACTCGTCCCCACTCTGGACTTAAAAAATCTGGAGTGTCAAATGGAATAATATTACCAGCTTGATCTATGAATACATCTAAGGTTAATGGTTGCCATCTATTAGGATCCGCGATATCCGCATTGCCAGAAAACGCCATTACCAATGGATCATTAACAGGTTCATAGTATAGGTTGTTGAAGTCGTCTATTTCGTTGGATCCATCTTGTAATCCAAATTCGATCACTTTTTCTGCTATATAATTTCCTAGTGCGGCACCATCGCCGGTGCTATAATCTGTAGAAACAAAATTTTTATCATATCCTAACGAATCCATTCTGGCATCCAGGCTCCGTAGCGTATTAAAACCATCTGGAGCAAATCTAAACCGATAACGAAGTATTCTGAATGCACTATAACAAATTGCTTTTTCTTGCTCTATATGAGCTTCTCCCATTGGTTCAAACCCATCAAAGGGGATCTCAAAACCTTCTATAGTGTTGCCTAAAAAGAATGGATCTGATTCTTCGTCAAAAACTGCCCAAGCATCATACATGGCAGCAGAAACATGAAAAAGATTCCTCGCATGGACTGTTGGCCTCGCAAAATCTCCTCTGATAGCATGCAGAAGTTCTTCATTCCATTCACGGGCAACAGAGTGTTGCCCTTCAGAAGTAGAAGTAAATGAAATCAAGAATGCCAAAACAAAAAAGAATCTCATATCATTATTTTATATAAATAAGAAACGAATTGGTATAAATGCCACCTATTCTTGATATCAAAAGTATCTTAATCTACACAAAAAGCGAAAAATATTAAGTCATATATCATATAAATCTCTAATGTGTTAATCTATAATTACCTTGACTTTATAGGCATATAAGATTATTCGATGTACTGCCGAAAGGTTGATGGACGGTCTACTCCTATAACGTCTACTTTTAAACCAATCAACTGATTCCACATTGCGTGAGAGTCGCTGGTTTTCCAAAACCTGAATTGTTTGTTTTGAGCATGACATTCCTGTATCACTTGTTGTATCTCATGATACTCATCTTCCGAGATTTTTTCTGTGCCTTGTGCGCTGCTGAAATGGCTGAAGTTGGCACTTATTAACGGCATCCTGCGACTATGATAGTGGTCAGTTAGATCATCTACTCTACCATCTAAATAAAAATAAGGGAATGACTCACTTTTGGCGATCTCTTTTTTGGGTATGTCACCGCTCAAGATCACTTTTAATGGTGATTGATCATTAGAAGAGTCAACCTTTTTGAACAAGAAATCATACTTCTCCAACAGGTCATCTAACAGAATCAATGTTTGTGGGGTATATAGCTTGATATCTATTAAGATCCATAAATCCTGAAGTTGTTCTATGGGCTTTGTGCTTAGTGGTATGAGGTATAACTCTTCGATAGAAGGCTTGTTTTCTAATAAGACTGTATCATGGCTGACTACTAGTCGATTGTTGTCTAAAATAATGTCGATCTCTATTGAGCCACAATTATTGATAAGTGCAGTTTCTAATGGATAGGCTTGTTCATAATCATTATGAGAGTGAAGTCTGATACTTCTCTGTGCGCTCAGTTGGTTACAAGAGAAAATGGTAATTAGAAAAAATAAAACAGAAATTCTCAAACAGTATTTTTTAGACAGCTTAATATATGATCTGATATTAAAATTCTCCATTCATTTTGTAATTTAAAGGAATTGCTAACTAATAAATATTAACTAATGGCTTTTTTAGAAATTATTCTTGCTGCTCTTGCGGCTTTTATGTTAGGGTTTGCTTGGTATACATTTTTATTTGGTAAGATGTGGCAAGCTGAGACTGGAGTTACAGATGAACAGGCTCAATCCAATATGCTTTTAACACATGGATTGTCTTTTTTGATGATGTGTACCATCGCATGCGGTATTAATATAATTGTTGGGCTTCATGAGCCACATGAACAGACTTTAGCACATGGGGCATTTCATGGATTGATGTCTGCCGTGTTTTATGCAGTTCCAGCTATGGTGATCCACTATTTGTATCAGAAAAAATCGTTAAAATTAATGCTCATTGATGGAGGTTATCTATTAGCCTTTTTTGCTACTATTGGTGCCGTCTTAGGAGCCTTGAACTTGTAGACAAAATATAGTGAAAGGATGCATCGATCGGTGCATCCTTTTATTTTTGAGGCATGAGCAAAAATCCTACATCCCGTTTATTAGATATTCTCGACGAAAAAGGATTGTGGGATGGAATGATTAGTTTAAAAAGAAATGATCTATTATCTACCGAAGGATCTTGTGATACCAATTTGTATTACATATTGTCAGGATCACTCAGAGCGTATACATTGGATGGAGCAGTAGAGAATACAATTAGACTGGCTTACTCCGAAGATTTTATCACTGCGATGGATTCATTTATGTCCGGTAGTAAGTCGAATTTATATATAGAATGTATTAAAAAAAGTGAGTTAAAGTATATTTCAAAAAGCAACTTCACTACATTGATCTATTCGTCTCCATTATGGACCAAATATTGGATTAATTCATTGGAGTTATTGGTCTTTCAGCAATTACAACGAGAACAGGATATTTTGATTTCTTCGCCTAAAGCAAGATTGCAAAGAGTGTTGGCGAGAAGTCCAAGGCTGTTTCAAGAAATTCCACATAAGTATATCGCTTCTTATCTCCGTATGACACCAGAAACTCTATCTCGAATCAAAAATCTTGATTGAGATCAATAATTGTAGCGTTTAAATATACTTTCTTAGTGGTCAAATTGAAAAAGTGAAAATCTTATCTAAAGAGCTAATTGATGACCTTGCCAAAAGGACTAATGAGTGCATTGATAAAGTGAAAAGTTTGGAATCTTTGACCTATGAGGAGTGCAATTTTAAGCCCAATAGTGATGCTTGGAGCATATTAGAATGCATAGCGCATCTAAATCTCTATGGAGACTTCTATATACCCGAAATCGAGAAACGAATCGCTGCCTCTAATTATAAAGGTGATAAATTTTTTAATAGCGGATGGTTGGGCAACTACTTCGCTAACAGTATGCTTCCAACGGGAAAGCTGAACAAAATGAAGACTTTCGCTGACAAAAATCCAAAGGGAAGTGTACTGGATCAAGTAACCACAATCAAAAAATTCTTAAGTCAGCAGCATCAACTTTTAGATTTGTTACGACGTTCAGGAGAGGTGAGTCTAAAAAAGACTAAAACGTCCATTAGTATTTCTAAATGGATAAAACTGAGGCTCGGAGATACGTTGCGTGTGGTCATATACCACAATCAAAGACACATGAAACAAATCCAAAATATTCTTGATATAATGTCGAGATGAAAAAAATGGAGACAGTGTGAAGGTTGATTTACCCCTAAATCATCTTTTTCTCAAAGCGAAATAGATCTTGATTCACACTGCCATCCAAAAAAAGGTTGATACAGGTTGTCGAAATATAAATTAGTACTCATACTATACATCCTTACATTTGACCCCAGTACTCGAATCTCACTTCGTTAAGTACTTCTTTTGTACGGATCAATTTACGTATAAACTCTATCTCATGCCATATTCTGTTAAGAATGAGTGCCTTTTTTAGAAATTGTTAAGTCTGTAGCACGATTATTAAAAATTATTTATTTGATTGGATTCTGATGGTCCATGGCGTGATTAGGTTTTTATCCAACATTTGTTAATTAAGGCATGTGTGGCTAAAATGCCTTCATGCTCTGAGAGGTTTTTACCTTCATATTCTATACCGATATATCCGCTGTAGTTAAGTGATTTAACAGCATCGATAAGTTGGTCATACGGAAGTATATCTTGGTTTCCCTTATCATTAAAATTATAAGATTTTGCACTTACGGCTTTTGCGTATGGTAGGAGTTCTTTTACTCCTTGTACTGGATCGTATGATTGTTTACAAGCTATTTGTGTACTTCCCCATTTGGCGGAGGTACACCAATTGCCAAAATCAGGAAAACTTCCAAAATTGGGAAGATCAACGGTTTGAATTATTTCTACTATCAGTTGGGCATTGGAGCTATGTAGTCCATGATTCTCAATGATGATGCTGATATCATATTGTTTGGCAAAGTTACATAGTTCAGTCATGCTATGGATCATAGCGTTTTTAAAAAGGTTTACATCATCATCACCAAAAGCATTGACTCTTATAGAATGACAACCCAAATGGTGTGCCGCCTGCACCCACTTGTAGTGATTAGTAATTGCTTCTTTTCTGATTTTTGGATCGGAAGAGCCTAATTCTCCTTCGTCGTCTACCATTATCAATAGGCTTTTAACACCTTGATCATCCGCTCTTGATTTCATTTCTTTCCAGAAAGATAGGTTAGTAGCTTGATTAATATAGAATTGATTGACATATTCTATAGCGTCGATGTGATAGGTTTGTCTCGCTATTTTTGCGAAGTCCACAGGATCTAATGTTGAAGCAAAAAACGCCCGATTTAGAGACCATTGTGCCAAGGATATTTTGGGATTGATAGCGCTCATATTTTGTGGCTTTTTAGTAGTACAAGACAATAGGTTAGTGGCGAGTATACTACCTAAGGCTAAAGAAGAATTTTGTAAAAGTTGCCTCCTATTCATTAATTGATATATACTTTCAAGATACTCTTTTGTGCCAATTTTTAAATGTATTAAGTCCTATATTGTTATATCAATTTTAACAGAGGCTATTATGAAGGTAGATCATATCATTTTAGGTACCAGTGATTTGGATCAAGGGATTGATGAATTTGAGCAATTAACAGGACTGAGAGCGCAATTCGCTGGTGTACATCCCGGAATAGGGACACATAATGCCTTATTGGCGTTAGGGGACGACATGTATTTTGAAATAATCGCTCCTCAAGTGGCTAATCAACCACTTCCGGGTCCGTTTCGAGGGTTTGAGTTTAATAAGACATTGAAAGTGGCTGGATGGGTGGTAAGTGGAGACTTAAACTCTATATCCAATCAATTGGCTGATAAAGGTATCAGACATTCACCTATTACCTCAGGTAGTCGGACTACTCCTCTTGGACAAACCATCTCGTGGCAAACCATATTTATGCAACAGAGGAATGGGGAGATTATCATTGATCCTTTTTTTATAGCTTGGGATGATGGTGTCATCCATCCTTCGAAGTCTAACCCAACTGGACTTGATCTGATAGATTATTCTGTTGCTGGTACTCCAGATGATTTGATGGGGTCTTTGTTGTCATCCATCTCGCCAACTTGTAGATGGGCACATTTTGATCGAGCGATTCCGGGTAGCTTACTATCTGTCAGCTTAGATACGCCAAAAGGAGTGGTCAAGTTTGAGCGATGAATATTGAATTAATTATGTTGAATTAGATCCCATTTATTGCCATATAGATCTCGGAATACCACGACTGTGCCATAGGGCTCTTCTCTGGGCAATTCCTCAAAGTGCACTCCTTTCTCTTGCATCTGCTTATAGTCTGTCCAAAAGTCATCTGTCCTGAGAAATATGAATACTCTGTCACCAGCTTGCTTGCCTAAGGCTTTTTGCTGTTCTTCATTAGCTACCTTTGCCAATAAAAGATTGAAGGTGTCATCAGAAGGTCCTATAATCACCCATCGTTTACCATTCTCGAGGGGAGTATCTTCTTTCAATTTAAAAGATAACTTATCAGTGAAGTACTGGATGGCCTGATCGTAATCATTTACAAGATAACTTAACTGAAAGAGGTTATAGGGCATAGGTTAATATTTCTTAGCCATTTCTATCAATTCATTAAATCCCTTGTTTTTTTTATCTTTTGGTATAAGAGTGCTTTTAATACTTTCTATTGATCTATCAATTCTCCAAAATCCTTCTTCTTTGGTCGAAACGAAAAAATGATCGTCTTCGATTAGAAGATTTGTTATCCAAGTTTTGTTGGAGAATAAATTGAGTTTTTTGTTTGATCCAGTTTGAGGATCAAAACAGTAAAGATTATCATCCCCCAGAATTAGATAGTAAATTTTGTTTTTATGAATATAGGTTTTTAACGCAAAGTCAAAATAAGGGGAAATCTGTTTGATCCATTTCCTTCCATCTGTTGTGTATCTATCGACACCAGCTATAGATTTCCAAGTCAACTTGTCATTCTTTTCTAATAAATACATCTTAAGGCTTTCATTAAATATTGTATCAATTGAATTAGTTATTGGAGTATATCTAAGAAGCAACTTTCCTTCTAAATCTATATAATCACCACAGGCACACTCATATCTATTTCCCTCATCACTGCCGTATGAGGCATATCTCGGTGTATAGCCTCATATAAAATATCAAAAGACATATTGACTATAAAAATCAATTTTGTTACCAAAGTTCCTGATAGCCCTTTTATTTTTTTTTGTGAGCCTTTGCGTTGTGATAAGAATTAACAATTGGGTTTTTTTCTATTAACATATATCGTCCATTTACAAACTATTTATTTTGGCGAATAGCTTACGTTTAGTGGCCTAACCTCACATTTAGTCAAATGTCTAATTTGTCCAAATCAAATGCTTTAAACCATTGAAAATATTTTTCAATAATACCATGTTTTTCAGTTCTAATAAAATCGAGATATGCTTCTGCAATAGGGGATAATTTTTTTTCTTTGAGCCATATCATCCTCCAATTGGTGACAATAGGGAGTCCTGGAGAGGGTATGATTTTTAGTTGATTCTGTAGTATTTCATTTTTAATACCGATTAGCGGGAGTATAGAAATGCCTAATTTTGCAATTACAGCTTGTTTAACAGCTTCGTTTGAAGTTAGTTCGATACTTTTTCTTTTATCGGGTGTGCCAAAATATTGCTCCATCGCAGTTCTTGTGGCCGAACCTTCTTCACGATAGATAAGTTGAGACTTGTTTGAATCATTACCAGTGCCACTCACCAAAAAAAGCTGATTTTCTAATAATTGTTCTTCATGTACTTTGATGTTTCCTGGTATAGTAGACACAATAGCGAAATCAATTTTGTTCAACCTAAGGCTGTTGATAACTTGAGTCTTATTAGAGACATCCAAGTTAAGATCAATTCCATTGTGTTTATTTATGAATTCACTTAAAAAATAGGGTATCACATACTTACCTGTTGAAGCTGAAGAGATCCAAAGTTTTCCAGTAAGTAATCCTTCATACTCTCTTGTCTTATACTTAAGATTGTCAGCTTCTGCCAAAATGTTTTTAGCTATTTCCAATAACGATCTTCCAAAGTCTGTAATGTATATGCGTTTACCAATTTTTTCAAATAACGCAATATTGAAATGGCTTTGAAATTTTTTTAACTGAATAGAGAGGGCTGGCTGGGTCATATACATATTTTCTGCCGCCTTCGTAATATTTTCTTGACGAGCTACTTCTATAAATATTCTTAATTGATGAAGGGTGAAATTCATAAGCTATATGTAGTAAATGTTAATATAAAATATAATTAAACAATTGAAAATCAATGTTATATGTTAATATTTCTATAGATAAAGAAAAGATTTATTTGTAATAAGTAATACAAAATTATAAATAATGTTTATAATAAATATAAAAATAATATATTTTAATATATGTATAATTTGTCCCAATTTTGTATCAAACAAATTAAATATGGGCCGAATCTTAAAGCTTTCATATCACATCAAAAAGGAGATTGGCAACGGTTTGTGGCTTAATGAGAATAGTTGGCGAATCGCGGGTATCTTATTGATTTTGTCTATCTGGATTTCTTCTTGTTTGATTTACAATTTATTTGTTATCGAGTCACTACTCTCATTATTTGTGATTTTGTGTACTTCAGGTTTGGACTTGGCGAACAAGAAGGTTCGCTATAAAAAATTAAAAATTAATATAAATCAATATCATGGAAACTTTGAAAAATGTAGAGTTATTAAAAGGGAGTTTTACTCCAAGTGAAGTCAAAGATTTAATACTCAAATCGTTGAACAATCAGATCAATAATTTGAAGTTGAAAAATTTGTCTCAATGGATACATGATCATAATTGTGATCAAGATGTAATAAATAGACAAATTGAAAAATTAGAATCACGTAAAAAAGACATAACAAGTTTGATCAACAAAGCTCATCAAAGCGGTTGTGAATTGAAAATTGATGACACTATCAATATAGAATTAAACCTCACCAAATAAATTAGATCTATATGGATACTCTCATTAAACATTCTAATAGTCAACCTAAAGTATCGGATATTTCTACAAAAGTAGCGGTGGCCTATGGTGATGGCATTGGACCTGAGATAATGCAATCTACTATTAGAATATTAAATGCTGCTAGAGCAAATGTGGATTTTCATCCGATAAAGTTAGGTAGGCAGGTCTATTTGGATGGAAATACTTCAGGTATAGATAGTAGTGCTTGGCAGACCATTGATGATTGTAGGATTTTATTAAAGGCTCCGATTACTACCCCACAAGGTAAAGGGTATAAGAGTCTTAATGTAACATTGAGAAAGTCCTTAGGCTTATTCGCTAATGTACGACCGGTACGATCAATGGAACCATACGTTTCGACAGTTCATAGTAATATGGATGTGGTAATAATTAGAGAAAATGAAGAAGATCTCTATGCTGGTATCGAGCATCAGCAAACACAAGATGTGGTGCAATGCTTGAAACTGATCACGCGTCCAGGGTGTGAAAAAATAATCAGATACGCTTTTGAATATGCAAAAATGCATAAACGAAAAAAAGTGACCTGCATGGTTAAGGATAATATTATGAAGCTCACGGATGGTTTGTTTCACAAAGTATTTGATGAGTTATCCGTAGAATATCCCGAGATAGTTTCTCAAACTGAAATAATTGATATAGGAGCTGCTAAATTGGCCAGTTATCCAGAGCGTTATGATGTAGTTGTAACCAGCAATCTTTATGGAGATATTTTGTCAGATATAGTGGCAGAGTCTTCAGGGTCTGTAGGGTTGGCAGGGTCCGCCAATGTAGGTTCTAATGTGGCTATGTTTGAAGCTATACATGGATCTGCACCTGATATTGCTGATCAAAATATCGCAAATCCAACAGGATTAATTAATGCGGCGGTTATGATGTTAATACATATTGGTCAGTTGGATGTGGCAAAAAAGATCAAGAATGCATTACTTAGAACCATAGAAGATGGGATACATACTGCAGATATCTATCAAGAGGGATGGAGTAAAAAACGTGTAGGAACACAAGATTTTACTCAAGCTATTATTGAGAGGTTGGGTCAAAGTCCCAGGCATTTGAAAGCATTGAATCTTAAGAATGAAGGGAAAATTAGTATTCCAAAGTATAAAAGACCAACTGAGCAAAAGAAATTAGTCGGGATTGATGTTTTCTTGGATTGGCAAGGAGATGATGCTACTCTAATAGGTGATAAATTAACGCAGTTAACAAATGTGAACTCAAGGCTTAAGATGATCACTAATAGAGGAGTAAAGGTGTATCCTAAAGGAAATAAATTTACGTATTGTACGGATCATTGGAGATGTCGCTTTCTCCCAAAAAACGATGATACTAAATATACTCATATTGATATCTTAGAATTATTGCAAGCATTATATGAAGGGGGTTTTGATGTAGTCAAGACCGAAAATTTATACCATTTTGATGGCCTCAGAGGGTTTTCTTTAGGTCAAGGTGAGTAACATATAGGATTGATAATATGGCAATATCTCTGTACAAAATACTTGAGATAATTAGAATTCTTCAAGTGGCCTATAGCATAAGTTAAAGTCAGGGGGATAATTATGAGAACCTTATAATTATCCCCTCTTTGGAAAAGATATTTCAAGTTTTTTCAAAAAGAGATGTAAGTACCTAAACAAAAATAATGTTAGTACGTTTTATTATAAATGAAAGTATAACAAAAATATAAGTAAGTAAAACTAACAAAAGATAATTATCATGTATCACGAAATAAGTCCATACAACTCTTATCTGCGTCAATTAGCTTTTACATTTGCAAGAGACAAAGACAACGCTCAAGATCTCTATCAAGAGACTGTTTATAAAGCCCTTGCAAAGTTTTATCAATTTAAACCTGGTACTAACTTGAAGGCGTGGTTATCAACGATAATGCGTAACACATTTATCAATGAGTACAGAAAAAAGAAATTTTATACTACTCCAATTGAAACAATTCAGACTACTACCTGCACACCGACCGAAGTGAATTATTCACTTTCTAATCTCTCAATTGAAGAAATCAATAATGAGATGTCAAGTCTAAATCCTAAGTATAAAAGTGTAATAGAAATGTGCATCGCAGGATTTAGTTATGAAGAAATTGCTGCGCATTTGAACCTTCCGTTAGGTACGGTCAAAAGTAGAATTCATCTTGGGAGAAAGGAGTTGAGAGATAAACTTCGTGAAAGTGAAATATTGAATTAGAAATTAATCTATTATTTAAAAATATAAATCAAGAATTATGAGAGGTTATTTCAAAATACTGGTTATTCCATTAGTAATACTGCTCTCACTTTCCAGTTGTGTAACGATTAAACAGGGGGAAGTAGGAGTAAAGAGAAAATTTGGGAAATATGCGGACAAAGGATATACAGAAGGGCTCAGAGTGTATAATCCCTTATTTGCACAAGTTATTAAAGTATCGACCCAAACCGAAAATCTGGAAGTAGGTCTGAGTATTCCCTCTAAGGAAGGATTAAATATTTTATCTGATGTGAGCATATTGTATAATGTGAGAGAAAGTAAGGTCCCAGAATTACTAAGGAATATTGGGACGGATTATGAAGAAAATGTGATCCTCCCTGTATTTAGATCGGCGGTAGCAGACATATCAGCCAATTACTATGCCAAGGATATGCATACTGGTGAGCGTTCACAGATTGAACTGGCTATCAAGGAAAGGATGATGGATTACTTAGAAAAAGAAGGTATAGTCATTCAGTCGGTACTACTTAAGAGTATAAAGTTGCCATCAAGTCTTTCCAATGCCATTGAGCAAAAATTGGAGGCCGAGCAGCAAGCACTTAGGATGCAATTTGTATTGCAGCAGGCAGAAAGAAAGGCCGAACAAAAACGGATTGAAGCCAAAGGTATAAGGGATGCTCAGATCATTATAGCAGAAGGACTCGATGAGAAAATATTACAATTCAAGTCTATAGAAGCGTTTGATAAACTGGCAAATTCAAATAATGCAAAGGTGATCATCTCTGATGGGGATATGCCAATTATCCTAAACGATGATAATTAAGAATTAGAATTTCAATCAATCCATGTACATATAGGGGCTAATGTGTATAGCCCCTTTTATCAAAAAATTAAAAGTTATGTATAAAACAATAATGACAGGAATAGTCTTTGTCAGTCTTTTTGTCAATGCCATTTTTGGTCAAGTATTGAACCATTTAGAAATGGCAGACAATCATTTGTCTCAAGGCAATTATTTAGATGCAATTAATACCCTAACCAATCATATAGAACAATATCCTGACTCCAGAGAAGCTTATGTCAAGAGAGCGCAAGTCTATGGTATGATCGGCAAAAACGTGAAGAGTCAAGAAGACATTTCGATGGCTCGAATCTTAGATCCACTTTACCTCGTGTATAAACAAGAAGGATTTGTTAATAAAATCACTTCGCAGAAAAAATATGACTATGACTGGATAAAAAAGGATTCATATAGTTTGTATAAGTCTCCTATCAATACCAAAGGGTACGCCTTGTATATAAAATCATTTGATATGGGTGAAATCCAAGACTCTTTAATCACGATGGCAATTCAGCATTTAATCATCAATGACTTGAAGAAAGCAGAGGAAATAATAGAGGAAGTTGATGTATATCTGAGCAACACGGGGTTGATTTTTGATATTAAAGGGTTGATTGCTCTCAAGAAAGGAGATATTGAGGAGGCTTTAGATCTATTTACATTAGCTACAATTCATAATCCTGAGTTTGCTCTGGCTTTTCACAATAAGTCAGTCTGCCATAAGTTGTTGGGAGAAAATGAAATGGCAAAACAAGCCCTTCACAAAGCTATTGCATTGAATGCAGATATAGCTACATTTTATTTCACTAAAGCTTTATTATCTGAGAATACTGGAAATCTTTTTGATGCAAAGAAGTATTATAAATTGGCCATAAATATGAATAGAGGATTTCATGCCGCTACGAGTAACTACGCCATATTAATGCAATCATTAGGAGATTATGATTTGGCCTTAGAAATGATTAACGAGTCGATTGCGGAATCACCTGAAAAATTAGAAAATTATTTCTTGAGAGGTGGTATACACTTGAGTTATGGTTCATACGAGCAAAGCATCAACGACTTTGAAGATTATTTGGCTTGGTATCCTAATGATTCTGCAGGGCTACACAATTTAGGTTTAGCTTATTTATTAAATCAGGATGAGGTGAACGGGTGTGAGAATATTTATAAAGCTCAGGAGCTTGGATATAGTAATAGTAGGGCAACACTTATAACCCAAACTTGTCAAAATTTATAGAATAGCAGTAAGCTAATTGGTTAATAGGGAGAGAACAGTCTCTCCCTATTTTGTTTAGTCAACGATTAAATAATAAAGTGCTGATCCGTATCTTAACTTGATACGACAAGGTATATCTACTCAATTCTCATGTTTTGACATTAGAGAACTTATCGTCAATTTTAAAAAAGTATAATGAAGGATTATTTATAAAATCTATTATTACTCTTTTAATGATCTTGGGAACTATTGTAGGTTTTGCTCCTCTTGATTTTAGTGCTAAATAAAGAGTCAATGAAAAACTCACAATAAAATTAGTCATGCCTATTAAGGCAACGCCCGCAAAAGCCATTAAAATAGTTTTTAGATCAAAATCAAATAAAGCATATCCCACATTTGCGGCACTAAAAGCTATATGCCTTATGTCTATTTGAAATGGTAAAATACTGCTAAATAAAAACCCTGAACCAAGAAGGGCTCCCAGAACTATATTGCCTGCAAGAGAACCAGCCTTGCGATCTATGTAATCAGCTAATTTTTGACTGCGCCAGAATACGTTACTGTGCACGATACGATAGGGGATTTTTGAGAAGATTAACTTATTATCAATATATCCTGAAATAAGTCCAGCAAGTGCAAGAAAAAATCCCGCAATCATCGCATACATCAATAGTTGATACGATGGCAAAACACTTTTAATAAGATATTGCGGCTTAATGATATCCAGTAGCTCTAATTTGAAATAATCGAAAACTATTATGATAAGGCTCGCCACAAAAAATGCCATTAAAAAATTACCAACGAGCGAAATAAATTGGCTTCTAAAGACCTTACGAATAAGTATGGTTATACTCATATGAGAGTCAATGATAAGGTCATCTTGTTTATCAATATGTCTCGCTATAGTAGATGCAGTCATTGACGGTTGTTTGGTGGCTATAATTCCATTGAATTGTTTTACAATGATGAAGCAGAATGCATAATTTATGCTAAAATAGAAAGCATTCGAAACTGATGATAGCTTATAAGATTCGATCATGATCTTAACGAATGCAAATAAAGCTATGAGCCCACCACCAAGTAATGATCGCACAAAAAAACTTTTATATTCTGCCCAGTTTTCTGCAATATATTTTTGGCCTTTATTCGAGGTATGTTCTACTATTTCTAAGGCAACTAAATCTGTATGTCGATTGACATATTTTCTTAAACTATTCTTAGTTTTAGAATATTCTCGATAATCATTAAACAGCTTATTCCAATGGCTTTTTGAATTAATGTTTTTTCTTAATTCGAGCAGTTCTTTTGTTCTTTCTATATATTCTAATATTCTTCTTGTTGAAAGGGTAAGATGGAAGTTGGTTCCTATTTTGTTTTTATACTGACGCAACCTGATTATTAATAACTCAATTTGTTCTAACGAGTATATTAAATCGATTTCATCGACATTAAAGTCAGAAGTGGCTCCAATTTGGTCTAAAAATTTTTCAAGAATCGAGTCTTCTAAGTCGAGATGTACAAATTTAGCTTTCAAATTATTATCAAGTCCAAAAGCAATGACCTTTGAGCAAAGTGCCTTGATCGCTAAATCTAATTGTTTTGAAATATTAATATTTCCTTTTGTTACTGCCTCTATATCAATTCCTGATTCGCCTTGCCATTTATTATTGTTATCCAAATAGTATTCGATGGTATGTCGCTCTGGGATAACAGGTAGTACTTTTCGGAAAATTCGACTTAACAAGCCATAGCTAAAGCCATATTCATCCATTAATGAATATTTGGTAAAGAATGAATAGAAGTCCAAATTGTTAATCTCTATATTTTCTTTCATTTCTCCATATTGTTTAGTGAAGTATCAGTAAATACGATAGTTAGACTAAAGTAATTTTGGTATAAATAATACCTCACAAAGTACCTATTTAAAGGGTACTTTAGAGAACTCGATTTTTATGTGAGTCTAATGTCAAATCAAGGTTGTAAATGAAATAAATTTATTAATAGCTGAATACTTCAATCTCCTTATAGTTTTTTATTCTCGCAGCAGAATTTTGTGGTGCTTACTGATCAGTAGAGGTTAAAATGAATGTCATCTTATCAGTGGACAATTGTGAAATTCCTCCGCTATAAATAGCTTACAAGTTAAGAGATTATTTAAAACGATAATTTAATTTTTAGATTGGTAACCTTGTCATGAGGGCTTCATTTTTACCATGAAATTATTTCAGTCCAAAGCGCCATTTTGACATTGGCTTAGTGTGGAAAATGTCAAAATTTCATCTCAATTCTAATTGGAACACAAGTTGATGCACACTCACTGATTATTTTGATTATTCACTTAAATTTTGAGCAAATGTTACCAGTAAAAACATCTTTGCTTCCGACCGTCTCAAGATTTTTCGATGACGATTGGAATAACCTCTTCGATTGGTCTAATCGCAGTATGACGCCATACCAATCTACTATTCCTCCTGTAAACATTCATGAGATATCAGACCATTTCATACTTGAGGTGGCTGCAGCAGGCTTTTCTAAAGATGACTTCAACATCGAGCTCGACAATAGTACACTTACAATTAGTACTAATGTTCAGCGGGATGATGATTCAGATGATTCTAAATATCATCGAAGGGAATTTAATTTTCAGTCATTCAAGAGAAGTTTCACTCTTAATGAAAAGATTATTGATTTTTCTAAGATAGAAGCTT
This sequence comes from Saprospiraceae bacterium, assembly GCA_020629515.1. Taxonomy (GTDB): domain Bacteria; phylum Bacteroidota; class Bacteroidia; order Chitinophagales; family Saprospiraceae; genus GYS-P2D. Next base: position 6,017 of record JAHDDE010000029.1, on the reverse strand, counting down.
CTTATACCAATGGTATATTAAAAATAGCCATTGCCAAAAAAGACGAAGCTAAGGAGAAGCCTGTGAGGTCTATCAATATTTCATAGAGCATTAGTTAAATACACAAGGTGAGTTTATCCAAAATTCACTGAGGATAGACCCACCATTTTACCATTTAAATATTTTTTTGTTATGAACAAGATCTATTTCTTTTCTGGGACTATTGCCTGTGCCATGACTATATGTACATATGGCGTTATGAATTACTTGGATAATAGTGATCAGGAAAAAATTACGATAGAACATATTAATAAATCACCCGCTCAAAGTGCCGTTTATACTTTAGATGATAATAAGATAGTACCTCTTGACTTCACTCAAACTGCAGAGGATGTTGTTGACGCAGTAGTACATATTAAGGCTACTCAATTAAATGACCGAGCCTATCAGCCAACTAATAATCGTAGACGTGCATTACCAGATCCTTTCAAACACTTTTTTGGAGATGATTTCGATTTTTTCTTCAATCAACCGCAGAGGCCCAATAATCAATATCAAAGCCGAAATCCTGCTAAGGTAGGAGCGGGATCTGGAGTAATAGTGAGTGAAGACGGCTATATCATCACTAATAATCATGTGATAGATGGTGCTGACGATATAGAAGTCACCTTGTACGACAATAGAACCTATAAGGCTAAAGTGATTGGTACAGACCCTACGACAGACCTTGCACTAATACAGATTAAAGAAAGTGAACTGCCCAAGATATCATTTTTAGATAGTGATGAAGTGAAGATTGGAGAATGGGTCCTTGCCGTAGGTAATCCATTTAGCCTTAACTCAACAATCACTGCAGGAATCGTCAGTGCTAAAGGGCGTAGCATTAATATCCTTAAGGAGCAGTATGCCATCGAGGATTTTATACAGACAGATGCAGCTATAAACCCTGGTAATAGCGGTGGAGCACTCGTTAATCTTGATGGTGGCCTGATAGGAATCAATACTGCTATCGCTAGTCCTACAGGAGTATATAGTGGTTATGGATTCGCAGTACCGAGCAATATAGTACACAAGGTAATGATTGACCTCATGAAGTATGGATCTGTACAACGTGGATTGCTTGGAGTGATGATTAGAACCGTTGATGGTAATCTTGCGAAGAGAGAGAATCTTGACATCGTCAAAGGTGTATATGTGGATAGCATAATGTCACAAAGTGCTGCTGGCGCTGCTGGGGTGAAACCAGGTGATGTCATTCTAAAGGTCAACGATGTAGACGTCAATAGTTCTCCTGAGCTGCAAGGTATGATTGCAAGATATAGACCAGGAGAAAAGGTGCAACTGACTGTATATCGTGATCATAAAGAACATGTCTATGACGTCGTATTGACTAACAAAGAAGGGACAAAGACCTTGGGAACTATATCAGATTCAGAAGTACTAAACATTCTTGGAGTTGAATTAGAAGAACTTAGTGAAGATGAAGCCGAAAAATTATCAATTGATTCAGGTATCAGGATAACTAAATTATATCCAGGTCTATTGAGACGAAATACGCAGGTAAGAGAAGGATTTATTATTACTCATCTGGATGGTAAGAAAATCGATAAAGTAGATGAATTAACAGAATCCTTAGAAAATAAAAATGGCGGTGTAATGATCGAGGGAATTTATGAAGATCTTCCTGGAGAATATTACTATGCCTTCGGAATATAGTCTTATGTTTTTGATCTTTTCCTTATTAACATCGGTTTTAATGGCAACAGCACTGGTATGTATACTGGTGGCTGTTGCCACTTTGATATTTGGGCTTATAATTTACTTCAAAATTCATCAGCGGCACTATTCTTTATTTGGTTAGTGATCATCCTTATCATGTTAAAAAAATCAAATAAGGAAAGCCAAGACAATTCAAAAAGAGATTTATGAATGATACAATTAATTCATCAGTAGAACTTGATTTAATTGGTATTGAGGATGAATATTATGTGGTCAAATACCCAAATTTGGACATTCCAATATCAATCGAAAAGGACATTTACCATAGATGGTTTAGCAATCAGTCAAATTGAATGGAGCTATATATAAGCTCTTTAAAGTATTGACCAAAAATGAGTATCAAGATGATTTGACCATTTTGAGCTAATGGCAGCACATGGACATTTGTTAAAATAAAAAGTTTAGAAGTTTTTTCAATTTGTCTTTTAATAGTTGAATTTTAAGACTCTATCTTCTTATGACCGTGGTAATAAGACTACTCGTACTCAAGGATTAAGCGTACGTAGATCAACGGAGCGAAAATTAGCTTCATCACGACATGCTCATATGGAGCTGAACACAGTAAGATCTTAAACTATAATTGATCTCTAATTTATTGGAAATAAGACCTTCTTTTTTAAGGAGACATGGTGCTAATCAGTGTTTATTTCCCGATAAGCTTATAATAATTAAACAATTATATAAACTTACTGTTATTGTAAGTAATACTTACTTTAATAGCAATATATACTTAATTATAAAAATAATCACTATGAAAAAAGTGTTGGTCTATTTAATATTGTTTGCTTCTATAAGTATGACAATGCTATCATGCTATAGTCCAATTTTAAGTCAGTTGGAAATGAATGGAGAAATTAAAATTGTAGGTGCTATCTATGATATGGATAATGGTCAAGTCTCCTTTTTTAATTGATCTAACTGTACAAAAAATGAGTACGTTGTCTACCGACTTCATAGATACTGAATAAAAGAATATCTCATTACTTAAATTTGATAATATGCAAAAGATTAATAATTTTTTTCAAGGGATGATCGGTTTAATGTTAGCAGCTTTGATTACTACTTCATGTGGAGAAACCTCCATAAAGTATAAAGATCTTCCTATTCGCTTAATCTCGGAAACAGAGATCAATTCGTTCCAAAAGTCTTACGGGGATTCATTTAATAGCTTGGCAAATGCAATAGAAGATGAATCTTATTATGAGTTAAAAGCACGTGATCACATCGATCAATTTTACAATTTTGATGATGGTAGAGTCATGTTTAAAATTGGTCATGAAAGTGAGCAGCCTTTTCGCTATACCGCCGATGGACTTTTATCATATTTGATAGGAAAAAACAAAGATTTTCCTAATGATAAAGGGATAGCGAAAGAATACTGGCGAAAAATAGAATGGAATAATTTGGGTATAACTATAGAAGGTGAAATAGCCATAGTAATTGGTAAGGTGTCTATGGAAAACAATGAAATCACCAGTCATCAAAACTATACTATGGTTTTAAAAAGAAATAGGGACGGTATCATCAAATTGATAGCGCACAAAATAACTTTTCCTTGTTGAGCCTATAAAAAAGAAAGAACTAGGATTAAAAATCAACCCTATGATGAAATGCTTGTCGCATTCTCCTAATTAAATGTAGGCCTAAATCGGTAAGTGGTCAATAGTATTGGTCATCAATTTCCCAAAACCAAGCCTTACTTATCGATTTTATAAAAGCGATACATGCTTTTGATGGTGTAAGTCTTGTTTATTCATTTGTATATGAGCCGAGAAACAATCTACATAATCGTATGTTTTTTTGGGGATATTAGATCCTTGAGGAATGTGATAAGAGGTAATCATTTATCCCAACGTTTCAATCCTTCATATTTTGCTATGAACTCTTGATCCAGTTCTGGCGAGTCCTTATACTTTATTCTTAATTCGGCTAACTGTTCAGTTAGCTCGGCTACTACATCGGCATATTCTGGATCATCATAGACATTGTTCATTTCATAGATATCTTTTTTCCTATCATATAGTTCCCATTCGTCTATGTCATAGTAGAAGTGTACCAACTTGTAATCTTCTGTCACGATTCCATAATGCCGCTTTACCATATGTACAGAAGGGTACTCATAGTAATGATAATATACGGCATCTCTGAATCCTTCGATCTCTCCTCTGAATAGAGGAAGCAGACTCTCTCCTTGCATATCAGATGGAGCAGTGATACCAGCCGCATCTAAAAAGGTCTGGGCAAAATCAAGATTTTGCACCATCTGACTATTAGTAGTGCCTGCATCTATGACGTGCGGCCATCGGATCAATAGAGGTGTTTTAAAGGATTCATTATAAATAAAACGCTTGTCAAACCAACCATGTTCGCCCAAATAGAATCCTTGATCAGAGGTATATACGACTATGGTATTATCACTCAGGTTGTTCTGGTCGAGGTAGTCTAATACTCTGCCGACACCATCATCTACTGCAGCGATCGACCCCAGATAATCTTGCATGTATCGCTGATAGCGCCACTTCATGAGTTGTTCTTGGGTCATATTAGGATAGTCTTTAGAGAATTCTTCGATCATAGGATTATAGATTTTATCCCAATCAGCTTTTTGCTCAGGGGTCATCCTGCCCACCGTTCGCTCATAGGCTCCTTTATCCCATTTGGCTGTTTCTGCTATGCCTAAAGCATCCATGACTTCTGGTGGAATTTTTGAGTCTCCCGCCCAGTTCATATGAGTCAATAGATTCATCTCTGCTTCTTTAGCCGCTCTGCCACGACCTTTATAGTCATCAAATAGCGTATTGGGTTCTGGAAAACTCTTCTTCATGAATTCTTCATAGTGCCGCTTAGCTGGTAACCATTCTCTATGAGGAGCTTTGTGCAAATACATCAGTAGAAAGGGATCATCTTCGGTTCGCTCATTGGCGAGCCAATCTAAGGTCATATCTGTGATGATGTCAGAGGTATATCCTTCCACTTTTATCCGTCCATCATGCTTAGTGATGAATTCAGGATTATAGTACCACCCTTGTCCAGGGAGTATTTTGAATTGATCAAAACCTTTTGGATTATTCCCAAAGTGTAATTTGCCAAACATAGCAGTCTGATAGCCATTGTCTTGCAGTATCTGGGGAAAGGTGATCTGCGTGGTATCAAAAGGAAAGATATTATCAATTTTACCATTCAGATGACTATGTTTTCCGGATAGGATTACGGCTCTTGACGGCGCACAGATAGAATTGGTAACACAGGCATTATTGAATAGCATACCATCCTCAGCGATTCGATCGATATTTGGCGTATGTGTCAAGCGCTCATCATAGGCGCTTATGGCTTGATAGGCATGATCATCAGCCATAATAAATACGATATTTGGGCGCTCCGCTGGGGCGTCGTTTTTTTCTTGACAAGCTGCACAACACAGTAAAGCCAGCTTAACAAAAAGTATGGAAGTCTTAAAATTCATAGCTCATCTTATACTTTTGTGTTTTATAATACCGTATTGGATTGATCTGTAATTTTTGATTTAGACAAGGCAAAAAAACAGTAATAGCGGTAGCTATTACGAGTATTTTTAACGCAGTATAAATGAAAATTGCAATCATTATATGCGGCGATTATGATCTCAAAAAGTATTATACCTATGAATGTAAAGAATAGCGGCCAGTCCAACTAACAAAAGCCTTTTAATTATAATTTTAGTACTTCTAAGAAATACATATTTATCTCTCCTATATTTTTAACCTCAATTTTTCTATTGGTATAAATGAAAATCTCGAATTTTCCTTAATAAGATCTTAAACGATGCGGCGAGTACGTACATCGAAAGACTTACTGCTCCAATATAGGCCGAAGGTGCCGACTTCGATGAGAGAACCATCGCTGCTTAAGCGGAGGATTGCCCAGAGGCGACTAAAGCGGTTAGGCAAATGCTCCGACTGCACTATTAGAAGACCAGCTGAGTCTTTCTTGCCCCCACTCTGTAGCAGTTGGTATCCGAAATCCAGAAGGACAGGGATTGTGCGTTACTATATTTTGTGGTTGAATAGGCATTAGTCGTTTAACTAAAATTTCAGAGATAAGTAAGTCTAACTAATGATAAATAAACGCTCGATTATCATCTCTCTTTTTAAACGGATCCGCAGAATAAGAGTGTTATGTGCTCAATTTCTACTGATAGTGATAAACCCTCTTTCCATTGACGTAGGTTTCTAAAATATTGACCTCTCTAATAGCAGTAGGTTCTATATGAAAAAGGTGAT
>JAHDDE010000028.1 GCA_020629515.1 Saprospiraceae bacterium | reverse complement strand
ACGAACCAAGAACCATCAAAGACGTAGTTTTCTTATTTTGAGACCTTAGTCGAAAGAGCCTGAGTTTGATAGCAAACTTGGGCTTTTTATTTTTTTAGAGCACTTTGTCTTAATCTCTTTAAGAATGGACTGGCAAAAATGAAATCCAGAAGTATTTCATCCTCACTATGCAGCACTTCCTCTTTATTGCCTTGCCAAGCTAATTTGCCATTAGAAAGAAGGCAAATCTTTTGCCCTATTTCCATCACCGAATTCATATCATGAGTATTGATTATGGTTGTCATATTATTTTCTGTAGTGATGCTGCTAATGAGTTCATCTATAGTAATGGCCGTTTTTGGATCGAGTCCCGAGTTGGGTTCGTCACAGAATAGATATTTTGGGTTAAGTACGATGGCTCTTGCAATGCCAACTCTTTTTTGCATACCGCCACTGATTTCAGAGGGATATTTATGATTTGAACCTTCTAAGCTAACTCGCTCGAGACAAAAATCCACCTGCTGTTGTTTTTCTTTGGCAGTTTTAGTGGTGAACATATCCATTGGAAACCGGATGTTTTCTTCCACTGTCATAGAATCAAAAAGAGCATTACCTTGAAACAACATACCGATCTGCATTCTTAGTTCTCTGATTTGATCTTTGCTTATGCAACATAGATCAGTGTCATCATACCAGATAGATCCTTTGGAAGGTTCTAAGAGACCAACCAAAATTTTAAGCAAGACAGTTTTGCCAGCCCCACTTTTACCTATGATGAGGTTCGTTTTACCAGTTTCAAATTCAAAACTTACATCTTTGAGAACCTCTTGTTCACCAAATGATTTAAATATATTTTCGGCCTTAATCATGTTAGCTCATTAAGATTAGTGCAATCAATAGATCTGCGATTAATATGATTATTGAGCCAAATACTACAGCTCTCGTACTCGCCTGTCCTAGCTCAATACTTCCTCCCTTAACAAAATACCCTTGATAGCAGGCTACCGAAGTTATTATAAAAGCGAATGTGACTGCTTTGACTAACATTATTACCACATTAAATGGTATAAAGAAGGAACGTAAACCTCTGATAAACTCAGAGCTTGTAAATCCTGCCACAGTTATCGCAGCGAAATATCCGCCGCCAATACCCACTATACAGGCTATAATCACTAATACTGGTATAATAATCAAGGAAGCCACTAATTTTGGCATAACAAGATAAGCAGAAGTGTTTACCCCCATAATCTCCATTGCATCGATATGTTCTTTTTGTCTCATACCACCAATTTCAGCAGCCATTGTTGAGCCAATCTTTCCTGCTAAGACTATGGAGGTTAGAGTCACTGCCATCTCAATGATCATCATATCTCTCACGATATAACCGATATAATAAGAAGGTATCATAGTCCCCTCGAGCTGATAAGAAAATTGTATGGCCGTAACTGCACCGATAAAACCAGAAATGATCATTACAATGCTCAGAGATCCAATTCCGATATCGTACATCTGTCGGATGGTCTCCTTATAGTACATATTCCAGTTTTCGGGTTTAGAAAATATCTCAGGAAGCCATGCAATAAATTGTCCAAAATCCCTTACTAATCTCATTGAATAAATGTTGATATAAAAACTAATGAATCGGGCCAACGAAAATACCCTATTTTTAACATACAAAATAGATAAGTCGTGAATGTAATAGTCACTGGAGGAACAAAAGGAATTGGAAGAGCTATCGCTGAGGCATTTTTTCAAATAGGTGCTAATCTTGCTATATGTTCTCGTAATCAGGCAGATCTTGAGGCATTAAAGAAAGACTTTGATCAAAGAAGAGAAGATCAATCAGTATTTATCATGCAATGTGATATGAGTAGTAAGAGTGACATCATTTCATTTGCTAAAGAAGTATTAAATCAATTTAGTGATATTGATGTATTAATTAATAATGCTGGGGTATTTATACCTGGAGCCATATGTGATGAAGAAGAAGGAGCTCTAGACCTTATGATTAATACAAATTTATATAGTGCCTATCATTTGTCGCGAGCTATCGTACCAAATATGAAAACCCGTAGGACTGGACATATATTTAATATCTGTTCTATCGCCAGTAAGATAGCCTATCCTAATGGAGGCTCATACAGTATTTCTAAGTTTGCTTTATTAGGACTTAATAATGTGCTTCGTGAGGAGCTCAAACCACATGGGGTAAAAGTCACCGCAGTACTGCCAGGAGCCACTTGGTCCAATTCATGGGCTGGCGTTGAATTGCCAAGAGATAGATTAATGGAAGCTGCGGATATTGCTGATTCAATAATCTGTGCTTATCAAATGAAACCTTCTGCCGTGGTAGAAGAAATAATCATCCGCCCTCAACTCGGAGATCTTTAAATATTAAATTATTTTAACATATCTAAAAAATTAATCATCAGTTATTAACGTATTATAAATTATTATAATATATTTGCTCTGAACCTCAGTGTTCACTCCCTTCTACAGTAAAAAAATGAGCTTAGAGAAAACGCTAAGCTTACCTTATATTTTATAATTTATTAACATAAGTAGTTGATAATGAGCTACTTGTGATGAACTCAAGATGATGAAAACTAAATTTGTCGAAAGCCTATTTGGACAACGATTGACTAATAATGTCATATCTACAAGTCGATTTCTTATTTTATATGTATTATTTGTAAGCTTCGGAATATCAGGAAACTCCCAATGTGTAGCTGATGATGTCGAGGAGCCTACAGTCATTTGTAGAGTATTACATACAACTTTTATGCCTGACACCTGTATGGTAGAGATATGGGCTAAAGACATGGTTACATCTGTTTCTGATGATAAGACTCCTTCAGATCAGTTGATTGTATCGTTTGATAAGGAGGGAAATGAAATGAGTAAAATACTCATAGGTGAAGACGGATTTGAACAAGAAGTGTATATATGGGTGACAGATCGTTGTGGCAAACAAACAGTGTGCAAGACCACAGTAGTTATCAATGATAATGAGAACAATTGTGTCAGAAGATTTTTTGATCTGGCTTTAAGAAAGACAGTTAATGCTGCAACACCAGGGCCATTTTTGCCTGGAAGTGCAGTTACTTTTGACATTGAAGTCATCAATCAAGGTAATCTCGATGCGTTCAATATAGATCTTACAGACTACATACCTACAGGTTTAATTCTAAATGATAGCAATTGGTCATTTTCGGGTTCTAATGCCGTTTGGGTGGATGCGATTTCATCTCTTCCAGCTGGTACGTCGACTACACGGACTATATCTTTTACTATTAGCGAGGACTTCGAAGGTACATCTATTCGAAATGTAGCAGAAATTGTACAGGCAGATGATGATCTCGACCCAAATAATGTGGATCCAGTTGACGATGATAGTACTCCCGATGCTGATCCTAATGATCCAGGGGCAGATCCTAATACAGGAACAGATGATACTGTAAATAATGAAAATGGTGACGAAGACGACCATGATCCTGCAATAATTAATATCGAGCGCTACGATTTATCAATTGATAAATCAGTCTCATCTGATGGCCCTTTTGAATTAGGGGATTTAATTACATACAGAATTACTGTAAATAATGAAGGATCAATTGAAGCTACGGATATAGAGATCACAGATTTTCCTCAGACCGATGCATTAACGTTCGTTAGTAGTAATGTGAATAGTGAGCCTAATGTCAGCAGAATTAATGATTTTGTATATGAAGTCAGATCTCTAAGTCCAGGTACTTCAGAGGCATTCGAAATTACTTTCAGAATTAATGCCGATTATCAGGGAGGAGAAATTATGAACACAGTAGAAATTACAGGTGACGATGAAGAGTATGAAGATGTGGATAGTGATCCAGATACTCGAAAAGATACTGATGACGGTAGAGATGACTTGGCTAACGGAGATGAAGATGGCAATAATGATGGACCAGGAGACTTCAATACGTTTGATGATGACGAGGACATGGTTACGGTACCAGTTATTCAGATATTTGATTTGGCTTTAAGGAAAACCAGTAGTCCCTCCAATCCAACAGAAATTTTTGAAGGAGATAATATAACATTTAATATAACGGTATTTAATCAAGGTACTTTAACAGCTACTCGCATTGATCTTGTTGACTATATTCCTGACGGTCTTACTTTAAATGATAATGATTGGATACTGAATGGTTCAACAGCCGTAAGATCTGATATCATGGATACTCCTCTTCTTCCAGGAGAAAGTACAGTGGTGCCTATCACGTTTACAGTTGCAACTAACACAGCAGGAACTATATTAAATTTTGCGGAAATTTCTCGAGGAGACAACCCCATGGGACTACCGGATTGTGATAGTGACCCTGACTCCATCAATGATGACAATGTGATAGATGATCGTGTGGACTCTGGTAAGTCTACAGATTTTGAGAGGTCTAGAGATGAGGATGATCATGATCAAGAACCTGTAGTTATCCAAAGATACGACTTAGCCTTGGATAAAAACCTTGTTTCAACTGGACCATATGAGTTAGGTGATGCAATAACATATGAGATTGTGGTTAGAAATGAAGGGAGCATAAATGCCACTGATATTATCGTCACTGATTTTCCACAATCAAATGCATTAACATTTGTTTCAAGTAATGCTACCAGTAATAGTAATATCAGTAGTAATAACGATCTTATATACACCGTCAGTAGTTTGAATGCGGGTGAATCAGAGACAATATCTTTGACTTTCACGATCAACGAATCATTTGGTGGTGATGAGATAATGAATATTGCAGAAATCACGAGTGATGATGAAGAATATGAAGATGTAGATAGTGATCCAGATACACGAAAAGATACAGATGACGGTAGAGATGATGTAGCTAATGGGGATGAAGATGGTAATAATGATGGACCAGGCGACTTTAATACATTTGATGATGACGAGGACATGGTGACATTAACTGTTGATCGATATGATTTAGCTATCGATAAGACCACTCTTTCTACTGCGCCATATCTATTAGGTGATACCGTTACATTTGAGATAGAAGTAACCAATCAAGGATCATTAGATGCCGCATTGATAGAAGTGACTGATTTCCCTCAAAATGGATTGATATATGTTGATGATAATGTTGGAACCAATGGAAACATAACTGGTACAGCATCTAATTATGTTGTATTGAGTTTACCTTCAGGGGCTTCCGAGAAATTCGAAATAAGATTTAGAATCGACGATTCCTTTTCGGGTACGGAATTAATGAATATTGTAGAAATCACCAAAGACGATGGTGATGATGTGGACAGTGATCCGGATCGAGATAAGGATACAGATGATGGCAGAGATGGCACTAATGATGGAAATGATGATGATGAAGATATGGAGGTCATACAAGTGGACCATTATGATTTAGCATTGATGAAGGTAGAGGCCAGTTCAGGTCCATATGCTACAGGAGACGATGTGACATATAGTATTATGGTTATTAATCAAGGTACTTTGCCTTCTGGTAATGTAACAGTCACAGATTATCTGCCTAATGGAATGACTTTAAGTTCTGCTGACAATAATGGTTGGTCAGTGCAATCAGGAAATAGATTATCGAATACAATAAGTAATATCGCCGCTAGTCAGACTGAGACACTTTCTTTGGTTCTTACGATTGATGAGAACTTTAGTGGTACATCAATTATCAACTGGGCTGAGATAAGTAGCGATAGTGGAGATGACATTGATAGTACACCTGATGATACTAATTTTAATCAATCTGGAGAGACCAATGACTTGGCAGATGATAATGTAAAAGATGAAGATGGGCAAAATGGGAGAGACGAAGATGATCATGATCCTGCTCAAATAATGGTAGATCGTTATGACCTGGCTCTAATGAAGGTTGTTAACGGTTCAGGACCATTTAGGCCAGGGGACAATGTAACTTACAGTATTATGGTGATTAACCAAGGCACATTGCCTTCAGGTGTTATAGAGGTTACTGATTATTTGCCAACGGGTATGACATTGAGTAACTCAGACAATAACGGTTGGACAGTAGGGACTAATGGCCGTCTAAAAAATACGATTAATAATATTGCTGGTGGTAGCACTGCAACAATCAATTTAGTTCTGAGGATTGACGATACTTTTAGAGGTTCTTCATTAAGAAATTGGGCTGAGATAAGTAGCGATAGTGGCGATGACCAAGATAGTACACCTGATGATACCAATTTTAATCAGCCAGGAGAAACTGATGACTTATTTGATGATGATATCAAAGATCAAGATGGTACCAATAATGGAGATGAAGATGATCATGATCCAGCAGAGATAGCGGTAGTCTATTATGATTTAGCCATCATGAAAACCGTCACAAGCACAGGACCTTTTGGACCAACTGATGATGTATCGTATAGTATAATGGTCATAAATCAAGGTACTGAGGCATCAGGAGCAGTGACGGTGACTGACTATCTTCCTGCTAATATGAGCTTGAGTCCCACGGATAATAACGGTTGGACTTTATCAAGCGGAAAACTCACAAATACTATTTCTAATATACCAGTAGGAGGTACAGAAACCATCGATTTAGTATTAAGAATAGCTAATTCATTTACAGGAGGTCGAATTACCAATTGGGCAGAGATAAGTAGTGATAGCGGTGATGATGTTGATAGTACTCCTGATGATATAAACTTTAATCAACCTGGAGAAACTGATGATCTTAATGATGATGATGTTAAAAATGAAGATGGCACTAATGGGGGAGATGAGGACGATCATGATCCAGCTGTCATATCGGTTTTAGTATATGACTTAGCACTCACTAAAGTGGTAAATGGAAATGGACCGTTTCAACCAGGAACAGACATCTCTTATACTATTACTGTTATCAATCAGGGTGATGTAGCTTCAGGATCAGTTAGCATTACTGATTATTTGCCGACTGGTACCACCCTCAGCCCTAATGATAATAATGGCTGGGTTGTTTCCGGTAGTAATGTGACAAAATCAATAAGCAATATTCTGGCAGGCCAGAGTTCAACGAATACATTGGTGCTTAGAATAGATGAAAACTTCACAGGGTCAACAATCCGAAATTGGGCGGAGATAAGTAGTGATAGTGGTGTAGATATTGATAGTACACCAGACGATACCAATTTTAATCAGCCAGGAGAAACCAATGATCTTACTGATGACAATGTTGTTAATCAAGATGGCACTAATGGGGGTGATGAAGATGACCATGATCCAGCGGAAGTAACAATTGACTTTTACGATTTAGCTCTTAGAAAGGTGTCTGTTGGTAATGGGCCATTTCAGCCTGGTCAAGATGTGACGTTTAACATCACGGTACTGAATCAAGGAACCTTGCCTTCTGGAGCGATAACAATTACAGATTATATTCCTGCAGGTATGTCTTTAAGTAGTGCTGATAACAATGGATGGGTAGCGGGTACTGGAAATAGAGTATCAAGAAATATCACCAATGTTACTGCATCTAACAGTATTACTGTTCCTTTAGTGTTGACAATAAGTCAAAACTTCACAGGGTCAACAATCCGAAATTGGGCAGAGATAAGTAGTGACAGTGGGGATGATATAGATAGTACTCCTGATGCTACTAACTTCAATCAATCTGGAGAAACTGATGACCTAAATGATGATAATGTGGTCAATCAAGATGGGACTGACGGAGGAGATGAAGATGATCATGATCCTGCACAAATATCTATTGTTAGATATGATTTAGCAATAATGAAAATGGTGGCTAATTCGGGCCCGTTTGAGCCAGGAGATGATGTATCATATAGTATCATGGTGATTAATCAAGGGACCTTGGCTTCAGGAAGTGTTACAGTAACAGATTATGTACCTGTCGGTATGTCCCTTAGTCCAAATGACAATAATGGTTGGGCTGCTTCAGGAAGTAACCTAACTAATACAATAAACAATATAGCTATCGGTCAAACAAGGACACTAAACCTCATTTTAAGAATTAGTAATGAATTTAGAGGAAGTACTTTACGTAATTGGGTGGAGATCAGTAGCGATAGCGGTAATGATGTAGATAGTACGCCAGATGGGATTAATTTTAATCAGCCTGGAGAAACTAATGATCTCACAGATGATGATGTAAAAGATGAAAATGGAAGGACAGGTGGAGATGAAGATGATCATGATCCTGCTCAGATTACAGTAGATAATTATGACTTAGCACTTAGAAAAGAATTAGTTGGTTCGGGTCCTTTTCAGCCTAATGCTGAGGTGTCTTTTAATATAACCGTGATTAATCAAGGTACATTGCCATCAGGTGCAGTGACCATCACAGATTATTTGCCAGCAGAATTAAGTCTAAGTGTCAATGATAATAATGGTTGGAGCGTTAGTGGTTCGGGTCAACTAAGTAACACCATTACTAATATTGCACCGGGAAGTAGTCGAGTGATTCCTTTAGTATTAACCTTAGCCGATGACTTAACTCAAAGTGCCAGTACAATTAGAAACTGGGCAGAGATCAGCAGTGATAGCGGGGATGATATTGATAGTACACCAGATTCAACTAATTTTAATCAAGATGGGGAAACAGACGATTTAGATGATGACAATGTTATCAATGAAGATGGCAATAATGGAGGTGACGAAGACGATCATGATCCTGTTGAAATATCAATTATTAATGAATTGTGCTTCTGTCCTGATGAGCCGTTTATCGGACAGGCTGTCGTTACTTGTGCTGGTGGAGCGTTTAGTAATGAGGCTGTAGCTGCCATTTTAGATTTGCGAAATGCAAATACAGCGCCTCTTGGAGATGACTGGGCTGCACCAGCTACTTCAGGTGCTACAACAGTCGGGATTAGAAAACCTGGTACTTGGACCATAGATAATTTAGGTCAAGTATTCGGAACTTCTTTAGGAAGAACAAATGGGGATATTTATTTGGCTGCGACTAATGTTTATGCATATGATGGAGATCCATTTACTCCTTCAGGTGTAGGGCCAGGTGGTGAGCAAGGTTTATATAAGGCAAACTTTGCTAATCCAGGATCAGTTACATCATTAGTCACAACTACAAATACATTTGTAGCCAATCCAGTTGGAACCTCTATAGTGCCAGGTAAAAGGTTGGTATTGAATGGGAATAATCCATTACCAACAGGTTGGGGTAACATTGCGTATGATGAAATGTCAAATACACTTTATGGTACAAACCTTTCGGATGGTAGGATATATGCTATAAATGCGACTAGTGGGATCATATTACAAGTATATGACCCATTTGGTCAGGCCACTGGATTTCTATCCAACCCATTACCTGCTAACGAGACATTATGGGCTATAGAGCTAAATGAATGTACCCGACAGTTATTCTTCCAAAGACAACGGGTTGCTGGAGGGGGAGAAGATTTAGGTGACGATGGCGGGGTGAGAAGAAAAGATATCTATTCAATAGATATCGATAATACTGGAACAATTGATCCTAATTCACTCCAGTTACAATTAGCTGTAAATGTAGGAACTAGAGAAAAGTTGCCAGATATAGATTTTAATACTTCGTGCGATAGAATGTTGATGGCAGAGAGAGGAACTGTTCATAACAGTTTAACTATGCTATATGAATTAGATGGTAGTGGAAATTGGAACTTGGTTACTGATATTACCATGGGAAGTTTGGATGGAGTTGATCCATGGGAAATGGGACTTAATAGTTCAGGTGGAGTTGCATTTGGCAGTGATCAAGCTGCTAATGGCATGTGTGATACTATTTTATGGTCTATGGGTGATTGTTTGGATCCCGATGATGTTTTTGGAGAATGTAATGTTTATGGTCCTCAAGGAGCTTATTATCCTGCATCTGATCCAACATCATTAAGTGGTAGTTTAGACGAAATAGGAATATATATTGATGTAACTCCAGAATTTAATATTGATCCGAGATTCCAAAAATTTGGCTTGGGAGATATAGAAGTATTTAGTTGTTGTTGTCCTCCAAATACGAGTAATTTAAATGAGGAGACAGCTGAAGTTGCTGGTACATTTATAACAAATGAAAAGGTAAATCCTTCAGGGTTTACAGTGGATATAGAAAGTTCGGACATGGAAGGCTTTACATTCTCCGATCAGAATGGTTCTTTTGAATTTAAGGCATTGGAAATGCATAATGATTACATGTTAATGCCATCTAAGGAAGATGAAATGGTGGCAGGAGTGACTACTTTAGACTTGGTATTAATCGAACAGCATCTTTTAGGCTTAAAAGAAATTACTAATCCTAAACTACTTGTCGCTGCTGATATAGACAATTCGGGATCTATAAATGCTGTGGATATTATTAAGTTAAGAGAAGTATTGTTGGGTAAGTCATATATAGAACCAACAACGGAGGCTTGGAGATTTATAACTACAGATTCAGAAATGAATGCGATTATAGACGACATGACCGCATATAGTAATCATTATATGTTAAGTGATCTGGATAGAAGTATAATGACCAATGATTTTTATGCTATAAAAGTTGGTGATATTAATGAATCATTGAATAGTGCACAATCAAGATCCAACGAGTCGATTGAGATTTATGTTCACAAGTCGAAGGATCAATTACAATTTGTTCTAAGCAGTGATATTCAGTCCAAAGGTTTTCAGTTGTCTATGGTCGTTGGAGATATCAATGAGTTTAAAATTGATTCGAGATATTTTGATATCAACTCGAGTAATTTCAATTTAATTGGCGATGAGTTATTAATAAGTATAAATTCGAGTGAGGCGGAAAGCTTGACTAAAGGAGATGTTTTATTTACCCTTCAAGCGGATAATCTTTCTGATAGCCATTTAATCCAATCGGGTTCTAAACTCAGACCAGAGATATATAGTATGACTAACGATGTGTTAGTATTAAATATAGATAATGGTTTGGACCCAATTGGATATAGTCTTGGCCAAAATAATCCGAATCCATTCAGCGAGATCACAACTATTAATTTCGCAATTCCGTCAGATCAGAATGTTACTTTATCTTTCTTTGCGATGGACGGGACTCTGCTTTACAGGACTTCAGGTATCTATACAGCAGGATCCAATAGTATAATAATAAGTAAACAAGATTTAGATTATTATACCGGTACGGTCATTTACAATATGATCACAGATGAATATTCGGCTTCAGGACGATTGATATCAATAGATTAATTTAAAGAACTCATAATATATAGAAGGCTAACCATTCTTGGTTAGCCTTTTTTTTTATAAATGATGAAGTTTACATAAGTATTACTGATATTCGCACCAAAATTTAAAATAAACTCAATGTACAAGGTTAAGGACATAAATTTAGCTGCCTGGGGTCGTAAAGAAATTGAATTGGCTGAAGCGGAGATGCCGGGTCTCATGGCTTTAAGAGAGGAATACGGAGATACCCAACCATTAAAAGGAGCGAGAATTGCGGGTTGTTTACATATGACTATCCAAACAGCAGTTTTAATTGAAACTTTAACTGCATTGGGAGCGGAAGTTACATGGTCGTCATGTAATATTTTTTCTACGCAAGATCATGCTGCTGCTGCTATAGCTGATACAGGAGTACCTGTTTTTGCATGGAAGGGGATGTCTGAAGAAGAGTTTTGGTGGGCAATTGAACAAACACTATTTGCATTTGAGGGGGGGAAGCCATTAAATATGATTTTAGATGATGGTGGAGATCTAACTAATATTGTCTTGGACAAACATCCTGAATTGGTTGAAGGCATAAAAGGCCTCAGTGAAGAGACTACTACAGGAGTACATAGGTTATATGAGAGAGAAATAAATGGGACGTTGACACTTCCTGCAATCAACGTAAATGATTCTGTGACTAAGTCTAAATTTGATAATAAATACGGCTGTAAAGAATCTTGTGTGGATGCTATAAGAAGAGCTACGGATATTATGATGGCGGGAAAGGTAGCCGTTGTCGCAGGTTATGGCGATGTAGGTAAAGGTTCGGCTGCCTCATTACAAGGAGCGGGATGTCGAGTTATTGTGACAGAGATAGACCCGATATGTGCGCTTCAAGCCGCAATGGATGGATTCGCTGT
This sequence comes from Saprospiraceae bacterium, assembly GCA_020629515.1. GTDB lineage: Bacteria > Bacteroidota > Bacteroidia > Chitinophagales > Saprospiraceae > GYS-P2D. The sequence continues at coordinate 33,561 of JAHDDE010000028.1, read as the reverse complement.
TAAAAAGATGGATAACGCAATTCCAGAAGCTAATATAATCGTTACAGCAACAGGTAATAAAAATGTTATTACTGCGAAACATTTCAAGGCTATGAAGGACAAAACGATAGTTTGTAATATTGGTCACTTTGATAATGAAATCGATATGGCTTGGTTAAATTCTGAGCATGGTAATTCAAAAGTTGAAATTAAGCCTCAAGTTGATAAGTATGTAGTTGATGGGAAAGATATTATTGTGTTGGCAGAAGGTAGGCTTGTCAATTTAGGATGTGCGACAGGCCATCCGTCATTTGTTATGTCCAACTCTTTTACCAATCAGACTTTAGCACAATTAGAGCTCTGGCAAAATTCAGATAAGTACGAAAATAAAGTGTATACTTTACCTAAGCATTTAGATGAAAAAGTGGCATTCTTACATTTAGCAAAGATCGGTGCTGAATTAGAAGGGCTAACAGAAGATCAAGCTAAATATATCAATGTACCAGTTGATGGACCATACAAACCTGAATATTACCGTTATTAGATCACTTTATTAAGATTCCAAACTCATGCCATATTTATTTACTTCCGAATCAGTTTCTGAAGGACATCCTGACAAGGTCGCAGACCAAATCTCAGATGCACTGATTGATCATTTTTTAGCTTTTGATCCAAACTCTAAGGTTGCATGTGAGACTTTAGTTACAACGGGTCAAGTCGTATTGGCTGGTGAAGTCAATACAAAGACTTATTTAGATGTTCAGACCATTGCAAGGGATGTTATCAAAAAAATAGGTTATACTAAGGCAGATTATATGTTTGAGGCCAATTCTTGTGGTGTATTTTCAGCAATTCATGAACAGTCTTCTGATATTAATCAGGGAGTGGATAGAAAAGCTGCTGATGATTTCGAGTCTAAAGCCAACGCTCAAGGCGCAGGAGATCAAGGAATGATGTTTGGATATGCTACCAAAGAAAGTGAAAACTATATGCCCGTAGCATTATACCTTTCTCATAAAATCCTCGAGGAGCTGGCAGAAGTGAGAAGAGAAAATAAGCGTATAAAATACTTGCGACCAGATGCCAAATCTCAGGTGACTATAGAATATTCAGATTCAAATAAGCCATTGAGAATTGATACCATTGTTGTGTCTACACAGCATGATGATTTTGCCGAGGATGAAGAAATGCTCGCAAAAATCAAGAAAGATATCGTATCCTATGTGATCCCTAGAGTAAAGAAGAAATTATCACCCGCATTAAAGAGACTTTTTAAAGGAGAAATTAATTATCATATAAATCCAACGGGTAAATTCGTGATAGGTGGCCCACATGGAGATACGGGCCTTACTGGCCGGAAGATTATAGTTGATACTTATGGAGGGAAAGGGGCTCACGGTGGAGGAGCTTTTTCAGGAAAAGATCCTTCAAAGGTAGATAGGTCTGCAGCCTACGCTACTCGTCATATAGCAAAAAATTTAGTTGCTGCAGGACTTTGTGATGAGGTGCTCGTACAAGTCTCCTATGCTATAGGAGTAGCAAAACCTTGTGGAATTTTTGTGGATACTTATGGAACTTGTAAGGTTAAAGGAGAAAATGGGAAAAAGCTTAAAGATGGTGAAATAGCAAAAATTGTTGATGGGATTTTTGATATGAGACCTTATGCTATAGAGCAAAGATTTAATCTGAGAACGCCAATCTATTCTGAGACAGCTGCATATGGCCATATGGGTAGAGAAAGCAAAAAAGTGACAAAAGTTTTTGAGAACGCCGGTCAAAAAACTCAGATTGAAGTAGAATTATTTCCTTGGGAAAAGTTAGACTATGTAGATAAAGTCAAGGAAGCCTTTAATTTGTAGAAGATGGATTATGAAAATCCTATTGGTTTGTCTTGGCAATATCTGTCGTAGTCCCCTTGCTGAAGGTATACTAAGGAAAAAATTAGAGCAAAGTGGAATTATAGTAGAAGTTGATTCTGCTGGCACAAGTGGTTGGCATACTGGCGAGCCTCCTCACGCAGGATCTATATCAGTGGCAAGCATTAACGGTATAGATATTTCAGGGCAGCGAAGTAGACAGATTTTATCCTCTGATTTAAAAGAGTTCGACTTGATCTTGGCAATGGACTCGTCCAATTATCAGGATATCAAAAGATTAGATCACGAAAATCAATATTCAGATAAAATAAAGTTGATACTCAACTACGTTTATCCTAACGAAAATCGAGCAGTACCAGATCCTTATTATCATGACAACTTTGATGAAGTGTATGAGTTATTGGAGATGGCAGCTCAAAAAATCGTTGAAGAGATTCGTAATAATTTATGATTCACCAAAGGTCTATATTATTTCTTTTCCTGTTGATTAGTTATTCCTCATTTTCGCAACCTTCGACTAAATCTATATCCAAAGTCTTAGGAGAACTCAATGAGTTAAGATCTAAGGGATGCAATTGTGGAGGAACTTATATGCCTCCAGTTGAATCCTTAAAGTGGAATGAAACTCTTTATAAAGTTTCCTCCCGATATGCTAAGTACCTTTATAGACATAATTTATTTTCTCATAAAGCGCTTGATGGAAGTACACTTGGGGATAGATTAGATAGAATTGGCTATGATTGGCAGCGCATTGGTGAAAATTTAGGTAAAGGTTATTATGATTTTTATGACGTATTAGAAGCTTGGAAGGAAAGTCCAAGTCATTGTAAGATGTTAATGGATCCAGATGTTACACATGTTGGAATGTCTAAGCATTATGATTATTGGGTACAAACCTTTTCTAAGCCTTTGATTTTAGATGCGACATATTAAAATAAGTCTTTATCAGTGTAATTAAAATGTAATAATTACCATTCCAATATCAGCTTTCAATCAATTACTCATACTACATTTGTTGTAACAAAGAAATCTCACCCCCGAGATATTAATCCCATTTGAGTTTTTTTAAAAGTTAGAATTGGTTATGTGTTTTAGACCATAACCTTTTTATGCCAAACTCAAAAATCATTTATTAAAATATATTGTCCCCTCTTTTTATACTTACTAATCCCTTATAGATAAAAGTGTGATAACAATGGTTATCGCTGGTTAAAGAACTCATACATCATTTTTTAACCAAAACTTTTTAAAATGCCTATGAGCAAACTTTACGTTTTTCGAAGAGGATTCTTCGCTCTATGGTTATTTGCATTTCCCGCTTTACTAATGTCCCAAGGCCTCTCTTGTTTAGGAGGTTTGAGGGCCTCTTTAGATGAGCAGTGTGAGATTGTCATAAGTGCAAATAGCATGGTTATTGGCCTACCTTCAGTTTTTGATACCAATAGATATGAGATCACAGTAACCCCGATGATTGGATCCTCCTTGAATGGAGTAATGACGGGTTCTGGATTAGGCTTTATTTCAGGTAACGTTGGATCATTAATTCAATTTACTGAACCTGGGGCTTTTACAGTGAGTGTGGAAGATCTGAATACTGGAATCTCTTGTTGGGGAGATTTTTATGTAGAAGATAAGCTTCCTCCTCGACTTAGTAGTGATTGTATGTGTCCAGATACGGCCACTGTAGTTACTCCTGAATGTACATTTTCTTGTGCTTCTATTGACGAATTTTATCAAGATTCATCTATGACCACTGCGCTTAATCCGTCTTATCAAGATAATTGTGGACAAGCAGTGAATGTGTTTTTTGAAGATGAATTAATCAATGACTCTTTATGTGGCAGTTATTACATTTTCAGAACATGGAAAGCTAAACTGGTCACAGAAGCAGGCGAATCAGATCAAATTATTGGATGTAAACAAAAGTTCAAATTTGATGCTATTGATAACACAGACATACTCTCCCCCGAATCAAGAGTTATTGTCGAATGTGGAATTGATATAGATCCTGAGTCGCTCCGAAATTATTTCTCCGATACAAGTTATTTTACAAATCCTAATTTGAATACCGCCGTAAAGAACTCTTTTCCCTATACCATTGATAATGTAGGTGGTCAAATAGTAAATAGACCAATAAGTTTAGAAACTACTGACGTACAACAGTATTGTAAAATTGTAGCGACATATACAGATACGGATAGAATTATCCCTGATGTCAATTGTCCACATGCTTATAAGATTGTGAGAACATGGAAAATATTGGACTGGTGTAATAAAACTACTCGAAATGAAACGCAGATCATTGCGGTGATGGATAATGAGGCACCAGAATTTGAGATTAATGATACTATTCCAATGTCAACTACTAATCCTTGGACATGTGTAAGTGATCTAGTAGTCCCCAGTCCTATCGATTCCACAATCATTGATAATTGTACAGACAAAAACATGTTAACTTGGTTAGCAAAGGTACAAGTAGGGACAAGCGAGTATATAGCTGAATCCTCTAATGGATATAGACTACAAGGTCTTATGCCAGGAAGTTATAATGTGATCTATGAGATGTCGGACCAATGTGGAAATGTGTCTAATAGATCATCCTTATTAATGATTAAGGACAGTGCTGAGCCCGTTGTGATCACTAAGGATAAAATTATTGTAACGCTCTCTACTTCATTGGATTCGTGCTTTGCTAAAGTATTTCCACATAATATTGATGTAGGTAGTTATGATGCCTGCTCGGGTTCAGAATTATCTTACGAGATGAAAAGGCTTAGTGATAGTATTTGGCGACCACATATTAAGTTCGATCAAAATGATATTACTTCGATAACAGATGATAATTATCCTTTCGGTGAGCATATGATTGAGCTCAGGGTGACAGATATAGATGGGAACCAAGGAATTGGTTGGACAACTGTTAGAGTCGAAGACAAGAATAGTGACTTAGAGATTAATTGTGGTCCAGACGTTGTTAGTTTAGGATGTGATAGTGATTTTCCTGCTGTAATAACAGATTCTTTATATAGTCCTGTCGTATTGTTGAGATCATGCACTACCTCAAGACTCAATGTAGAGTATGAAATATTAGAAAGCAACATTAATGAATCTTGTAATGTTGGCGTGGCTAAAATTGCATATTTCATCGATGGATCAATAGATACTCTTTGTGTCAAAGAGTTCAGAATGGGCGATCTTGATGCATTGGACATAGACTTTCCGCAAAAAGAAATTGAAGTTTCTTGTGATGAAGAGGACTTTGGATCAGTCACTATAAATGGAGAGACTTGCAATTTATTAGCAGAATCAGTTGAAGACCAAGAATTTGAATTGGATGGAAGTTCTGGAGGATTTTGTAAGAAGATCATAAGAACATATACTATTATTGATTGGTGTTTGTATCAGCCTAATCAAGCAGATGATACTGGGCTTTATACTTTTAGTCAAACTATTAAGGTAAAAGATGACACTAAGCCTGTTATAACTTGTGAATCCACCAACATAACTACTAATGAACCATGTGGAGCAAGTAATTTTATTATTTCAGTTATTGGATCTGATAGCGGATGTTCGGACGTTTTATCGTGGACGGCAAAAGTTGATTTGAATGGAGATAATATTTATGATTTAGATTTGGATCCTATAATTGGAGAAAATGGTGCGGCGAGTGTATTAATAGATACGATTATAGGTGTGGGGACTCATAGTATACTTTGGAGGGCTACGGATGAATGTGGTAACTCTACTGAAGAAGAATGCGAATTTATAATTAGCGATAATGAAGGTCCACAGGCACAATGTATAACAGGTATAGTTACTACCGTAATGAATACATCAGGTTCTGTAGCAATCTGGGCCAGTGACTTTGCTGTAGACGGGAAGTTTACTGATGAGTGTGGTAACCCTATCACTTATTCCTTTAGTGGTGATGATCCAAATGTGAACAACTTAGTGTTTACTTGCGATAGCATAGCCAACGGAGTATCTACGACTAAGTCTGTTCGTGTTTATGTATGGGACGAGATGGGCAATAATAATTTTTGTACCGTACAGATTACCATAGACGATAATGTCAATGCTTGTGAGGATATGGATGAAGGAGCTGCTCTAATAGCAGGCCATGTATCTACAGTCTTAGGTGATAATGTTGAATCTGCACAGGTCACCATAAGCCAATCTGGAAGTGGTCTTCAAGATCAAAAAGATACAGAAGTTGATGGTTCATACACTTTTGGTAGCAACCCAATGTATGCTGATTACTCTATAGATGTTCAGAAGAACGATGACTATACCAATGGGGTTACAACTCTTGATTTGGTCATGATTCAGCAGTACATATTATCATTGAGAGAATTTGATTCGCCATATACCATTATAGCATCTGATGTCAATGGTGACGAAAAGGTAACGGCATTGGATCTTGTTGAAATGCGAAGGGTGATTCTGGGAGCTTCTGAATCCTTTTCCTCTCAAGAATCTTGGAGATTTATTGATGCGGAGCAAACTTTTGAGAATATCAATGATCCTTGGCCTCTTAATGAGGGGGTTGATCTGTTAGATTTAAATGTCAATCAAAGGAATCTTGACTTTATAGCAGTTAAGCTGGGAGACGTTAATGGCAATGCTGTTGCCAATTCACTTTTGGCTGGGTCACGATCTCAACTGAATGAAACTATCATAGCAGATGATATAAGCTTATTGAAAGGTTCTGAATATGCAGCTAACTATATGGTCCAAAGCGAAGAGCTTATATATGGTTTAGAATTAAATTATGTAATAAATGGGTCAGATATAAATTACATCAAAGTTAACGGGTCAATGCTGAGTGAAGAATTTTATCATCAGAGTGGAGAAAGATTGAAGATCAGTATTATTTCTCCATTAGGTACTCCCTCTATGAATGTAGAACTGAATATTACCAGTTCAGTTAATCAGAATTTATCTGAAGCCATTCGAATTACACCAAATAGCAGCTCCGAAATTTATATTGGAGAAGAACTTACAGACTATGGCCTCACATTAGACTACAACAGGTCTATGGATAAGACCTTTGAACTCTATCAAAATGAGCCTAATCCTTTTGCAGGAAAATCTAACATCCAGTTTTATATCTCTCAATCCAACTCTGTCGAGTTATCAATATTCGATATAACGGGACGTCAGGTATATTATGATCAAAGATTTTATGATGCAGGATTAAATGAGATAGTTATAGATGAATCACAATTAAATGCTAAGGGCATTTTGTATTATCAAGTTAGTGCAGGAGATAATGTTGCCACTAAAAAGATGATAATTATGGAATAGCAGTATAGTAGATAAAGAACTAAAGAAGGCGGTAAATCAATTTTACCGCCTTCTTTTTGATTAAATTTTAATGCCAAATGTCAAAGAAATAAGATTACGATTTGATTTTGTATTTACAGTTTGATTAAAGGATGCATCTAATAAACGATAAGGTGTATATTCTCTATCCTGAGATTGAGTAGAATAGGCCAAATCAAAATAAATTTTGGAGCCTCGCCAGCCAATGCCAGCCGAAAGTTGAGGATCAAGATCCAATAAGTTAGTATTAGCATACGGACTGCCCATTTGTGCTGCGCCTACTCTGAGTCTATATTTTTTATATGCTAACTCGGTTCCCAATCTTATGTTAATAGCATTAGTCAAGCTTTGGTCGATTTCATTATTTAAGTCTTCTTCAAAGAATTGATCTATCGGATCATTGGAGTTAATGGTTACGTCAAAATTTGCATTGCTATAATCAACATATTCTACCTCACCGTTAATAAAGCCTTTTATATCACCCAGACTATAGATCATGCCCACACCACCAAAGGCTCTCCATGGTGTCTGAAGGCGATATTCAAATTCGGATAAGGGTGATTCTCTCGCCATACCTATTTCTTCTCCTTCAACCCGAAAATCTAATCCTGTACTAAATTCATCGGTTAGAAAAAGCCAAGATGGACTATGTATTGCGCCTGATATACGGACTTTTGGAGTGATTTTATAGATGGCTCCTAACTTTATATTAATTCCTCCACCTGTGGTCGACAGATTTTGAGTGAAGATATAATCTAAAAAATTAGGTATTATCTCAAAGTCATCTGCCTCCAGATAATTTTTAGTTTCAGAATAATTTATAATTGGAATACCTAAGGTTAAACCAAAAGAGATCTTATTATCATAATTCGCAGCGAAATTCATGAATAGTTCATTGTAAGAACCAGATCGTTCTATAAACTCTTCTTTATATACTTCTTCCTCAAAGGTTCTGAAGTCGCTTTCGTAAAAAAAATCTTGATTTTGGTCCGAGATAAGTTCAGTATCATAAGCTAATCCACCTTCAAATGGATCAAGTTCATCTAACGTCCTTAAATTAGATACTTCGAGAAATCGTTCTACCCTTGTGCCTGGTGTAGCACCACCATAAAACAGTGTTTGATTAAAATGAGCTAATTGATTTACACCGAAGGACATATTTATATTTCTCATTTTTGGGGCATTTGGTCGATATGCAAATACCACCCCCAGCGTATTTAACGTCAATCGTGACGTCTTTTCATTCTGTTGATCAGCGAGGCCGATTGTGGCATCCGTAGAATTGGTGGGTAACCCTAATCCCAAAACAAATTCTGATTTCTTGAATTCTGCAATACCTGCAGGATTGGTATTAGCAACAGAGATGTCTGCTCCGAGAGGACTCATTGATCCACCTACACCTATAGATCTTGCTGTGCTACTGCTATTTAGTAAAGAGTAACGAACCGCATCATCTAATGACTGCGAGTGGCCAAGAATAAAAAAGGAAAAACTGATGATAGTTGTGAAATATACTTCTTTCATGTATGGGAGCTCTTATAAATTTATACTGTAAAGATTATAAATCTTTTGGCCTTAAAAAATTTCAAAAAAAATGGGTGATAACTAATGCCATCACCCATCTTGTATATTATTGCGTTATTCCTATGGTCTTCTTACACTTCTCGTAGAAGTAGAGCCAGATGATCTGCTAACACTTCTTGTGCCAGATGATCTGCTCACGCCAGAACTTCTCGTGCTGGATGATCTCGTTGGAGCATAAGACCGAGTAGATCTTGTAGATCTTGAATTACCGTAGTTAGATCTATTTGTAGTTCTTGTAGATCTTACACTTCGCGAAGAAGTATTAGTACTATTACTTCTTACACTTCTCGAACTTGGCGTAGCTGTTCTTGTAGTAGAACGAGTTACTGTTCGTGTAGAAGATGATGGTCTTATGTTTCCTCTTGAAGCCACTTTGCCGTATACAGTTCTACTAGTATTGGCGTTAGAACGTGTTGTCGAGTTAGTAGTCCTTGATCTGTTCACAGATGAAGACCCTGGGTTATAATTAGGGAATATATTGGTGATATTGGTTGCACCATACGGAGGACAATAATAAGCACCACCTCCAATTCCACGTGCGAAACCGCCTCCAAAACCAGATCCTGCCCATCCAAAATTTCTTCCAGTTCTACTAAAAGGGCTGTAGAATGGGGAGAACGGGTCTCTATATGGCCCAAAAGTCGTATACAATTGGCCATAAGATGGGCCAAATATTAGAGCATTTCTCAAGTAAGCTGCAAAGAATCTATCATTATTAATTCTTCTGTTAAGTTCTCTATAAAAACTATTTCCATTAGTAAAGTAAAAGTTTTGACCATAATAGTTAGATGCGAATACAGCCAATCTGTATCTATCCAATCTATTAGTGTACTGATAAGCATCTAATTCATAATTATAACTGTTGTACTCTGTATACTCATCATACTCATCTAAATCATAATCTGATAGATCAGTCGATTCTTCTTGGTATGCTATCTCATCATCATACGAGTCATCATCATAGTCATACACATCAGAATCTTCGTAAGATGATTCGTCATAATAGAGATCATCAAACTGTGCAAATACACTTACAGTGATCATACTCAGTAGGAGCGTAAATCCGGATAATAATTTAATTTTTTTCATCGCAATAATTTTATGTTTATACAAACCGCCTTTCAGCATACATCCACAATTTATTACTTTTGTAGCTTCTGAACAGTTAATAATTATTTAAAGAACTTATTTAACAATAGTTAAAATTTGTTAACAGCGCAATTATATGCTGGCATACATCATTATGACGAATATTTTTCTGTTGTGGTTCCGATTTTAACAAATATTCCCTGAATTTTAACAATTAGTAGGATGGCTAAAGAAATTACTCCTCGTAGTGAGAATTACTCGCAGTGGTACTTAGATATAGTGAAGAAAGCAGGATTGGCAGATAATTCTGCTGTGAGAGGTTGTATGGTTATTAAACCGACTGGATTTGCAGTGTGGGAGAACATGAAGGCGCAATTGGATAGAATGTTTAAAGATACGGGTCATGTTAATGCCTATTTTCCACTTTTTATACCAAAAAGTTTTTTGAGTAAAGAGGCAGATCATGTAGAAGGGTTTGCAAAGGAATGTGCTGTAGTTACTCACCATAGATTAATGAATAATCCGGATGGGTCTGGAGTTGTGGTTGATCCGTCAGCCAAGTTAGAAGAAGAACTCATTGTACGACCGACATCAGAAACGATCATATGGAATACATATAAAGATTGGATTCAGTCTTATCGAGATCTTCCTCTTTTGATTAACCAATGGGCAAATGTAGTTAGATGGGAGATGCGTACGAGGCCATTTCTTCGTACAGCTGAATTCCTTTGGCAAGAAGGTCACACGGCTCATGCTACTCAATCTGAGGCTGTCGAAGAAGCTCAGATGATACACGAACTATATGCAAGATTTGCAGAAGACTATATGGCAATGCCTGTTATCAAAGGTGCCAAAACCGCCAATGAAAGATTCGCTGGAGCAGAAGAGACTTACACGATCGAGGCACTAATGCAAGATGGTCGGGCATTGCAAGCTGGAACTTCACATTTCTTAGGTCAAAATTTTGCAAAGGCTTTTGATGTGAAGTTTGCAGATCAAAATAATAAGGAGGATTTTGTTTGGGCCACCTCATGGGGTGTCTCTACAAGATTAGTAGGAGGATTGATTATGACTCATTCTGATGATGAAGGTTTAGTTCTTCCTCCTAAATTAGCACCGACTCAGGTAGTTATAGTGCCAATACCTAAACCTCAACCTGAGATTATGGAAGTGGCGGAAAAGATAGAAAAGGAGCTCAAATCCAAAGGAATCTCAGTTAAAATTGATACTGATAAGAAGAAGAGGCCTGGATTCAAATTTGCAGAATATGAGATGAAGGGAATACCTGTAAGGATTGGCTTGGGTAAGCGTGACTTGGCCAATGGTGTAGTAGAAGTAGCAAGAAGAGATACAAAAGAAAAGAGTAGTTATCAAATTACTAACATTGGAGATCAGATAAAAAACTTATTAGAGGATATTCAGAATAATCTTTTTGAAAGGGCATTAAAGTTCAGAGCTGAGAGGACTACTGATGTGGACAACTTTGAAGATTTTAAAACAGTGTTAAATGAGAAAGGAGGCTTTGTGTCTGCACCTTGGGATGGTACCACTGAGAGCGAGCTCAAAATCAAGGAACTCACTAAAGCGACTATCCGATGTATCCCGAATAATAGGCAACCTGAAGAGGGTAAAGATTTGATATCTGGTCGGCCATCTGCTCAAAGGGTATTATTTGCCAAAGCCTATTAATTAATAACTAATTATAAATCATTAAGGCTTCACTCTTATAGTGAAGCCTTTTTTATGGTAAAAAATCATATTATTATTAGTTTATATATGTATAATTTCTATATTTGTGTTGTAAACTCACCCTTCTTTAGATAGAACCTTATACACACCTTTCTACGATTTGAAATAATTGCCATAATTATTTAACCAAAACGGCAATAACAAATGAACGAATTATACAATTATTCCGTAAAGGGATTGGTCTTTCTATTTGGAGCTTTTTTCTTGAGTTCTTTTATGGATAGCGTCAACGCACAGACAGCATTGGGTACTTGCGATACTATTACGACCAATAATACCTATGCTGTAGAGATAGAAGGACTTAATGCAGACTCTACTTACAATATTTATGTAGACGGAGTCTTATCCACAGGAGTAACAGGAGTTACTACCTACATGAGTGGTTCTATAGCATATAACAATGGTACAGATTCTGTATTGGTTAAAATAATTACAGATCCTACAGGGACTCCAGACACATTGGATTTGATAGTACATGAAGTATTATGTATTGATGCTGACGGAGATGGTGATTTGGATTATAACGAAGCTTCTTGTGACTATACTAGTGCAGGGCCAGATTGGGGTACTATTGTATCAACGGTAGCACCTTATAATGGTACTAATGTTTATTTGTACTTACTCACAGATACTTTAGGTACCTATGATGCCACGACACAGACCAGCTATTCTGGTCATTTTACTGGATTAGAAAATGGAGAATACAAGGTTTATGCGTATAATTTTTTAGAGCTTTCAGGGGCTACAGCCTTTTTAGATAGTTTGGATTTTGGAGATGATCTTGATGATTTCACTGCAGGAAGTGATCCTATTTGTTTTAATTATTGTGGTGATGCTACCTATTCTGTCGATTGTATGTGTCCTGTAAGTATAGATGCCGACCCTCAAGAAATTGCTTTATGTGTAGACGAGGATGGCGAGATGTCAGTTGCTGTTTCTGAAAGCATCAGTGATCCACTTTCTGCTTTGCCTGATCCATGGAATTTTTCTTACGAATGGCAGGTGCAGGCTCCAGGGGCTACTTCATTCAGTTCAGCAGGAGATACTGATTCTATTCTCAATTTAACTGCAATGGCATCAATGGATAGTAATTTATATAGAGTTGTGGTGACATTAGAAGTAGATGGTACAGCTATATGTAGTGATACTTCAGCAAGTAGTTACTTGATAGTATATCCAGAACCTGTTATGGATGGGGGATTGAGCGATACGGTTTGCAGTGATGAGATAAGTGGTATAATCCTTTCATTAGAGGAGGGGTCAGAAGCAGTAGCAGATTCTTTTGATATAGTTAGTATAACAAATTCAAGCGGATTGACTGGAGGAATAGACAATGCCTCAACCGGTATAACGGGTGATTCGAGCATTATATACAACGATATTTGGACGAATACTTCAGCAAGCTCTGCTGAGATCGTTTATCAGGTGGCTGCAAGGAGTAGCAGTGCATGTATAAGTGACACAATAGACATCACCTTGACAATAGATCCAGCACCAATGTTTAGCGGAGATTTAGATACGGAAATCTGTAGTGATGATATCACTGGTGTGATATTGCCTACATCGGCTAATGTTGATATCGATAGTTTCTATGTAGGAGCTACGGTGGGAGTTGGATTGACTGGAGTGGCAAGTATGGGCTCCACAGTTGATACTAATTATATAGTCAATGATGTTTTTGCTAATGTCAGCGGAAGCATTGATACTGTAACCTACTCAGTGGTGCCGTATGCCAACGGTTGTCCAGGAGATACAATAACTATACTTGTAGAAGTTAAGCCAGAACCAGTAGTTACTTCAGATTTGGATGATATAGTTTGTAGTGGAGAGGTAATAGCCATAAGTTTGCCAGAGTCGGATGATAACACATTATCTATTGATAGCTTTGACATATCAGCAACGGTGGGCGCCTCGCTCACAGCGGATTCTCTTACTCAGGGCGTATATACAACGGTTAGTGCAATAGCTTCAGATGTGTTTACTAATTCTGGATCTTCTACTGATAGTGTTGTCTACAATATCACTCCTTACAGCGATGGTTGTTCGGGAGAGCCATTTGACATAGTGGTTAGTATAACTACGGAGCCTACGGGAGCAGATTCTACTTTGATGGTTTGTAGTGACGAAGAGTTTATCCTAAATCTACAAGATGTTATATCTAACGGAATGACCGGCGTGACATTTGAATGGTATACATCAGGAGATACGTCAGGTGTAACGGGAGAAACTGTTAGCTCAACTTCTTCAACAATTACACAAACACTTACCAATACAACAGATAGTGATAAAAATGTAGTGTATAGTATCATTCCTACTGCATCAGCTTCAGATGGAAGTTGTATAGGAGATACTATAATAGTCACAGTTACTGTACACCCAGAGCCAGTCTATAATGATATGACGGAAACTGTATGTAGTGGAGAAATGCTCAATATCAATTTGGCAGATAGTATAGCAACAGGTAGTATTTCGGCTGTAGGTTATAACTACACCGTGCTAAGCTCTAATGAGTCGGCAGTACCTGCAGAGTCTGACAGAATGGATACTACAAGTGCCAATATAACTCATACTTATACTAATACATCTGCATTATCAGTGGATATCACTTATACTGTGACGCCTTTTAGTGCTAACGGATGTGCAGGGGATGACTTTACAGTAGTAGTGACAGTCGATCCTCAACCAGCATTGGATACTATGCTCAATGATACAATATGTAGCGGAAGTGAGATAGCTCTAATTTTAGCTGTATTGGGAGAAGGGAGTTCTATAGCTGCTGACAGCTTTGATATCGTTGAGATTTCTAATCCATCAAGCCTGACATCAGGCGGAACCAATGCTTCAGTTGGCATCACTGGAGACCCTAATTACTTGTCTTCAGATATATGGACTAACACAGGTTCTTCTCCAGCAGATATAACCTATAAAGTTGCTCCGATAAGTTCGCAAGGATGTATAGGTGATACTGTGAGCATTGTGATAACTATTGATCCTGAGGTTGAAGTAGAGGCAGGAGATGCAACTACTCTATGTTCTACAGCTGAGCTTGCTATTGCTGATCTCAGTGCAAGTATAGATGGCGGTACTACTTCAGGAACTTGGAGTACAAGTGGTGATGGTACATTTACGGGAGGAACGTCTTTTGATTCGGCCACCGCTTATGTGCCGGGAGATAATGATAAAGCTAACGGAGGTGTGACCTTGACACTCACTTCTACTGGTCTAAGTGGAACGTGTCCTGAAGAAAGTGATACTGTAGAAATCATTATCAATAGTGTTGAATGTAGCACTTTCCCTTGGACGGGTAATGAATAAGGAAATAAGTAAATAAGACCTGGGGCTCCTTTTCGACGAGGAGCCTCAGTAGTCTCAGATATATTACATAAGGAAACTACAATTATGAGGGGGTCATGTATCCTTTCAAGGCTATTGTGCTATGTGAAAGTAGCACTTCTGTCTCTTGCAGCTACATTTGCTCTTGGGCAGCAAGCACTCCACCATGAAGTGTCCTATGAAATCTATGCTACTTGTACTAACCCCAAGGACAATAAGCCTGCAGCGATTGATAAATATTTTATTTCAATAAACTTATTAGCACTTGATAAAGCGAATTCTGGCGTTATTAATTCTAATAATTTTAATGTGAGCAGATCGGGAGATGACATCGTTCAGTTTCATGTTGAAGAAGATGATTTGCCATTTAATCTCGTCATCGGCCCTTTTGAACAATCAGTAGACGGAATTGAGTTGTCACTGGGCTCGTTAGACAATGGCCTTGTAGATACTTTAATGATTCCTGGCGTTTTATGTGGTTATGTCACTCATCAAGGAGTAGATCAGCCTGGATATTTTTGCGATGGCATCTCCAGCTCAGTAGTAGCACAGGCAAGTCCCCACATTGTAACTAATTCTTCTCCCAGAACTCATTCTAATGTTTATTTACTTGTTGACGATGAAGATGTAGTGCGCTATAAAAGCTTCTCGGGACTTTTTGAGGAAGTATTGGATCAAGAATATTATGAAGTACAGTTATATACGATAGCTAATCATGAGGTGGATGCTTTTTACAATGAAGTGCAAATAGATCTGCCTTTAACTGCTAATCCCACCTTGCAATGTCTTGCTTTATGCGGTGCATATGGAGTTGATGTCAGTTGTTTAGGTTTTGATTTGGCACTCAATAAAAATGTCATTGGTGATGATGTATACCAAATTGGGGATACAGTTCACTACGAGGTAGAGGTGATTAATGAAGGGTCTGTGAGTGCTTATAATGTTGTCATTGCAGATATGGTACCAGACGGTCTAATTTACTTGCCTGAAATGAATAGTATTTATTGGGATGAGGATGCACATTCTACTCCAATTCTGACCATTCCTCCAGGTGATACGGTGAAAAGGGTAATCTCCTTAGAAGTCTCTGATGAATCGTTAAATATAGAAATAGTAAATGTTGCAGAGATAATAAGTGCTTCTGATGCTGATGATGACGACCGTCCAGCATTTGATTTTGATAGTACTCCAGATAACGATGTGCAAGGAGAAGATGACATTGACGAGGCGGTCATTTCAATATTTGAAAATCTTTGTTCTTCTACTTTCGATGTTAGGTTTGATACTAATGGCCCTTTTTGTGAACAAGCGTCTTTTGATTTATCAGTGGATATTCAAAGTGGTACCGCACCTATTAGTTTTATATGGGAGTTTGACGGAGATACTATATCAAGACAGCAGAATTACGGTATAGACAATCCTCAAGCCGAAGATTTTGGAAGATATCGGGTGACAGTTATTGATGCAAATGGTTGCATGAATAGACGAGAATTACTGATAGAATCAATTACCGACAAGCGTGTTAGCTGTATTAATGACTTAAACCTAAGTATTGTTAATACATGCCAAATTGAATTGTCTCCTGATTTATTGACACTAAATGATATCCCAGGAATACAGGACTTTTTATTAGAAATCCGTGATATATCGGGAAAGCTCATTGAAGAAAATGATATTTCTTCCGCTGATTTGTCGGGGCCTCTGGAAGTAAAATTGATCAATCCATGTAATGATCAAGTTGTTTGCTGGTCCAATATCAATATTGAATATAAAATAGATCCTCAATTCAACTTTTACACAGAGGTATTAAAAACAAGTTGTACCAATGTGGTAGATTTTGTCCCAACAGATATTATTGAATTTTATAATTCAAACTCAAAAGGGCTTCCTGTTCTATCTGTTGCTCAATATGAAGAAGAACTATTAAAACAAACATGTTTGGCTGATTGGTTATTAGTAATCAATGATGTTTCTTTTGCCGCTATAAATTGTGGTCAAGGCAGTGTAGGCCGCATATACAGCGCTATGCATCAGGACGGAAGAGTAGTCCACTTAGATACTGCGATGATCGCCATTATTGAAGAGCCGATTGATGATGTGATTTTTCCAAATGATGTCTCTAATATAAGCTGTGATGCTGATGTAACTCCCGAATATTTACAATCTGTACCCTTCTTAGTAAGAGATGGGGATACCGTAGCTCTTAACCAATTACATCGTCATCAGAATAATCATTTTTGCAATTTGGCGATTGATTTCACTGATCAAAACTTAGGAGGTGAATGTGGTTTTGGTTCGCAGAAAATCATGAGAAGTTGGTCTATAGTGGATTGGTGTACTAATCAAGTCAAGTCAGCCAATCAATTCTTGTTTGTTATGGACAAAGAGGCCCCGACTTTTGCCCTTTTATCTGATACGTTAAGAGTAGAATTGGCGGGATTCTTATGTGAGGGGGATATAGATTTATCTGGTCAGATCGTAATAGAAGACAATTGTGATCCATCACCTAAAATTTTTATAGAGGATTATTCTTTTGATGGATATTTTATACAAAGGGTGCCTGCTGGTACACAAACCATCGATATCAAAGCAGTTGATAACTGTGGTAATACTACATCGCGATCTATTGTGGTAATTGTGCATGAGAGTACTCCACCTGTACCTGTTATAATCGATGGATTGAGTTTAACTTATACAGAGAATAGCACGATGTGGATAGAGGCATTAGCATTTGACAATGCCAGTGGTGATGCCTGTGGACCTATTGATATTAAGATTGCCAGATTGTCTGAGGTAAATGAAATTATGGCCAATGGGGTGCTTTCAACTTTTGAAATGAGAGATCAATGCGAAGAAGGATTAAGCAAGCAGGATCAAAATAAGGATGGAGAATTAACCATTGATGAAATATTTAGGGATAAGATATTTATGTGTTGTTCTGATATAGGAACAAAAGTAAAGGTGATCATTAGAATAATGGATGTGTCAGGAAATGTCTCTGACATAGAATCCTATATCGAAGTTATATCCAAAAGCGAAGCCATTCCTTGCGATGATGGGGATCCTTGTACTACAAATGATGTTATGGTCAATGGATGTCCATGTACTGGGATAATGGATATGACCGATAGAGATCAAGATAATATAATAGACTGCATCGACGATGACTTTATCTTTTGTTATAATGGTGAGACCGTATCTATAGAGTCGGAGGATATAGATCTTTATCTCAACAGAGGGGCGACTCCCGGAGGATGTGATGAAAAAGAGTTAGCCTCTATAGGGGGGTACATCCGTACTTGGGATGATCAGATGATCGAGGCTGTGTCTGTTCAGTTAAACCAGGAATTATATGATTCAACTACCTCACAAGGTACTTATGTTTTTCCTTCTTTAGCCATGTATGAGTCCTATGAGTTGAGTCCTCATAAAAATGATGATATCCTCAATGGGGTATCAGCTTTAGATATGGTGCTTATTCAACAATATTTATTGGGTATAGCAGATTTAGAATCTAAAATTCATCTTATTGCGGCGGATATTAATAAGGATGGTAGAATTTCTGCGATTGACTTGGCTCAGTTGCGCAAAGTTTTATTGGGCCAAGTTGATTACTTTCCTGACAATGATAGCTGGGTATTCCTACCGGAGGATCCAGGGTTAGATGAGAATAATCCATACCAATTTGATGAGTCTATAGACATTGATAAACTCGATAAAGATGAAATGGATCTTAACTGGATTGGAATCAAAATAGGTGACGTTTCAGGTAATGTGGTCGCTAATAGTCTCAAATCCAATGTTAGAGATCAGAAAAAGATAGAGCTAAAAGTTAATGACATAGAATTAAAAAATGGAGAAGAATATGTCGTGCCACTAAAAATTGCGGGTACAAAGGATATGATAGGATGTCAATTAAGTTTATCTACTAAAAACATTAAAGTAATCGGTGTTGAGGCAGGTAAATTCAATATTGGACAGAATGACTTTTTGATACATGATGAGGGTGATGTAAATATAGTTGCCTCCAAATATGCCTATGAGTCTGAAGAATTGTTCAGTATCTTGATTAGATCGAATGTTGACGGCAGGTTAAGTGAAAATCTATCTATATCAGATGGGGATATCCCAAGTTTAATTTATGATACCGATTTTAATGAATATAAAGCGCTATTGAGTTTTAGTGATGCCTCTGGAGTAATGCAGTCAATAGACGATAAACTGATGTCCAATCAGCCTAATCCATTCATTGATCAAACTAACATTCGATTTTCGTTGTCTGGTCGAAAAAGTATAGAATTGTACATATATGATATGAACGGCGTATTGCTCAAAGATCTCAGTGGTATATACCCAAGAGGATTAACAGAGGTCAAAGTCCTATCAGATGACTTAAATACTTCTGCTAATACAATATTCATTGAGCTCAAATCTGGGAGATATTCGTCAATAAGAACGGCAGTAATAGCGAGATAGAATAATAAATCGATTGGATAAATAAATTTGAAATAAAAGATTGCATTAAAATATAAGAACAAAATTAAACATTGATATAATAGTTATTGGCAAATATTTCGTTATATTAGGTCAAATAGTTATTTATTATGAAGACCAATCCTCGAGAAATTTTGATTTATTACAATCCTAAATCCGCCTCTGACAGAAAAACTGTGGCTTATGCTAAATCCCTTACACCACATATAAAGTCCTTTAGCCATCAAAAAGCAAATTGTAGTTCGACTACATGGCAAGTTATTCTCAATAATCTGGAGTTGGAGCCCAAAAAATTATTTAACAAAGCACTCCCAGAATATCAGCAAAAGTTAAGGGGGAAGGAACTTGATGAAGAAGGTTGGATTAATGTGTTAAAACACAATCCTCATTTGTTAAAAGCTCCAATTGCCCTTAGAGGTAATAAGGCGATGCTCTGTATTAGTCCCACAGATATATTGAGGCTATAAATCGGCATCAGAGATTCTATCATAATATTCTTGGCAGCCCTCGATAGTTGTTTGTAATTGTGCGCCCATTTTCATTTCAAAACCTGGTCCAAATTCTATTTCTTCTTGACTCGATATATTAAGGTTGCCAGTAGATAATACCGTAGATTTCAACGCGATGGCTCCACTTATGCGATATTCGACGGAGTCTTTGATAGTTTCTTCAGGTTCTACGAAGTTGTTGCATGCACTACATGGTACACAAGATGGTCCTCCACAGTCTATTTCTTGTTCACCTTTGTCGAGTATGCCATTGTTACATGGGTCTTCTATTATTTCAAATTCATATAGAAAGTCCATGTCAAAACCATTAGGAGACCACTTGCTATCCCACTCTATGAAATATCTCGTGCCAACAGTGACTACTAAGCTATCAACAAAAGAAGCATAGTTGAGTCCATTGCCGATATTGCATTCGTCATCAGAATGTTTTAATTGTATTAAATTATCACAGTTTCCTTGATAAATGAAAAGGCGTGTATCGACCCCTTGATTACAACTTTTTATACTTATATGGCCATTGGTATGCGGTACAAATTCTACCCATGAGGCATTCGCAGCATCCGCATGATGAGCACCTGCACCCCATTGTGGTCCTTTTATAGAATAGGTGCCGGTTTCGTTAATAGATACGGCGTTATAACAATTTATGAATTGTTCATTGAGACACTCTGCGACATTGCTTCTTATCAGGTCTCCAGGTTCTTGGCCAAATCCCTTAGAAAAATTAATCCCTTCAGGAGTAAGATGACAATAACTCATGATAGTCCCAGCATAATTTTGATTAAGCTGATTACAGTCTGTAGAGTAACAATCGTCAAGTGCTTCATCATTATTATCCCCCCAAGTACAGTCGTGAGTATGTGGAGAACCCAAATTGTGGCCTAACTCATGAGCTATCACATGTACATCCCATGAATAAGAATTTCTGTTAGAATATTTCCCGGTGACATTGCTGTAGGCATAGCCTCTTGATTTATTGCATAGGCTATTGATATATGCTAAACCACCGTTGCCATGACTTGATCCAGATATGAGATGTGCCAAGTCGGCATTGAAATTATTGTTTAGCTTGTTTTTAAAACTTTTTAATGCACTTACAGCAGAATTAGAATCATATGGGTCTTCCGTAGACCAAATCTTTATATCATCGATGGTTAGAGTAATATTCTCATTAGCATATATTGCGGCGACTTCGTTAAATACTCCTGTAATGTAGTTCATAGTCTGTTCAATAGAAGAGCCATTTTTCAGGTATAATGCATAATCACATTCTATATAAAGGGATATTTCGTTTAGGTCATTATTTTTTTGTTTATAGTCGTCACCCTTAAATTCTGATATTTCGTTGGAATGGTTGTCATTTTGACAAGTCCAGTTATTAGCTTGTTTTTCGGTGTCCTTAAAAACTTCTATTAAAACATTATGATCAGAATTATCTACTGGTTGTAGAATGGTATTTCCTTTTTGATCTGATATGATCCCAGATATACCCTGGTCCGAGATATTCAAGGTAGCTAGGGAGTTTGGGTTGCCTTTTATAATACCACGAAAAGTATTTTGCTTTGACCAGTTGGAGTGAGATTGAAACAAATTTATTCTTTTGAGAATAAGCTCCAATTCCTCTCCTTCAAAGTTTAATAATTGAAGTCGTATCAATTCATTGTGGTCTTTGAGAATGTTAATGGGCTTAAAAGTATATACTGTTGAGAGGGCGCTATTGGTTTTGGCTTTAGATAAAGGTTTATAAATGGGAGGCTTCGGGTTGTTTTTTAACGACCTATTAATTTCTTGTCCAATAATTGAGTATGATTCATTCTGACTAAATAGAATGATAGGAAATAGTATACAGATGTATAGCAGTGCAGTTTTCACCAATATCAATACTCAGGTTAACAATTGCTGTTTCCTGGTTTGGTAGGGTTTTTTTCAATGGTTAGTGTGGCAGGGTGCTACCACGATAGATTGGATGTATAGGTTTTCTGGTTGATGCGAATATGACACTTCTATTTGCCACAATTCGCCTACATAGATAATAAAAAATGTAAAATTTAAGACAGTTAGCTATATTTTCATTTTAAAAAAATAGGGGTTATCGAATATGTATTTTTTTAATATGAATGGTAAGTTATTTTTTATTCTGTTGAGTGGAGGGATATGGTTATCGAGTTGCAAAGGTTCTCTTCCATTAGTTATTACTGAGGAAACACAAGAAGTGGTAGATTATAGTGCCATAGATAACTGGGCTGCCCATCCAGATAAAATTGATCCTGCAGATCGAATTCCCAGTCAAGGGGTTAATGATAGGGTAGATCATGATGTAGATGTTTTTTTTATTCACCCCACCACTTATACATCCTATAAGGGTGATATAAAATGGAATGCTATTCTATCTGACCAAAAATTGAATGAGCATACTGATAATACTACTATCCTATATCAAGCGAGTTGTTTTAATGCCGCGGGGAGAGTATGGGCTCCACGTTATCGACAAGCACATATCGAATCATTTTATACCAATGATCGAGCCTTGGGTAATAAAGCACTCTTAAAGGCATACGAAGATGTTAAGTCTGCTTTTCAGTACTATCTTAAAAATCATAATCAGGGTAGAAGCATCTTGATCGCCGCCCATAGTCAAGGTACAGTGCACGCAAAAAATTTGTTGCACGAATTCTTTGATACCGATGAGATGATGCGTAATAGATTAATTGCGGCTTATTTGGTAGGAATGCCGATTAAAGTAGATGAGTTTAAACACATAGATCCATGTGATAATAAAGATGATACGAACTGCTTTGTCAGCTGGAGAACTTTTCGAAAGGATTATGTACCAACACATATCCCTCATGGAGATACTATTCTTGTCACAAATCCATTAAGTTGGAATTTATCAAGCGACTATCAGAATAAGGAGTTCAACCAAGGAGCAATACTTCGAAAATTTGATAAAGTATATCCAGAACTTGTAGATGCTACTTCCATAGATGGATTATTGTATGTGACTAAACCAAAATTTCCATGGTCATTTTTATTTGGTACCAAGAACTATCACATCGCTGATATAAACTTTTTTTACTTTAATATCAGAGAAAATGCGGCACATAGAGCTAATACTTTTCGATCTGGAAATTTAGGTACATCAAAATAATGGTGAGCCAGAAAGTGCTTGCCGATATAATAGAATGATAAAAGCTGTATAAATCATTGCAATACCATAGATACAAAGTTTCTTTGTATTGTGATTGATGTCCAATTGATTGATATAATGTGCCGATAAAGGCATGATCTGGAGGGCATGTAGTCCCAAGAAATGTGCTATACGCAAATCTCCGCCTTCTGTACTCCAATTTAAAAAAGGTATACCTTCACCTCCATCCCTTACACCTACGGCGTGTTGACCTTGATTGATCATGACTTGACCTACCCAATTTCCTATCATCATAATTATTAAACCCAGTCGGATCCCGATAAGGTAAATTGTGTTGATACGATCATTTTTGAAAAGGAAAAGGATTAATAAAATAAGCAAGCAAATCGTATTGATCAATATAAATAGCCCCATGATGCCAAATAGCAGTGCATCAAAATTAGTTTCAAAATTGAAGTGGCTTCTTACTCCTCTGGCCGATTGTATTAAGATAATTGGGATTTCGATTATTAGGCTTATTCCAACTATGGTATTTAGGCGTTTAGACCACTTGTTAAATCTATGAGGCAGATCGAAAGATATCCACGCAAAAGCCCAAATATAAATAGCAGTCGATATGCAAAACTTAATTGGTTTGATCCATGGATTAATTCCTAAAATGGTCCTGTCATCAATAGATAGTGGAAGAAGCAGTGCTATTGCTGTAGCTATTAGAAATATACCATACCCAAAAAGAAGTGGACTTCTTTTTCTTAGTTCAGTGAATTGTTTAGAAATTATCATGGTCAAATTTTTGAGTTTTGATATTTCTGATGGTGAGATATAAGAGTAATCCAACAGGTCCTGCTAAGAAAGTTAAGATTTGACAAGGTAGTAGGACCCATCTATTGATTCCATGTTTTACAGCATCATTATATTCCCATGTGCCTATCCATAGATCGAATGCTAAGTAATGTACCCAGCCCAATAATATAAGATTTCTATTAGCGAATAAAATTTCTAATTGTTCTAAAGATCCAAACCCACCTTCCTGCATTTCTGTAAAGTGAGTCACAATTAGAAACAAGTACACTCCTGATAATAAAATAGGTATCACACAAGCTTGAACCAGTTTTTTAGTGAATTTCCATGAAGGGACAATTATCAACAAAAGCCACCCAATTAGTGCAGCATTATTGGCCCAGCTAAAAAGTACATCCGCTGTCATATTGTTATTTTAATTAATGAGTATTGATCAAACCTATGAAATATTCGCCACTATGAAGTGTGAACTTCCCTCACATTTTGGAAATATAGCTATCTACCTATTATACATTTTGTGCAGTGAAATTTAATTATAAATATTCTATTTAATTGAAAACATAGTATTGTTTTTATTAGGTAAACAAATAAATATTCTGTTAATCTATTTTTGTGCTTTATTTAATTTACCACAATACTTATTAAGTGAGCCAAGAAATTTCAATATTCAAAAAGCATTCGGAGTCAACGTTAAGCAAATGGAGAGAAAAAGAACAATACGCACTCGAGTTGTTGAGAATTGTAGGAAAATTACGTTTTGAGAGGGGTATAGAGTTGGTTTTATTCAGAAGAGATATCTATGATAGTCGACCGAGTACTGTGATTAAAAATCATAAGTATATCTCTAACTATTCAAAGAGAAGATTAGAGATTGAAGATTCTTTGACATTGGCAAAATCCATTGCAAGAATGAAGCATCTTGCGCCATGTAGGATTGATATAGGCGCTTTAGGATTGAACTGGGTTGGAGATAATACAATAGTAGATATTGAAGAATTTGTAAGAAGAGAGTTAGGTAAGTATGATGAAGCGACGCCCAAAAATCAAGATAGAAAAGACATAGTTTTATATGGATTTGGAAGAATAGGAAGATTAGTTGCTCGCCGAATAATTGCTCAAACGGGTAAAGGCGATCAACTTAGATTAAGAGCAATCGTAGTGCGTCCCAAAATGGATAGTCCATATGAAGAAACACAAAAGAGAGTGGCTCTTTTGGCTACTGATTCGATCCATGGAGATTTTCAAGGCCCAATTGATATAAGCGAAGATGGTAGTCAGCTAATGATCAATGGTAATACCATCCAAATGATATATGCCAATGCTCCAGAGGAAATAGACTATACCGCATTTGGAATAGATAAAGCGCTACTCATAGATAATACTGGTGTTTGGAGGACAAAAAATGAATTATCGAAGCATTTGAGACCAGGTATTGCTCAAATTCTTCTTACTGCTCCAGGAAAGGGTGAAATGCCCAATGTCGTATATGGAGTCAATGAGCGTGACTATAATTTTGATCAAGAAAACATACTTAGTGCAGCTTCTTGTACAACCAATGCCATTGCACCCGTACTAAAAGTGTTAGATGATGAATTGGGGATTGTTAAAGGTCATGTAGAGAGCATTCATTCCTATACTAATGATCAAAACCTAATTGATAATTTCCATAAGAAAACAAGACGAGGACGAGGAGCACCTATTAATATGGTATTAACCACTACTGGGGCTGCAGGCGCAGTAAGTAAAGTTTTACCGAGATTGTCAGGAAAATTAACGGGTAATGCTATAAGAGTACCCACTCCAAATGTTTCTTTAGCAGTTCTAAATTTGACATTTGAAAAGGAGGTAAGCTTGCGTGATCTTGATCTAATATTGAAAAAAGCATCTTTTCATGGTGATCTGGTGGAACAAATAGGATATTCATCAGATTTAGAATTTGTGTCGTCTTCAGCCGTCGGAACTACAACAGCACTCATTATCGATGCTCCGTCAACGATCATATCGGCTGATGGAAGAAGCGCAGTAGTTTATCTTTGGTATGATAACGAGTATGGTTATACTTGCCAAGTTGTTAGATTGGCGAAGCATGTGGCTAAAGTCAGACGTTATGTCTATTATTAGCAGGTATTTAAAGTATATTTGGCCACATTTTTAAAAATATATTGAATTATGATTATTGGATTGCGAGTGTTTCTTATTAGTCTGATGATATCACTTCTTTCGTGTAGTGGAAATGATGAGGTTAGTACCTTGAGTATATCAGATTATGTATCGGATAATAACTTAATGACCGTAAAGACACCGAGTGGATTAAACTATATAATTCACAATCCGGGTACCGCTCCGTTCCCTACGGAGAGTTCTGATGTGACAGTAAACTATAAAGGATATTTTTTAAATGGAGAAGTCTTTGATAGCGGGGAAGGAATCACTTTTCCGTTAAATGGCGTCATAAGAGGGTGGATTGAAGGAATTCAATTAATCGGAACCGGAGGAAGTATCACGTTGCTGATTCCTTCTAATTTGGCTTATGGCCCATCTGGGCGTGGGTCAATTCCTGGTAATACTAATTTGGCATTTGATGTAGATCTTATTAGTGTGCAGTGATATCATATAATCTTGAGATTTAGAATCACATTTTATTGTATTTGGTCGTTTTAGTCAAGTCTACTTAAATTTTTAAAAAAAAAGAAATTATTCGAATATGACAGCGCATTATCGATTACTCATCGGTCTAATTAGTCTTGTTTTCATTTGCACCAATTGCTCTGTAGATGAGGATGTGTCACTCGAAGAATATATTTCTAATTTTGCCAGTAATGCCTCGCAGACAGAGAGTGGTCTATATTACATTTTAGAACGATCGACGGGATCACCGACTGCTATGCCTTCGGATTTTGTGCAGTTTCATTTTAGACAGTTTGATTTGCAAAGAAGAGAAATTGCCAATTCTTACGATAGAGATCTTGCGACCGCATTCGAAGTTCAAAATTTATTGGTTGGTTTAGCAGAGGGATTGGCTTTAATGGGGGCTGGAGATAAAGCTACTTTCATAGTGCCTGCAGATCTGTCTGGAGGAGTCATATCCGAAGGAGGCTTAGTTTATCAGATCGAATTACTTAATGTTTATGAGTCTTTAGAAGATTATAATTCAGGGGTAATAACAGATTACTTATCAGATAATAATCTAATGGCTGATCGAACGGAGAGTGGATTGTATTATATCATTACTGAACCAGGAGAAGATCCGAAACCTGGCCCTACCACTTCTGTTACAGTCAATTATAATGGATATTTCACCAATGGAGTCACTTTTGATCAAGGGGCTAATATCAATTTTCCTCTTAATGGGGTTATTGCTGGTTGGACTGAGGGGCTTCAACTTATAGGGCAGGGGGGAGCTATAACACTGTTAATTCCATCTTATTTGGCCTATGGCTCCACAGGCAATTCTGAGATTCCTCCTAATGCGCCGTTACTTTTTGATGTCGAATTAACTACTGTAAATTAATCGCAAAAGCGTGGCGTATAAATCCATCGTCAGGTATATCATTCTGACTGTTATAGTTGGGTTTTTATTAATTTTTTCTTGTGCTGATAATTCAGATTCATTATTGGAGGATACGCTCATTAACGAATTTGTTTCTCAAGATTCATCCTATAGCTTTGCTCCAAGTGGCTATTATTATGCTATTAGGGATACAGGTTCTGTTGATGACAATGGAAATGTCGAGAGTCCTAATTTCAGTAGTACGGTGATATTGCGATATGAAATGTTTTTATTAGATAGTACTCTTATTGACTCCGTAGAAGAAGCGCTCACTATTGATTTAGATTTGTTGCTGCAAGGTATTCAACTGGGATTGACAAATGTTGGTCGAGGAGGTGAAATATCATTATTACTTCCTTCGTCATTGGCATTTGGTGAGATTGGAGATAGCCGAGTAGATCCTAATACACCATTGAGGATAGAATTAAGCCTTATTGAGCATTTTACTTCGCTTAGCGAATATCACGAACGATTAATTTTATCCTATATAAGCGATATTGGAGAAGATACGCTTTTTGTTGATGAGGTATATTACTCTGTCCAAGATACTGGAGTCTCCACATCCATAAGTCTTATTGATACTATTACAATATCATATCGAGGGTATTTTTTAACTGGTGAGAACTTCGAGACAGTAGAAGATACATTAGTTGAATTGTCCAATAGCATTGAGGCGTGGCAGAAAGTGTTGCCGTTGTTTAATGTCGGAGGAGTTGGATCGATATATGCTCCTTCGGAATCTGCCTATGGTGCCCAGGGCACAGATGCGGTTCCGCCAGATACACCTGTATTATTTGATTTTGAGATTAGTGCAGTTCAGTGAGGCTATTGAGGCTCCAGTCGTAAGTGGTATAATTAATTTCGGGATTATTATACTGCATTGAGCTATATCTTGATATAAATTTTACTATGTCTTCTTTGCTTCCAAAGTCATCAGCATACCATTTAAAAATGGGAGATAAAGTGAACAAATCTGTTGAAAGCTGATTTTTATTCCGATCTTTTAAAAATAGATTGGATTGATGGTCAAGTTGATTGTAGATACTTTGTTCTTCATATGATGTATTGGCTAGTATAGGGCAGGAAAAAGAAGCACAATTTATGGCAAAGTGAATTCTGGGCTCATCAAACGTCTTTCGTAATATTTGATGTTCTATGGTATTCAAGTCAAAAGAGATGTTGCCGATCTTGAAAAATCCAATATCCCATGGGCTATTAACCATTGGTATACCACCAGCTATCTCCTTGATAGAATTTACTGGCATATGCTCAATTATCAATTTTACTGTGAAAGCATTATAAGCATTGATCCAATAAGCCAATCTGCTTTCTACAGACCATTCTTTGTTAGGCGGATGGTCTGATAAAGTTTGTAGATAGTCATTTAAACTCAAGCTATCTTTTGAAAAACCTACGTAATCTACCAAGCCATCTGAAGTCACATGTTTTTGGAGTAGTTCATCCCATGCATTATGGCTCACAGGCATGGCTCCGATTTTGTTGAATTCCTCTTGAAAATCTTTAATTGAAGAAGAAGTCATTTCTTTGTACTTAGTCAAAATACGCAATACGAATCCTTCGGGGCTAAGATTTTGAGATTTAGCCCAAAGCAGCATTGATAGCCCCAACATTGATAGAATGATGAGAAGTATCGTAAATCGCTTGACCATTTTTAATAATTATTATTTGTGGAGACTGATGTGTTACCTTATATCGGTCAGCTATAGCGTTAGAGACATCTCTATGGCTTAATAAGTCCAGATAATAAAATTTGATACCATCATTAATAGTATCCCAATCGCCTTCCAATCGATGCTTAGCGGCGCTACTTATACCGCAGGTTACACTGTGCTTAAAGAGTATGACATATTGATCCTGGGACTCTTGATCAATTTTATCCAATTGCTCAAGCTGATTTAGTGTATTCCAGTCATTATTAATGCTCGCTTCTATCGAGTCTTTTATTCTTTTTAATATGCTCATCGTGATTTAGTCTATACTCTAATAATGCTCAACCAGACGAGGTAGTTAAAAGTTCTACTTCTGATAAGAATAAGTTGATATTTTATTCAAATTGAGCGTTATATGGATGAATTGTCTTAATGGAGACTATCAATACTGTAATGACTTGATAAAGTTGATATCATCTACTATCACATGAATGGTCATGTCCGCCTGCATCATAGTTACCAGACCTTCTTTTTCAGTTCTGATATCAGAAAGTCCGATATTGTGCCAGTCGATTGTCACATCAATATCAGATGATCTCTTTAGATCGGAGAGATAGTTGTATATCTCTCCTTTTGTTCTTTCTAAATAAGATTCCAAATCGAAAACTAACATGTTGTTTAGTTGATCATGGATAAATCCTTTTTTGATCCAAGTGGCAGCCTTATGGAGCAAATTGTTTGTTTTTACATCCCAAAGAATATTGGTTGCTCTAAGAATACCATCTTTATAGACAGGTTGCCCTGAGATAGTTATCGTTCCATTAAAGGAACCACTTGTTCGAGCTTGCACGATGATTTGATCTTGGTCCCCTGTTATGATTACATCTTCTACTTTCACCTCTCTTGATCCATTTTTAAAAGTCTGACCTAAAAAATTGGATTGCACAATCTTCGTCAGATAATCATAAGACAAATCTGCCCATAGCCTAAAGGTGCTGTTATCATTGATCGATTCTTTCCATGAAAATGGCGGTATCCTTTTATCACTTAGAGTGTCAGCGGGATTGGAGTCCATCATCATGGTCATTTTGGTGTAGATCTTTCCTTGCGAATAGTTCTCCTTATTCTCCCATGGAGACATATGTACGCTATCTGCTTTCATCTTGATCCAACCCCCAGCAGTACTGTCTAACTGATAAGGGGTGAATAATACTTCTCCGAGAGAAGATATATTTTCTTTAAGGCTATAATTTTCTTTGATGCCTTCATCAATATTTTTTTCAATGATAGGTTTAACCTTATCCAGCAAATTATCTGTGATGGTCTGTATAGGTAAGTCAATTATGCCCAGTTTTACCTTTGGAGAAACTGTCCATTGATAATCAATGACTTCTGTGAATGTTGTCATTTGCCAGTCGGTAGCGATATCTATATCGCTTACAATCTTTAATTCCATCTCGCCATAAGCACTTAGATTACCTACAAAGGTGCTTTTGTCGATATCTACATATATAGGAATAGTGGTTAGGACTCTTTGACCCAAAACCTCTACACTACCATTTTTCATCCTCGATATATGCACTTCAACATTCTGGTCAGGAAAGGAGAAAGTTTCCGCAAAAATCGAATCTAATACCTCATCTAAATACTTGCTCATAGCCCATTTTGATATCTCATAGGTTAGAGTAATCTCTGATGTAGGGATTTCTTTAGGAAGCTCAGGTTTAGGCATATGAGTCGAGGATATTTCTTTAGTGATCACTTCCGTTGAAGTACAAGACACAATACTGTATAAGAGTATCAGGCACCATCCAATTGGGTGAACTCTCAATATCGAGAACCATTTGAAATGATTTAGAGTCATAACTATATCTACATTTCAGTTTTTGATAAGGAAGTCATTTAAGAACGCAGGTATAAGTTAGTAGTTAGTCCATGATTTTCAAGATGATGCTCTTGTAAAGTGTTATAGCCAGAGCTATGGAACAAATAATTCTGAAATATTGGGGATTCCATGGCTTGCAAATTAATCATCATTGAATTCTTATATGACTTCAAAAATAAAAAGAGAGCTAAGTATCTCCTACTCGTGCTCTCTCTTATGACGTGATTTTTTTTAAAAAGTACTCTAATCTATTTTTTCGAGGTAGTCTCCAAATGCAATCAATATTTTTTGTTTAGCATCAGATAACATTTGATAATCGGTAGGAAATTCTTCTATAATCCGGTCAATTCGCGATCTGATTCTTTCGGATAATGCTCGTCTATCTCCCCTCATCGTAAAGGCATCACTTGCAAAATCTACTGTAATGCTAAATGGTTGTTCATCAATTATTTTACCCGTACTAAAATCTTTTATTCTTGCTATGCCGCCAAGAGTTGCAGTCTTAGTTCTAAGTATCTCACGAACTCTCGCAGTGACGGTTTCTATCTCTTTCACTTGAAGCGTATTACCTAAAGAGTCTTTAACTACCTCTCCATCTTGGCCTATTTGATCCACCCATCTTTCTATGGATTTATTCTCGATGAGCCTATTGATCACTTCTCTTTCAGGAGAGATGAATGCGTCATCCAATACTAATTCACTGACTAAATCATAATCAATTCCTTCAAAGTGATCGTTATGGTATTCCGTCCAAAACCTATTTTCAAAGCCAATAGGAGCATAATCATAAGCATTGTTGATAATGTGATCAGTTACTTTGGTGAGCACATAAGTTGTGCCACCATTTTTTGCAATGGCTTTTAATGAATCTTTTGACTCGAATAGATTGTAGTACTTTTCTATCCTCGTAAGGGCATGAAAAGCATCTCTATATAAAAATCGATTATCAGTTATTTGTGCTTCATTTATTAAATTTTGAGCTGACATGTAGTGATACTGGCTTGCTTTTAGAGCCGCATCATTCATCATATCGTTTGTATTTACAAAGTCGAAGTGTGCATAATATCCATTTTTGCTAATCAGCGGTAAGAAGGCAGATACCTTGCGCTGTCTTTTGGCGATATCTGAAGCTATATTGTATATGGCGTCCCAATCAGATCTATCGCCACGACCTTTTATCAATTCTATTTTGGACAGATCTTGTCTATTGACTTTGGCAAAAGCCTCCTCAAGGGCTTTGATATGTTTAGTCTTAGGATTCTTTTTACCTGATATTTTTTTTGCCGCCAAGTATATAGCCTCGTCATATTGGCCTTTGTCTACTAACTTCTGTACTGATGCACATGAAGCTAAGATCATACTGGTCGCAAGAGTAGTTGTGTAGATGATATTTTTCATGGTCAATAGTTTTCATATTGACTCTTTGAACCCTTGAGCTGTTAACAACCGAATAAAGGATTAAATGATTCTTAACATCACTGTAGAAAGGATGTAGGGTATTTGGGACGAATGTACCTTACATTACATCAAGCGCCTGTACCAAATAGGTCAGTACAAATGGCAAGGCTACCCAAAACCATGAATTGGCCCATATCAACATAGCGATCATTATAACTAATGATACCAAGAAGTAAATCCAATATTTTTTCGTCGACTGAGTAGTTTCTGCCATGATATAAAAGTTTGTGCAAAAATAATGGCTTATATCATATAGGCAATAGATATGAGATCATAAAATGATGAGATAAACTAAATCTAAATAAGAATCCAACCTTTATTTATATATATAAGCTATTTATATCTAAATAACAAAAGAAGTGATTGTGAACCGCTAAGCCGAGGTATGATAGGTCGACTCAATACCCTAATTTATAAGGGTACGCATCTATAATCGAGCGGAGAATATGAAACAAGAGATATTTTTGATTATTTTTCAATCAAGTAAATGGCTGCTTTGATTGAAAGAAACGAACATATCATACTGATTGACGATCATCAAATATTGCTCGATGGATTAGAAATGATGTTGATTGGGGCAGGGTATGACAATATTGATAAAATAGCTACCAACGCAGAAATAGAGAAATATTTGTCACATCCTTATGGAGATATATTACTCTTAGATATTAACATAGGCAGTCATAATGGGCTGGATATTTTGAAAAAAGTAAAAGATCAAATCCAGGTGATTTTGTTATCTTCTTATTCTGATGCTCGATTGATTAGAGAGGCAATTAAGCATGGAGCTAAAGGATATTTATCTAAACAGACGGCCTCCAGTCATGTTATCAAAGCAATAGAAGCAGTGAGTCAAGGTCGAGAGTACTTTGATCCGATCATACAGGAGATCATTAATAAAAGCTTCGCACATGTGGAGCCAAATGTGGTGACCACAGCCGAGCGACCTATGTACTCTATGCTCTCAGAGCGAGAGAAGCAAGTCCTGGAATTGATACGTGCAGAATATACCAGCGAAGAGATCGCTGCCGAATTATATATTTCTAAATCTACCGTCGACACCTATAGAAAAAATCTCATCGAAAAGTTCGGGGTGAGGAATTCTGTGGG
>JAHDDE010000027.1:42435-45774 GCA_020629515.1 Saprospiraceae bacterium | reverse complement strand
CCCCCAAACCTCTCACAGAACCGTACGTGAACCTCTCGATTCATACGGCTCTTCAACTCCACATTGTATAACCGTTCTTCCCTTGACCTAAGTCAAAGTTGACAGTAAAGTTTATGGAATTGTCTACCCCTTCACTCATCCAAACTTTCGAATGGATTAACTTGGCACATTCGCTAATACGAGTAGATCCGCCACTACTCCACCTCATCGGTATTCGACCTTCAACTTAAAATCTTTCCCTTATCATCGATGGGTAGCTTCCCCTGTTCCCTAGATAAGCCTTTCTATGGCTGATGCCGCCTAAATACCGGCTGTCAACCTGATCGCCTGCTAAGGTCTACGTCAGGTCCATTCGCTTACAGCGAACATACTTCTCTCTATCCCGCCAAGACATTGATTATCGACAGCATCTATCCAACCGTATTCATAACTAAAAAAAATCTCCTAGTCGGGTTACTTTCGACACTTCATCGGACGGTTCGCTTTCGTTCATCTTCCATAGAAACACCTTGTTATGGTTCATTCTCATGTCATAACGTTTCCAGATCGCTCAATACCAATCCCTTGAAAGGACAGCACCATCTGGGGGTTTCAAAAGTTGTAGCAAACTTATGGGTGGGCCATCTCAATTAATATAATTGAAAACTCCACCATCTCATCTACAGTTTTGTTATTCAATAATCCAAAGAACATTCTTAAATTAGTACCCTTGAGTAACGCAGGGCACACGGCAGTCACTAACATTAGATATGATCGCATATCTCTCATTTCGTCAAGAGACACTGCATGCCATCATCCGTTAAATGGCCCTATATTATAAGTTACTTATTTTTAAGGATGTATAGCGACCTACTCTCAAGAACTAAGAGTATATACATAACTCAAAAATTAATATCGTGACAAGAAAGCTCTATATATCCTCATTAATCATATGTGCATTAATCGCATGTCAATCACCCGCTCCATCAGAAGAAGTCCTATTCGTATGTACGCACGGAGCGGCCAGGAGTCCGATCGCAGCCGCATACTTCAATAAATTAGCCCAGGATAACGATCTTAATTATCATGCTGTATTCAGAGGTACTCAGCCCGATCAACAATTAACTAAGGAGACAATAGAAGGGTTAGTAAGTGACGGGTTCAGTATAGATGATTGGCTCCCTCAAGAAGTTAGCATCCAAGATGTTGACAAAGCCTCAAAAATTGTGACTTTTGATTGTACCGTCCCAACGGTTCAATCGAAAAACATGACAATCGAGTGGAATGGCACCCCCTCAATAAGTGAAGATTATAATGCAGCTCGTGATGTGATCAAAGAAAATGTCGAGCAATTAATAGAACAGCTCAAACAAGAATAAACGGACAGTCAGCACTGAAAAGAGTCAAAAAGTACCACATCAACTGGAGATTATAAATGAAGTCCAAGAAAATATCTGATAAATGCATTGTATTAAGCATCCTTCACCACTGAAAGGATTAGAAAACTAAAACTGAGGAAGATTAATCCTCAACTAATTGCTATTACTGCCCTTGAGTATTCATCTGAACTGATCTTCAAAAAAAAATGAGCATTCACCGAAGGATTTAGCGTATAGAGTAGTCTAACTAATAATCAAAATAAAGTTACAGATGAAATATGTGCTCTACTTCTCCTTTATGCTTTTAGCTTTTACATGCTTTTTCACTGCTTGCCAAGATGACAGTTGTACTCCGCTGAGCTGGTATGAAGATGCGGATGGTGATGGATTGGGTAATCCTAATGTCACTCAATCGGCATGTGATCAGCCTGATGGCTATGTGGACAATAATAGTGATCCAAATGATACAGGAGCGATCGGAACCCCGCTATCGGCCTTTGAAGAATTTAATGCGGACGCCGTCTCCTACTCTATCGATGGTGGCGAGGTCACCATCGTCTCCAATGGAGTCCCTAATCATACTTCTCCCTACTGGATGGAGACAGAACCACTCTATATCGAGCGAGTGGTCGGTGATCATAATACGCCTGGATTCATAGGAGAGCGTAGCTATACTGTGACGGTGCCCCTATATCCTCAACTGGCCACGACGAGCTCTGCTACTGGATTAGGCGCTATAGGGATCGCAGTAGCAGGCCCACCCATATTTAATGATGAAGAAGGGCCTAATAGGCCGTTAGATGTGAACACCGCTTCGGGACTGGACTATGCGGGAGCACATAATGGACCATCGGGATATCACTACCACTTAGAGGCTGCTGATGTACCACAGAATACGACGCTCTCCTACGATGATGAAAAATTAGTAGGTATCATGGCGGATGGATTTCTACTCTATGGACGTAAAGAATTGGATGGGAGCTATCCGACTGATCTGGACGAATCTGGTGGACACATAGGTATAACACCTCATAGTGAAGGTGAGGAGATCTATCACTATCATATCATCAATGAGTTTTACATCGGTACATATGTAATGCTCTTTGGGGGTGATCTTCAGGGTACACCAAATACAATATTTTAAGAAGAACCATTACTAAAAGGAGCAAAATCTGGGATCTTCTAAAGTTCTGGATTATGCTCCTTTACTTCTGAAGGAATGAGGTATAGTATTCTACTTTTAATCATTATCTATTTAATCGCCGCGAGCTGTAGCGAAAAAAAAGCTGCAGATCAATCGCAACTTAAAACTACACCCCCTTATAGCAGTATCACGATACCCGATACTACGGTGCGCCTATCAGCTCTACATCACGACCGAAAAACCTCTATATGGAGTCTCCAAGGTCAGGCCTACTCTGGATATGCGATAGACCTCTATGAAGATCAATCCACGATGAAGGAGAAGATCGGTATATATAAGGGCAAGAAGGAGGGCGAAGTCAATAAGTGGTACGCCAATGGAACGCTCAAAGAGCAGAGCAACTATCACCTAGGTAAACTGCATGGTGCCAAAAGATTTTGGATCCAAGACCCTGCCTATATCCTTATCTCGGAACTTAACTATGAAATGGGCAAACCTCATGGCGTACAGAAAACCTGGTATCCCACTGGAGAGTTGCACAAAAAACTCCATCTCCATCATGGCAGAGAGCAAGGCATCCAACAAGCATACAGAAAAAATGGCGTCCTCTATGCCAACTATGAGCTGAAGAATGGTCGAATATTTGGCCTAAAAAAAGCCACTCTGTGCTATGGACTGGAAGAAGAAAGCATACAATAGTAAGAAGTATAACCGGCGAATACGGAGTACATTTTTTACTGGGCTTGATCTTAGAATCATGTCTAATTGAGAGACATAAAAATATATATGCTTCATGTCTTGACACTATCCATGATTGTATCAGAAGTATGAGTTAAT
>JAHDDE010000027.1:0-42335 GCA_020629515.1 Saprospiraceae bacterium | reverse complement strand
ACAAACTGAATATGACATAACTGATCATTATGTTTTTTAATTGGTTATACTATTTGCTATGATCTCCTTCGTTAAAAAGCATATGAAAAACATACTTCTCTGGCTTATTTTGTTATCCACTAACACAATTCATTCTCAAGATTTTTATGATTCTCTCATTTTCCTTTCGAAGACTACTATATATTTTGAATCAGATTCTTTTAATATCTCCCCTTCTCAGCAAAAGGAACTCAAAGATCTATTAGTTGATATTGAAGATAAAGACTATAAATACTCCGTTAGGGCCCATACTGATGACTTAGGGACTAATGAGTATAATGACCGCCTGTCTGAAAAACGAGCAAAACAAGTCAAAACTTTTTTAATCAAAAATGGTGTAACTCCTGAGGACATCACCTCCAAATATCATGGAGAAGTTGAACCATTAGCATCTAATAACACCGTCATAGGGAGAGCTAAAAACAGGAGAGCTACTGTAAGAAAATACACTACTAAAAAACTTCAGTGGTTGACTGGAGTTGTGATAGATACAAATACTAATGAACCCATACAAGCACATATTCGACTTCATGGTAAATCGTTTGAATATACAAGCCAAACCGATGATAACGGAACCTTCAGAGTGCTTAGTCCTATTGAAGGAATAATCGGAATGGATATTAAATCAAAGGGCTATCTACTGGAGTCTAAAATTATAAGACTTAAATCCTTTAATACAATTGACCCGATACCCATTAAGTTGGAGCCTATTTCAATAGGTAAATCAATGTATCTAAATAGAGTATATTTTAAGGGTAATATGGATTTGATTTTAGCCAAATCCTTCCCAATCTTAAAGGAATTAGAGTGGTTCATGAAAGAAAACCCTTTAGTATGTATAGAAATAGGAGGCCATATCAATGCCCCAAACAATCCTCCCATTGCTCGAGATAGCCGAAGCTATTATCTATCTATAGCCAGAGCAAGAGCTATTTATGCTTTCTTAGATCACTGGGGAATTAATTCAGATCGTATGGTTGCTAAAGGTTATGGCAACTGGGAGATGCTATATCCCAAAGCAACACTTGAAAGTCAAATGGCCCAAAACAGACGTGTTGAGATCACAATACTCAATTGTGAAAAAGCACTTACTATGCACAACGACTCCCTGCCAAAGGGTATAAAGTTTTCTAAACATTCTCAATTAAATCTCGACTTTGAGTTGATCAAGAAGTTAGATAAGGTATACACCGAACAAGAATTAATCGATCTAACAAATTTTAAAATCAAACGAGATATGAGATCAAAAAAATCTACCGACGAAGAAATCGCTTTGGTTAGTGAAATATTAGATACAAGAGGATGGATTGGTCCCGAAATACTGGGAACAAAAGGAAGTCAAACCATCTTTCATGTAATTTATAATGCCGATTTAAAAACACAAGAGAAATATCTCCCTATGCTCAAAACAGCAGTCACTAATGAGCAAGCAGGAGGAGATCAATTGGCAATGATGATCGATCGATGCAATATATCCAAAAGAAAAAAACAGGTATATGGTAGCCAAATAGGGAAAGATAGCATCAGTGGCCACTATTATATCCTCCCAATTAAAAATCCATCAAGAGTCGATGAGTTAAGAGCCAAAGTCGGGTTAAACCCAATACAAGAGTATGTCAGAAGATGGAATATCCGATGGAATATCCCAAAACATATTATCAAGAGTAGATCCCTTAACTACAATTAGTGATCATGAGTAACAATTGTGAAAGATTATACCTTTATACGATAGGATGAACCGTATAATGATCATAGGATGCAGTGGCTCAGGCAAATCAACCTTGGCTGTAAAATTGGGCGAAAAAACAAACATCCCTATCATACATCTTGATCAGCACTATTGGCAACCGAACTGGGTAGAAACTCCAAAAAAAGAATGGAAAGAAATAGTCAATAACTTGGTAAAGGAGGATAGTTGGATCATGGATGGAAACTATGGTAGCACCATGGACTTGAGATTGAATAGAGCCGATACGATCATCTACTTAGATATATCCACCATAAAATGTCTATGGCGAATCACAAAAAGGATATTGAAATATCATGGTCAAGTACGACCTGATATGACAGATCAATGTGTAGAACGGTTTGATCTCCAATTTTATCATTATGTGTTAACGTACAATCTAACAAGAAGAAAAAATCTATTGAAGAAACTCAATCAATATAGGAATCAAGCAGATATCCATATTTTTAGAGATAATGCCGCAATTCAAA
This sequence comes from Saprospiraceae bacterium, assembly GCA_020629515.1. Taxonomy (GTDB): domain Bacteria; phylum Bacteroidota; class Bacteroidia; order Chitinophagales; family Saprospiraceae; genus GYS-P2D. Next base: position 40,079 of record JAHDDE010000027.1, on the reverse strand, counting down.
TGTTTGTCGAGCACCTATAAAAAATGATCAAAACATGAAATCTAGCAACGCCACTCCACCAGTACACTGCCAGATGATGATACGTAGACCTATCAACGATGTCTTTCAGGCCTTTATCGATCCTGCTATTACCACCAATTTTTGGTTCACCCAGTCGACTGGAAAATTAGAGCAAGGACACACCGTTCGATGGACTTGGGAGATGTATGGAGTTTCTGCTGAAGTATTTACACAAGCAATTGTAGCCAATGAGCTCATAAAAATAGAATGGGGCAAGCCTAAGACAACAGTCGAGTTTAAGTTTTCTGCATTATCATCAGATAAAACTTACGTGGAAATAATCAATTATGGGTTTGTCGAAGAGGGTCAAGATCTGATAAATCAGGTAAAAGATAATATGGGCGGATTCACCACTGTGTTGGATGGTGCTAAGGCATTTCTTGAGCATGGTATTAACTTAAACCTGATCGCAGATAAATTTCCAGCCATAGATAACAAAGGAAAATAGCTGGTTTAATTAGATTCATTTATGAAAACTCTTTTAAAAGCATTTTGTATTATTTTTTTATGGTCATGTGCAGAGCAAGACCCTGAAACTATGAGCATAGTATGTGATAATCAGCCATGTGATTTTGAAAATATGTCATTCGAGACATCAAACTGTGCCCCTGTCTATTTTGGTGATTTCAATCTTTCTGAGAAGTCCATAGCCAGTTTTCCCGACTTTGAGTATACCCTTAATGATACACTCTCATTCGTACATCAAGACAGCTCGTTAACATACATTGTAAAAGAGAAGAAAAATGATTATGGTTGGGTTTCTTACAATTCCTTTGACTTCTGCAGCTGCAAAAACAATACTCTTTTTTACTGTCTATATAGTGACATCAGAAGCATTAAGTTTGTCAATCCTGCGGATGAATCATCTTTTTTTAAGTTAGAACTACAAGCCATACCTGATCTCACACAAAGAGACCTGAATAGTATAGGATTTAAACTATCCATAATCCGAGACTACTTAATTGACTTTGAACCCGTGTTAGATCAATCGACGCTAAGCTCTGAGATGATGAGAGATCAAGAAAAAATAGATTCCGTCATAATTGATCACATCACCTATTATGATGTTATAACCAATCGATCCGGTAATGAACTCCGTCAGCGATACAAGTATCTCTACAGTCCAGCATTTGGTTTAATAGGATTTACGGATTTGGAAGGGCAATTTTGGAAACGGATATAACGAAGTCAATAAGACTTCATTAGGTCTCAGTGTATCTATCTATTAATTTCATTAGGAGTCTTTCCTGTTGCTTTTTTAAATGCTCTATTAAAAGTAGATTTAGAATTAAATCCAGAATCTAAGGCTAAAGATAAAAGCGTATAATGCGCTAAGGATTCGTCTTTAGATTTAAGCAAAAATTCTTCTATTCTGTATTCATTGATTAAATCATTAAAATTTTTTCCGAAACACCTATTGATAGCAGCAGATAAAATAGAAGTATTAGTATTTAATTGTCCTGATAATGTTCTCAGATTGAGTTGAGGATCTAAAAAGGGTTTTTGGGAACGCATGTGATTTTCAATTTTCTCTCTCCATTCATCCACTTCAGGCATCTGTTGGGCTTCTATATTAGTTGGTTCTTCTGAATCAGTTTTTTCATAAGCGGGACCATAAGTCTGCTGTTGAGAATAGCCCCATATACCTACATAAAAAATAATCGCCACCATAGCCAGATTCCACCACCAATCTTGATAGAAATCTAACTGAAAAAAAGTATCTACTAATCCCATCGACTCCTTAAAGAGAATTCCGATTATCATGAAATAAATCAAATTCCTAAACCAATGATAGCTTATGACATCCTGATTAGAATATTGATTGATCGCCCAAGACCTATAAGTCTGATAAAGCTGTAAACTTTTATAGAAGTAGAAAATATATGAACCCCATACTAAAAATGTTCTGGGCCAGCTTATGGAAGATCTGAATACACTATTTTGCCATGCATCCACCGACTCTTTACCTAAAAGGAATATGATGAACTCAATAGCAAAAGGAATAAACCAGGCCAAGAGATGTTTTAAATGACCTCTATGAAGTTTAAAATTTTTATTTATCTGTGCTCTTAGGTAGAAATATATGGCTGGTCCAAAAAGTAAGGCGGTGCCTCGTGGGAATCCATTCATCTCATTCCATAAATAATTAATACCCGCAAAACCAAATGTATAATCTTGAATCTCCATACTCAAGAAGAACATAACCCATCCTAATAAAATATCAGAAAGTCGCTCCTCTTTCCAACCTCGATACCATAATAAGATTGCCATGGACAACCCTAAAAAGTACCCAAATTGTAAAGGCGTGGTATAAATTGACATACATACTAATTATCTATGCCAAGTGTACGAAATATGATGCTTAAAGTGTAGAGTAACGAGTGTCAAATGATTATTTGGGAAGTATCAAAATATAATATGAGATGCACTATGGTTCATTCCAACACATATTTGAATTTCAAATAAAAATTTAAGAATGAAAAAGTTTTTTCAATATGTAATTGAGCCCATCCAACTACCCCACTGGATCTTGGACCTCATGACTGCCCTACCGAGGATAGCCTGTGGCGCAGCGCTTGCTTTTAGTTTTGGTTCGGACAAATTTGGTATGCCATGGACTCCATCACACAGAAATCTGGACTTGTTTGAAGTGGTGTATTGGTTTCCACAAGATGTAGCCGCATTCGGTGGAATATTCGCCATGTTCCCAATCTTCTTCGCATGGATGGGTGCTTTTAGTGAAGCCATCGGAGGCCTTATGCTCATAGTCGGGCTAAAAACAAGGTTTGCTGGATTCCTCATTATGTGCACAATGTTAGTAGCGATATTCTTACAAAAAGGAGGGCAAGGTCTATGGAATGTCTTGCCTGCATTAGGATTTCTTTGGGTTAGTATTTATACGATAGCATTAGGATCTGGAAGGTTTGGATTAGACCAATTAATTACAAATCAATTTTTTAAATCTTAGAAATCAAATATTATGAGAAAAATAATTTTACTCCCTTTACTTATGATACAGATGTCTTGTGTCCAAGAAATGCGACCAATAGAAATAGAATTCAGCGTTGATGTTAATGGCCTACAAGATGTCCACTCGGTAGGTATCATAGGCGAATACCAACCTATGTCTTGGCAACACCCTATTTCGCTTAATGATGAGGATGGAGACGGTATCTATGACAAGACAATCACGATACAAGCGGCATATAATTATTCAGAATTTAAATATGTACTCAATGATTCAATAATAGAATTGGAAGGCCAAGGAAATAGAATAGTAGAATTCTTTGATATCAAATCAACGAGCTATCATGGCATATTTGATATAGTCAAAAAAGATCCAAATCAAACGGTATTCATGCATTGATCATCCTTTTTAATTATCAAAATGTAGAATTTCACCGTGAAAGCACCGTAATAAGTCTAAAACATAACAGAGAGTTGTTACCTTATACGTCAAAATATCTATCTAACTCTTTTTAATATGAATTGGACTAAAATTATTTACTGGATTTCTACTGGCATAATGTGTCTAATATTCGCCTTTTCGGCTGGTATGTACTTCATGAATTATAATGAGATCGTGGACCTCTTTCCTACCTTGGGCTTTCCCGGTTGGCTTGTAGCTCCACTTGGCGTTGCCAAAGTATTAGGCATAATGGCCGTCTTATTAAAACCATCCAAGCTCTTAAAAGAATGGGCTTATGCTGGATTTTTCTTTGATGCTGCTTTGGCTTGGGCAGCCCATAGTTATGCAGGAGATGGCCAAGAAGGGGGAGCCATCTTAGCATTAGTAGCTACGATCGTTTCAAGAATTTATGATGAAAAGCTTTTTAGATAATGGTGAATAGTAAACAACTTTTCTTACTTGGTTTCCTGATTCTTTCAATTTCTTTAGTACAGGGTCAAGAGCTCATATCAGTCCATCCCGAGACTGAAGGAATGTCAATGGAGCGTTTAAATCGATTAAATGCCACCATGCAGGAATATATATCCGAAGGAAAATTGCCTGGGGCCGCTTTGATAGTGTGTAGGAATGGGAAGATAGTCTATAATGAAGCCTTTGGTTATACTCATATTGACAATAATATTCCAATGTCAAATCAAAGCATCTTTAGAATTGCTTCACAGACAAAGGCACTAATTAGTGTAGGTATCATGATGCTTCAAGAGGAGGGAAAACTATTGATCAGTGATCCACTTAGCAAATATATCCCTGAATTCAAAAATTCCACTGTGGCAATACCCAGTGACACCAGTGAATACAGCATAGTACAAGCTAATCGAGAAATTACCCTGAGAGATCTACTTACCCATACAGCAGGTATAGGATATGGATATGGCTTAGGACAAGAATTATGGCAAGCAGCAGATATTCAAGGATGGTATTTTGCTCATAGAGATGAACCTATCTTAGCCACCATAAAGAGAATGGCCACTCTCCCCAACGAGGCTCACCCCGGAGAGAGATATGTATATGGATATAATACAGATATCCTTGGAGCGGTGATAGAATTGGTATCTGGTCAAGATTTGAATAGTTTTATTTCAGAAAGATTGTTATCACCACTCAAAATGGATGACACCCACTTCTACCTACCACAAGAAAAATCACAACGGCTTACCACTGTATATTCTACCAGCGAAAATGGTCTGGTAGTGGCTCCAGACCCAGGTGGCATGGTGGGTCAAGGGGCCTACGTTAATGGACCTCGAAAGAGCTATTCTGGAGGTGCAGGGCTAGTGAGTACCACAGAGGATTATGCAACATTCTTACAAATGCTGCTCAATAAAGGCACCTATAATGGACATCGATTTTTGTCTCGAAAAAGTGTAGAACTAATGACAGTTAACCACTTAGGAGACATCGTTTTCCCATGGGCATCTGGCACTGGATTTGGGTTGGGCTTCTCTATCAATGAAGACTTAGGAGCTCGGGGATCATTAGGCACTGTAGGAGAATTTGGATGGGGAGGAGCTTATCACTCCACCTATTGGGTAGATCCAGAGGAAGAGTTAATAGTAGTTTACCTAACACAAGTTATCCCTGCAGACAATCTGGATGATCATGGCAAGATAAGAGCCTTGATATACCAAGCGATTATAGATTAAAAAATCACTTAATCATAATTACAAGTATTAAAGAGACTAAATACGACATATAAAAACCCTCCGAGTAAAAAGGCATCTAAATAAAATAGTACAGTCAGCTCGACGTATCCAATATAGCCATTAGTGCTGGCCTGAACTTATTAACCAATTGAGTAGACCACAAATAGCCCCATGTTATAATTTGTTCAAGATCATAGTAGTTTTATATTCATCGGATGAATATGGACAATTAAATGGAGGTATAGACTTAATTCCCAAGTATAAAAACACCCCCATGTTAGTTACAGGATACAGCGGACAAACAATAAGTTGGATTGCCCAGAATGCTGATGGGTGGCTCTATTATCCAAGAAATATCAATTTCTTAAAAGAAAGCATGTCACAATGGAAAGCAGCACTTAAGAATGAACACCAACCTTGGAAGCCATATATGCAGTCGCTATATATAGACTTAGATATGGACCCGTCACTTCCCCCTAAAGGCATACATCTTGGCTTTAAAAGTGGATCGAAATTTCTCGTGGACTATTTAAAAGAGATAGAGTCAATTGGAGTCAACCATGTTATCTTTAATCTTAAATTTAGCTCCAGACCTGTAGCAGAGGTACTACATCATCTATCAAATGATGTTTTGAAAGCATTTAGATAATAAGTCATTAATGAAAACAAGGAATCAACTAAAAGCAGAGTATAAAGAGCGAAAGCCAGCGGCAGGAGTATACGCCATAATTAATACCACATCGGATCAGATGCTGATTGATACGGCAAGCGATACAGAAGCAAAGTTAAATCGTCATCGTACAGAATTAAGATTTGGTAGCCATAGAAATAACACCCTACAAACCGACTGGAATGATCTTGGTGCTGAAGCGTTTAATTTTAAAACATTGGCACTCCTCAAAATTAATGAAGAAGAAAAGGTCAATATAAAAGAAGAACTTCAATTACTCAAGGAAATGGTAATAGAAGAAATGGCCAAAGATGATTTAAAATTATATTGAGGATTAATATGAAGTCCTTCTATAGGAAGATTTCATTCTGCTTTTGACCGCTTCTTATAAGCTTCAATCAGATTCAAGAGTTGATTCTTTCGCATTGGTTTTGCGAGATATTCGTTTGCTCCAGCAGCTATACATTTTTCTTTATCACCCTTCATAGCAGAAGCCGTTAAAGCGACTATATATACATCTGAAAAGGCAGGATTTAATCTGATCTGACGCATAGCTTCTAATCCATCCATCACAGGCATTTCGATATCCATCAAAACGATTTGGTAATAATACTTTTCGAAAGCTTCAACTGCTTCTTTACCATTCACCACTTCATCATACTTATGGCCTTCTCTGTCCAAGATTAATGAACATAATCTTCGATTCATCTTGTTATCATCCACAACCAAAATTCTTAAATCCTCTTGTATCGATGTTAATTTATTATCGGATTGGGCTTCTGACGCAGACGGTCTTATGTCTTGAGGTAATAATATAGATCTCATTTTGGCAATAAGCAAATGATTCTTGACTGGTTTTAATAGAACGCCTGTTAGCAACTCTGGATAGTAGTCCTCATCCTTTTTAACGATACTTGCGTCCAATGATGTGAGTAAAAGAATCGGTGTCGCTGGATCAATATTCTCTTTTATACGTTTAGCTATAGAGACTCCAGATTCTTCTGGCATCTGATAGTCTAATAAGTATATATCAAAAGGACCATTTTCTCTAATGACTTTTTCTAAATTCTTGCCATTTTCTAAATCTATAACCTCTGCTCCACTCTGGTTTAGATACCTCACTAAGATGGTTCTATTGTACTGATTATCGTCGACTACAAGAACTTTTTTCTTATCAAGGAAAGTCAAATCAATTTCATGCTCCAAACCCGAGATGGATGTCGCTAAATCAAACTGAAGATCAAAACAAAATGACGAACCTTTTCCTTTTTCGCTCTCAACCACAATCTCACCACCCATAAGTTCTATAAGTTGTCGACATATAGTCAATCCCAAACCAGTACCTCCATATTTGCGACCTACAGAATTATCTTCTTGGATAAATGACTCAAAAATACTTTCAATCTTTTCTTTCTCTATACCCACCCCAGTATCACTTACCTCAAAATTATATGCAACCTTTTTATCGCCAATTTCAGTTTGAATTACTTTTAACATAATCTGCCCTTCATCGGTAAACTTAACTGCATTGTATAACAGATTGATTAAGATTTGCTTAAAGCGTGTCGGATCTCCAATGACCCGTCTTTTAACGAGGTAATTAGCATCAAAAACTACCTCAATATTCTTTTCTCTTGCCTTTGGCATAATGAGATCCAAACTATTCTCTAAAGCATAAATCAAATCGAATTCTACATACTCTAAAGAATAAGACTTACTATTGAATTTGGTAAAATCTAAAATATCATTGATAATGACCAATAATGAATCGGCGCTAGCTTGAATGGAATCGACGTACTCCTTCTGATCAATAGTTAAAGGAGTATCAGAGAGTAGAGAACTCATACCTATAACACCATTCATTGGGGTACGTATCTCATGACTCATCATTGCTAAGAAATCTGATTTAGCTTGATTCGCCTTCTTTTCACTCTCTGCCAACTGTACCAATTCGTTTTGATAAAAGTGTCTTTCGAATAGATAGGCAAGCGCAGAAGAAAGACTTTCAAGGCTTTGAGCTCTGTATTGACCATTTTTATTCTCGTGATCAAAATATACAACTATAGCCCCAAGTACTTTTTTTTTTGATCTAATCGGTTCAAAAACACACGAATGAAGCTCTATTCCTTCTATACTTTTTATTGACGTGTATTCTCTTGACAAAAGAATTTCACGTGACCCAATAGTTTCATGAGATAAATCATTGAAAAACGGGGGATTTACAAAAGAATCATAATTCTTAATTCGTTCTAATGATTTTTCAATTTTTTCATTAATCCTCCAACCCGAATCAATTAGAGTAAATCTCGAAAATTCTTCTTGGTATTTAAAAAATTGAATTCCTTTTAAATTTACTCGATGCCAAAAAAGTTCAACAATTTCATGAAAACCTTCAACTGGATTGTTATTACGACTTAGGGTTTGGAATACATCTCGTTGTAATTTAAGGGCGACGTTTTTGGACTCGATATTCTTTCTTAATTCTACCTCATGTTCTTTAAGTTCAACAACTTTAGTAATCACTCGATTGTAAGCAGTCGTAATCTCTCCTACTTCTGTTCCTACCTCTACTTCTATCAATTGATCAAAAGATCCTCTACTGATTTGACTATTCATCGCCTCTATAAGATCATTTGTAGCTGTGCTTGCTCCATGCTCATATATATTTAATCCGAGCATCTCTGCCTCTTCAGATACTCTTAATTTACTAAGTCTCTTCAGAATCAAAGAAGTAATATACATGATGATAAAAGCATATAGCGGGATGGCTATTGCTCCAACTGATTGAATCGATATAGTGCGGATAAATGAAAGTTCAAACCACTTTTCCACATTTTGATGAGCAAATAATGCTACCGCTATCGTTCCCCAGATTCCAGAAAACAGATGAACCGGTATCGCTCCAACTACATCATCAATTTTCAACTTATTAAGTAGATGTATTCCCAATACTCCGAAAATTCCCCCAATGAATCCCACCAAAAATCCTTGAAAAGGACTAAACCAATAACATCCGGCTGTAATACCCACAAGTCCTCCCATCAGGCCTACCATAAGAGACCATACATCGATATACTTTTTCCCATTTAGAATTTCGATCAATCTACCTCCGAGGACGCCACCCACAGATCCTAAAATTGTCACTATCAAAATACTACTAATTCTTTCTTCAAATGCTAAGGCACTACCAGCATTAAAACCAAACCATCCAACCCATATCAACAGCGTCCCAACAAATGACAATGTAGGATCGCTGGATCGGATATTCAATTTATCCTCCCCAAATCTGCCTATACGAGGACCTAAAACATATGCAACCGCTAATGCCGAAGCTCCCCCGACAGAATGTACTACCGACGACCCTGCAAAATCAGTGAATCCTTTAGAACCCAACCATCCTCGATTAGTATCATAGAATAAATCTGACCATGTCCAATGTCCCACTACTGGATATACCATTAAACCCAAAACAATAATTAAAACAAGATAAGCCCGAAACTTTAACCGCTCCGCTATTGCACCAGAAAGAATCGTAGCAGCAGTCCCAGCAAACATCGCTTGAAATAAGAATATCGTGATCCGTTGGTTCTGATCGATAGATGAGAAATCATCAAAAGGATTTCCAAATAGCCCAAAATAACTATAGCCAAACATGATTCCTTTACCGACAAATAGGAATAATCCTACACTAAGAATGAGATCGTAGATATTTTTGACACCTACATTTATTGAATTTTTTCTTCTTACGGCACCCGCTTCAAGGCATAAAAACCCCAGCTGCATGAATGCCACTAAAACAGTGCATATCAGAATCCACAATAAATCTAAAGACTCCAAAAAAATTGAAAGTTTTGTACGAATGTAATAAATGAAATACTCCTCGTTTGCAAGAAGTATTTAGCTTCTAATCATTATGACACAGAAATGTATTATTTCACTTAATATTAACAACCATCTTATACCCTACTCCCCTGACATTATCTATCTGAATGGCACTTATTGATTGCAATTTTTTTCTTAATCTTGATATGAATACATCCAAAGTACGACCTACATAGTCTCCCTCATCATCCCAAACTTTCATTAATATTTCTTTTCTCGAAACAATCTTATTTTCATTATTGAATAGCAATATGAAGAGTTCATATTCCTTATGAGAAAGTTTTATCATATTCTTTCCACTACTTATGGTCATACTTTTCTCATCTATGGTGGCGTCGGCCAACTGAAGAATATTTATTGGAGATTGCTTTAATTCTATTTTTCTTTTTAATCTCGAGAAGATAAAAAGTATGCATCCTAAGCAAATCATAAGCAATCCGATAATTGCATATCGGTATTCATTTTCATTATTCAGGGATTTATTATTGTTGGATTGGTCGGTGATATCTGACCATAGTATTTCATAACATCCCAAGTCTATACGTCGATCAATACAGGGCGCTTCTAAATCAGAATACAGGGTACTTCCGATAAAACTATGAGTTATGTCCTTAGAATCACAATGAATTACTTCTACCAAATAGTTCTTATGTATGCCATATTCTGTTAAGACTTGATTGGTTATGGTTATTAAGTCATCTGGATTAAATGCTATATGATTACTTAAACTGACTCTAAAGACATTAGAGTCTTGAATTATAGGCAATACTACCGAAGATTTATCTCCTTGGCATAATAATAATTCATGGCCTACAGCCCTAAGTGCAACTTTAAGTTTCTTTTCTGTTGAAATATTTATCCCATTTGGTAGAATACCAAATGCTGTATTGGAAAGAAGGGTAATAAATAAAGCTAAGATCGATTTTTGCAATTAAATGATATTAAAAATAATTTGTCATACAAAGCTATACTTGTAAAAGGTGCCATGTTACCTCTTTACATACATTTTACATTAATTTACGTTGATTAACTATATGGGATAGGACTACTTTTTACATTGGATTTAAAAAATCATGAATTTTAACCTCATAATCATAATATTAACACTTACGTTTTTATCATCTGCAGGATTGACTTCTCAATCTATCGAACCTTCGTTATCATTCAGAGTAGAAAAAATATATCCATCCATTTCATACACAAAAGAAGAGTTATCAAAAGCGCAATCGATATCTGATATCAATCCATATTTCAAAACTTCTTGGATAGATCGATATAAATCGGTACGAATATCCGCATGGGTAGACAACCAATTAATGACCAAGATAGGCACCGGCTATGACCTTACCTCAGACCAAAAAGAACTTTTCAAAAAAGCAGATCTGCTCAAACAGATTTCAGTTTCCATCGAGTACATTCCTAACAACAACTTGACGCATAATGAGCCAAAAATAATTGATTTCAAGATTGACATAGACCCAAGTCAGAATGCCGAGTATGCAGGTGGTGATGATGAGCTCTATAGCTATATTAAAAAAAATGCTATCGATCATATTCCGGAAGGTTTGATAGATGGCTATAAAATGGCTGTCATTTCCTTTGTAGTAGATCAGGATGGAAGAGTCACTTCTCCGTTCATACATTGGTCATCTGAAGATGCTCAGGTAGACTCCATATTGACTAAAGCTCTCTGTAATATGCCACTATGGTCTCCTGCCAGGCACGAAAACGGAGTAGAAATATCTCAAGAATTTGCTTTGTCCATTGGAGATCCTAAGAGCTGTGCCAACAACCTACTGAATACTGAGAGTAATAAACTGGCAAGAGTAGGCAACAAATAGTAGGCTGAGCAATAGAAATTATTGATTATCAATTAATTCCATTTTGAATTAACAGATAACTTATGATCTTAGAGGAAAGATCTAATTGATATGAAAGTAGTAGCACTTCAATCAGGTGGAGGATTAAGCAATTTAAAAATTGAAGATCGACCTGATCCGATTCCTAAACCTGGTGAAGTACTCGTAAGATGGCACGCCACAAGTCTCAACTATCATGATTATCTCGTAGCAATAGGTGCTATACCTGTTGCTAATGGAAGAATACCTATGTCTGATGGTGCAGGAGAAATAATAGCCTTAGGAAAGGATGTATATGACTGGAAAGTAGGAGATAAAGTTATGTCACTATTCTTTCCAGGTTGGATGGAAGGTCGTCCAAGCCTAATGAAAATTGCTGGAGTATCAGGAGAGACATTAGATGGATATATCTGTGAACAATCATGTATCTCACAAAACGCTCTAACAAAAATACCCAATGGATATACTTTTGCTGAAGCCGCCACACTCCCATGTGCTGGACTTACAGCATGGAATGGTTTAACCCATACGGGTGGATTGATTGCTGGCCAATCAGTCCTTATTGAAGGAACAGGAGGTATGAGCATGTTGGCTCTTCAATTTGCCAAGTCTTCTGGAGCTCGAATTTTCGCTACGACCTCCTCAGATAAAAAAGCGGCACAACTTAAATCAATGGGTTGCGAAGAAGTTGTCAACTACAGGGAGGATGAGAAATGGGGCAAAACAATTTTTAAAAAATCAGGAGGAATAGATCTTATATTAGATGTTGGAGGAGGTTCTACGATGGGCCAATCGATCGAGGCCTCGGCTTTTGGGGGTAAAATTGTATCAATCGGCATACTTGGTAATGGCCGAAAAGGACAAATCACATTTCCTAAGTTATTTTTTAAATTCATAAAAATGGAGGGTATAGCAGTAGGAAATAAAGTCATGCAAAATTCCATGATTAATGCTATTGAGGCGACTGACATAAAACCAATTATTGATAGGTCATTCGGTTTTGACCAACTTGCGGAAGCATTTAAATATCAAGAATCCGGAAACCACTTCGGCAAAATTGTTTTAGAATGGTAAGATTGTATTATATCATCACCATACTTTTCATTGGTCTCATTTGGTCCTGTTCTTCAAATGATAAGACCCTTTCTGGGCCGAATTTATCAGTACAACACATAGGAACCCCATGCGAATCTGGAGGGGAAGGAAATCTGTATTTGACCCGACAAGGAGAAATCCTATTAAGTTGGGTAGAGTATACTTCGGATACCTCTTATTCTCTCAGGTTCTCAACCCTACAAGGCCAACAATGGACTCAACCCAAAGAAATAGCTAATGGAACGGAGTGGTTCGTCAATTGGGCAGACTTCCCATCAATAATAGAATCCGCTGATGGATCTTTTTTAATGGCTCATTGGTTAGCGATGAGCGCTGATGGCACATATGATTATGATGTAATGTTGTCTCTTTCTCATGATAAAGGTGATACGTGGTCTACTCCATTCAAAGCACATAATGACAACATAGCTGCAGAACATGGATTCGTGTCTATGGCACCGGTGGGTAATAAGATACTGGCTGTTTGGCTTGATGGCAGAAATACTATTAAAAATGAAACCAATAAACATCATCATGGTCAGGGAAGCATGACCTTAAGGACTGCATTAATAGATGAAAAAAGTACTATCACCGAAGAAATAGAACTTGATGGCAGGGTCTGTGACTGTTGCCAAACGAGCGCAACAACCATAGATGATGTCACCATAGTAGCCTATCGCAATAGGACTAAAAATGAAATAAGAGATATAGCCGTAGTTAGAAGAGAAAATCAAGAATGGAGCACTCCTTCTATTGTTTATAACGACAACTGGTACTTTCCAGCTTGCCCAGTAAATGGCCCTGTTATAGCTTCGTCTAAATCCAACGTAGCTGTCGCATGGTACTCGGTCAATGACACGGTGCCAGAAGTAAAACTTTCTTTTTCTTACGATAAAGGCAAAAATTTTGATTTACCTATTCGTGTTGATGATGGCAATCCATTAGGAAGAGTAGATTTAATTATGATCGATGATCAAACAGCTCTCGTAAGTTGGTTAGAAAAAGAGAACAACAAAACATGGATCGTAGCAAAAACCGTTAACATAAACGGTCAACAATCTAAAACTCAACAACTTATTCTTACTTCCTCTAATAGATCGAGTGGATTTCCAAGGATGGTAAAATCTCAAAATGATTTCATCATGGTATACACACAATTAGATACTTTAAATGATACCCGGGTTGACGCCGTTATAATAACATCAGAATATTGACTTTCTTTTAAATTTTTCTTCAAATAAGAGCTCAAATGCACTAAATACTAAAATACAGCTACAGAAAAGTGGAATATTTAGGTTTTTAGGCACTGAAGATTAGGTGGAGGTTATATTTGAGTGTCCTCTATTCGTTGACATTAGACTATTCGCTTGATGAGGTTTGTTCAAAAATCTATTCTGATGCCTTTCTTCATGCTATGGTGTACCATAGCAGGATTGTCAGCACAAAGTTATGAACAAGAAATTGCGACCATTAAAAATCAAATCACTTTAGCCAAGGATTCAACAATATTGACCTCCCTATATAATGAATTAAGCTTTGCCTACCGTAGATTCAGCGTAGACTCTTTAGAACATTATGCCAGAAAAGCAATAAGTATAGCTGAGAAAACTAATGACATTCCAAACCTCGCCAAGGGATATAAAAATGTGGGTATTGCACAGTATAAAAATGGGTCCGACTATAATCGAGCTATAGAAAATTTTGAAATTGCATTAGAATATGCGAAACAGGTGGATGATTATGCCACACAGGTCGGATGTCTAAATAATATTGGAATCATCTATCATACTATTTCTCAATTTCATACTTCATTAAAATATTACTACCAAGGTTTAGAATTATATGATCAGGAGATCGATAAGAATGAATTCTTAAGAGGACTTCTTTTGGGTAATATCGGCACCTCATACCGTGAACTTCAAAATAGAGAGAAAGAATTCGAATTTATCGAAGGCGTTATTTCATATGCTAATGATCATGGGCATCCCCGCCTATTCATTATTTATTGTGATGATTATGTCATGAGTCTTCACAAGAATGATCAAAGTGAAAAGGCATTGGAGATATGCGAAAATTGTGTGCGCAGAGCTGAGGAAATAAAAGATTATCATTCTATCACCCAAGCATTATACATTAAGGCAAAGATTAAATACGACTTAAAACTGTATGATGAAGCGATAAGAGTCGCTACAGAATCAGAAAAAATCGCTACAGAAAAAAAAATAGATCTTATCAGTTCATCTGCCAACTTGATCCAAGCCCAAGCCTTAGAAAAGATCGGTAAAGACGAATTAGCTAAACAAAAAGCAATCAATGCCTATAAAATAGGCATTGAATCCAATAAATATTATCAATCATCACTTGCGGCACAACTTCTATCGACCTATTATGCTAATAATGAAAATTATGAAAAGGCCTATTTCTATCAGTCAGAATACACTCGTTTAACCGATGCCAATAACGACCAACTCTCAAATGCTCAAGCGGAAGAATTGGAAGCTAAGTATGAAGTTGATAACTATGTAAAACAGATTGATAGCCTAAATGAACAAAATCTGTTGCAAAACAAAATCAACAACCTTTATGCCGTTGCCATAGTCTTGATGAGCTTAGGAATTATCATGACTTTTATTTTTTACAGAAATTCTAAACGCTCAACAGAGTCTTTAATAAAACTAAACGAAGAAATAAAAACTACCCAAAAAGAATTACAATACAAACATGACGAACTGGATGCTATATTCAGAAACTCCTATGAAGGCATCATCTATAAGGAGATCAACTCAGGCAAAATGATAACCTGCAATCAGATAGCACTCGATATACATGAAGCCGAGCATCCTAATGAGATTACTAACCTTATGCCTCTCGACCGATATCCCTATCCAACCGTCAATGGTATAAGTAAAGAAGACTATGTCGCTATACAAAGAGATACACTCCACAAAAAAGGATACTTGAATACTGTCTGGCAGTTTAGACGAAAAGATGGCATAATCAAACATGTAGCCATACATGCGATAACAGATCATAGTGATAATAAAAACCCTAAAATCGTAGCCTTTTATAATGACATCACTGAAGAAGTCGAAGCTAAAAAAACCCTCGAGCTACATAATCGAGAGCTTGAAAAATATATCGAATCTAATATTCAATTAGAACAATTTGCCCATGTCGCATCTCACGATCTGCGAGCACCATTAATAACTATAAACAGCTTTTCAAAACTCCTTAAAAATAAAGCGGGTAGTAAACTCTCAGAAGATGAAAACAAATATTTAGATTTTATTAGTACCAACGGCAATCAGATGTTTGATTTAGTCAATGATCTATTGGAATACTCCAAAATAAATTCTCAAAAAATCAACTTATCTGAGGTCAATCTCAGCGATGTAATCAAAGGAGTGTGTAACACTCTGAAAAGGCAAGCTCAGACTAAAAAAGTTAATATATCTCTCCCTAAAAATATACCTAACATCACGGCAGATGAAATAAAAATCAAAAGGGTCTTTCAAAATTTATTAAGTAATGCAATCAAATTTTCTGATGACCAAAAGGATGACTCATTTATAAAAATTGATTTTCAAGAATCGCCTGATATTATAGAATTTTCGATAGAAGATAATGGTGTAGGCATGAAGAAACATGATATTGACATATTCCAACCATACACACAACTTCATAACAAGGGCGATTATAGAGGAACAGGAATGGGACTCTCATTTTGTCAAAAAATTGTTAAACAGCATAACGGGAAAATAGACTACCAGAGTGAATATGGGATTGGAACCAAATTCACTTTTACTATAGACAAAACACTTAAAGGATGAATGAATTAGTAATGCTTGTGGATGATGATGATGCAGCTCACACATATCACAGAATCATGATGAAAGAGGCAGGATGGCATGATGAGCGGATCATAAGCAAGTATAATGTAGATGAAGCAATAGAATATATAGGTAAACAGTTAGAACAACCAGTCCAGGAAAAATGGCCAAAATTCATTTTTGTGGACCTCAATATGCCCGCTAAATCCGGATATGACTTTATAGATTTCATGAAGACTATAGATACCCATTTCAGTTTTCCTGATATCTACTTTGTGTCGAGCACCAAAAATCCTAAAGACATTGAGAAAGTTGCTCAGATACCTGAAATAAAAGGGTTTAAAACTAAATTTCTTGAAAAAGAATTCTTCGAATCGTTATTAGAATAGATGATAAAATTGTGCAAATAATGAGATCTGTACAATACTAATCATAGGTTGATCTTAAAAGCCTTATTACCTTGGACTGATAAATTTGTTCTTTCATGAATTCTATCCAAGCGTCCTCATTTGATAAGGTCAAAATGTGGAAATTAGGCTCTAACTTCTTTGGTCGTCCAAAAATGTATGTATACAGTTTTCTTATTGATGGACTGCTGATTGATACTGGGCAACCCCGGGTCAGAAAAGAATTTCTAACATTGCTCGGACCTGAAAAGGTATCTAAAATCATTCTAACACATCACCATGAAGACCATAGCGGTAATGTCGAAGCGATAAAGACGGCTAAAAGCGTTTCAGCATTTGGATCAAAATTATGCTGTGAAAAAATGAAAAATCCACAACGGGTCGAACCAGCACGATGGATTACTTGGGGGCAACATACACCCTGTGACTTAGCTCCACTTACTGATAAGCAAATAGCAACCGATCATTACAATTTTGAGATACTCTCCACTCCAGGTCATGCAGCAGATCAGATATCACTTTATGAGCCAAATAAAGGGTGGCTCTTTTCAGGGGATATTTACGTGAATGATTATATAAAAATATTCATGAGAGAAGAGGTTATGCTGGATCAAATCAAATCACTGAAAGAGTTGATTTCTCTTGATTTTGATGTGCTATTTTGTAACCATCAACCAATCTTTAAAAATGGGAAGGATCGGTTAATAGCCAAACTTAATTTTCTATCTGATTTTTATGCCAAAGTAGAAATGGCCTCTAATAAAGGGTTAGAGATTCATGAAATTATGAAGTATATGAACCTAAAAGATGATCCTTTAACTTCTCTTATGACCTTTGGTCAGTTGAGCCAGAGCAATATGATACGAGCTGCACTCAAAACCATACAAACAGGATAATTTTTTAAATCCGTCTAAGTACATTTGCGCTCCATATGTGTACAGTAACTTTCATTCCTACACAATCTAATCAGTTCATATTTACCTCTAATAGGGACGAAGCTCCTAATAGAGCAGCGAGTGAGCTTATCAAAGAAGATCGAGACGGAAAACTTTTACTTTTTCCGCAAGATCAAGGAGCCAATGGCTCCTGGATTGTCTTGTCAGAAACCAATCAGCTGGTTTGTATATTAAATGGAGCCTTTGTAAGACACGAAAGAAACCCTCCCTACAGAATAAGTCGAGGAATTATGGCTTTAGACTACTTTAAATTCGCTTCAGCACAATCATTCTTTGAAGAATATAACTTTCAAAAAATTGAGGCATTTACAATGGTAATTTATGATCAAGGTGATCTGTACGAATTGCGATGGGATGAGCATCAGAAGCATATCAAAAAACTTCCTACCAATGAGATGCACCTTTGGGCTTCTGCCACTCTGTACAATGATGATCTGCAGCAAAAGAGGTTAAAATGGTTTGAAGATTGGAAGCATAAAACGTCTAAAATAACAAGAGAATCTGTTCTGGATTTTCACAAAAATGCAGGTGAAGGAAATCCCGAATCTGACATTGTCATGAATTATAAAGGTATAGTGTGTACAACAAGTATTACTTCTATAGTGAATAATGGAAAATCAATGTACTTAAGATTTGAGGAGCTCAACTCACACAAAATATTAGAAGATTCTGTAGGGCTTTTATAGTTTTATTCATTCAACATTTGAAAAATCTTATATCTTTCAGACAAACAAGGGCAATGATTCTTAGTCGACTATGTACTACCGTATTCCTAACAGTTGTTTCTGTGTTAGGTTATTCTCAGGATAATGGACTAAAAATTGAAGGCAAAAGGAACAACGATAACAGTGTTACATTTTACTACGAGAAGAAGTACCCCGGAGCCATCACGGTTGATTTTAAATTTTCTGATCTAAGAAATACATTTTATTCAGGCTTCCCAAAAGTATTAACCGGTCCTTCGGGCCAAGCACTTACTCTTAAGCCTAAAGATGAAAATCAAGGAATTTCCTATTCCATGACATATTCAATGATCAAAGGTAAGATAGACCCTAAGATCAAAGATAATCTCATATATATTCTTCCTCTTACCATAGGAAAAGAAGTAGAAGTGATTGATCTAAGTGAAGTAGGCCATCAATACTTTGGAAAGAAAAAACCATTAGATTGGAAGGCTTTTCTGTTCAGAACACAAGGAAAAACTGATATACACGCAAGTCGTAAAGGCATAGTAGTAAATCTTGAAGAGAATTTTGAAGGTAATCACACTGCTTCATTCGTAAGGAATAGAAATCGAGTAGTAATAGAACATAGAGATGGTAGCCAGTCTGAGTATCAAGGCTTTGCAAAGGGAGGCATTATTGTTGGTATTGGGGATTATGTATTCCCTACCCAAGTATTAGGTAAAGCTGATTATGATGAAGAAAATCAAAGAAGTAGCGTCTGGTTTACGACATATGTATATAGAGGCGCACATCGTTTTGAAGAGTATAAAAAAAATGCTCAAGATAAAACTGTGACTCAATATATTAATCCACTTTTTGCCACCTCAGCAGGTAACGAACGACTCGTAGAGAACAAATTATATCAGGTGGTAGCACCTCCGAGAATCATAGAAAAAGAGATGACTAAAAAGGAGAAAAAAAGATTTAACAAAAAGTCTTAATATCGAAGTCAATAAAATTCAATGATATACTATTAGTAAGCCATTGGTTCATATACGATCTCACAGACTGAGTTAATCAGCTATTATAGGCTTATCCCACTTTTTGAATTCTTTCTGTATGAAATAGTATGCTGCGAAAAAGACTATAAAATTAACCGGTGCCATGGCATAGTAAACCCCATTTACTCCGTACCATAAAGGAAAAAGCAATACAAAAGGAACGAATAAAACTAATTCTCGAGCTACTAACATATTACCAGCAATCTTTGCATTGCCAATCGACTGGAATAAAGTAATTCCTAACAAGAAATAAGGAAAGACAAAGTAAGACAACATCTGAATACGGAAGTTAAATATATCTGTATCGGTGAAGGTAGCATCTGGTAACATCCATCCCAAAATAGTCTCCGGAAAAACCATCTCTAAAACCCAAAAAATCATCAGCATACCTGTGGAAGCCAATGCAAAAATATTGAAAGACTTTTTCACACGCTCAAATTGATCCGCCCCAAAGTTGATCCCCGCAATAGGCTGCAAAGCCTGAGAAAATCCAAAAATTGGCATAATCATCAAAATCATTATCCTATAGCACGCACCCATAAATGCAATATGCCAATCAGATCCATAGTATGCTATAGACCTAAAGACAAAAATCTGTTGCACAAAAAACATAATCTGGAGCATCATGGCCGATACTCCTACCGTCAATATTGGTTTAATAATACGCTTCTCTAACCTCCAATAAGTTAAGTCAATAGGATAACTGCTCTGACGTCGCATGTAATATGTCAAACCAAATAGAGATAAAAGCAGCATTGATATAACTGTAGACCAAGCTGCCCCAGCTATACCCCACCCGAAGTAAGCGATGAAAATAGGATTAAGAATAATGTTGAGTAAAGTAGCTATAACTAAATAGGTTACGGCTTGATTCATTTTGCCTTCTGCTCTTATCATCGTATTCAGCACCACACCATATATCCTGACGAAGGCGCCTATCATCATAATCCGATAATAATAAGCCCCTAAAGTGATAAGGTTACCCGAGCCACCCATGAACTCAATTAGGTGCTCTGCAAAAACTAACCCTAATACCGTCAAAATTGCAGAACAAACAATCGAGAGAATAGTGACGCTACCAAAAGTCTTCTTCTGGATATCGTAATCCTCTGACCCTATCGCTCTACTGAGCAATGAAGAACCTCCCACACTTATCATCGCTGAAACCCCATTGGTTATCATTGTCAAAGGGAAAGCTAAGGATACAGCAGCTAAAGCTTCTTGTCCGACGTACTGCCCAATGAATAGTGCGTCAACAAAAGTATTGAGGCTATTAATTGACATCGCTATAATAGCCGGCAAAGAAAACTTCATCATTAAGGTCCAAATGCCCTCTGATAATATATTCTGCCTAATGACATTATTGTTGCTCTGACTCATTCGACCGCAAAGGTGTACATTAATCTAAATTATGATAGTATAGTAACCCCCTTTTATAATACCACTTATGAAGAAAAAATATAATTCCCTGAAATATTGACAAGTATTGGGTATCTTAATGACGATACATCGCCATGATTGCATCTGAAGACCTTTTACGATTTTAATATCATGAGAAATTGGATCACCAAAATATTCATCTTTCTATCGGCATTATTAATATTATTTGCGATTAATGAATCAATTGGAAGAATCGGTGATCTACAATTGGCTAAAGATAGACCTGATTTATTCGAAGCCGATTCATTCCATATCCATTATGCCAATAATGCAGTGACCATGTATATACACGTGATAGCGGGTCTGTTGTTTTTGCTATCTGGAGTACATCAACTGATACCAACTATAAGAAACAACAGCCTTTTTCGACATCGCATTATTGGCAAAGTATTCTTGATCTCCAGCTTTATTGTGTCTATATCCGCAATATATATAGCATTGTTTATCCCATATGGCGATTGGCTCGAATCCGTCACAAATCTTATCTTCGGTATATATATTTTATATGCGACTGTTAAGGCTTATACTACTATAAGATCACGACTTGTTATCCAGCACTCCAATTGGGTTAAACGCGTATTTTTTGTCTCCTTGTCAATTGCTACCATCAGAATTATCATGATCTTAAACATGATGATGACAAATGAATCGGTCCAGCAAGTTATGGGTAGGTCCTTTCTCATTGGATTTCTTATCCACGTTGTGTTGATAGAATGGTGGATCAAAAGGAGTGCTCAATAATATCTTTACCATATTTTAGTCCAAAACAAAAGTTGTTATGGGTGATAACGAATATCTATTTCAATCTAACAGGCTAGGCTTTCGCCTATGGCGCAATGATGACTTAGCCCCATTTTCAGCACTTAACGCTGATGAAGATGTAATGGAACACTTTCCTAAAACCTTAACAGTGGTAGAGGTAAAGAAACTCATCGACAAACTAAGTCAACATCACCTGACTCACGGCATTACTTATTACGCCACTGACCTATTGGAAACCAAAGAATTTATAGGAATGATTGGATTAGCCCATCAACAATACAAAACCGAATTCACTCCAGCTATAGATATCGGGTGGAGGCTTTCAAAAAATGCATGGGGGCAAGGTTATGCTACTGAAGGAGCACGTAGATGTCTTGAGTACGCATTTGACCATCTTAAAATTGATAAAATTATATCAGTATGTACTATGAAAAATCTGAAATCTGAAAATGTGATGAAGAAAATTGGGATGATAAAAATTGGTGAATTTGACCATCCCGACGTGCATAATCATCCAACATACCAAAGACATAAATGCTATCAAATTTTAAATCCTAATCCTTCGAATTGAATAATAAAGTGTCAATCTCTTACAACTAAAATTAACCTGCAAAATTAAGTGACTTCTTATGTTACATCTCAGTAGCTATGGCCTGCATTAATTCTATATACCGCATTTTCCATTCTTCTGGTGCTTGAGGATATTTATAATTAGCAGAAGTATTAACAATTACTATATTCTTGGCTGGGTGGATGTATATTAATTGATTGTAAATACCTGAAGCAACATAATCTCCATTAACAGGGATCTCTGGAGTCCACCAAAGGAATTTATATCCATAGGGCTTAGAGGATAATGGATTATCCCGGCCAGGCATGAGCTGTGGTTTGTCTGGTTTTGTTGAGAGATCTATCCATTCTTCTGCTAAGATTTCTTTGTCCATCCACCTTCCTTTCTGCAAATAGAGCTGCCCAAATTTAGCATAGTCTCTTAAGGTGACATTAAGGCCTCCTAATGATAGTTCTGTTCCTTCTCCATCTACGACCCACTGCGCATTGTCTTCCATTCCACAAGGCTCCCATAACTTTTCATAAAGATAGTCAGACAAGCTTCTTTGACCGATGACAGATTTAATCACATACCCTAATACCTGCGCATCCATACTATTGTAGGCATTATAGGTCCCAGGTGTTTTATCAGGAGGCAAGGTTTTAAGAAAATCAATCATGGGCCTGCCAAATATCAAATGTTTTTGAAATTTAGCCATATCGGTTTTTTGGGCCCCATAATCTTCATAAAACTTCACCCCAGAACTCATTTCTAAACAATCAGAAATTGAGGCCAACTCATAACCCGACCCAGCCAATTCTGGCACATATTTAACCACTTTTTCATCCACATCTCTTATCAATTCATCTTTTAAACAAAAACCAATGAGAGCAGAGGTAAAAGATTTTGCTAAAGAAAATGAAAAATGAGTTGTCTCCGGAGTCATTCCGTGATTGTATTTTTCATACACAATGGCACCATCTTTAACGATTAGTAACCCCGTATTCAATGTTTCTTCCAAAAACTCCTTTACTTCAAAACGTTCACCTTGACTTACAAAAGATTTCGGAAGTGTGAACTCAATATTAGATCTGGGTAATGGTCTAGGATGTGTAGATCGCTTTATCACATGATGATCGAGTACTTCCTCCATATGCATGAGATTATAAGCGATTTTTTTAGGCTTAGTCAAATTACTCATAATCCATATCCTCTTGATCAATGTACCATAGACCAACCAGATAAGTATTAATCCAACGAATAAGACGGACAAAATAATTACCAGAGTGCTCATTATGCTTGTTTAAATTATCAGAGAAGTGGCATCATCATAAGGAAAATACTTATCGCTGTGCGATGACTAAAAGTAAGAATAAGGCCATGATTTTTTTCATTGTTATTGAACAAGAATGAGGATTTTCGCTATTTATTAATCTTTGATATGGACTTAGGAGTTCTTACATTGATCTTTCAGAAATGATTTAAACCATGAGAGACAAAATATTGGATGAAGAACATCTGATGTTCCGTGAAGCTGTGGAGGCTTTTTTGGTAAAAGAAGCTGTACCTAAGACAGAACAATGGGAAAAAGATGGAATCGTAGACAGAGAAATATGGACTAAAGCTGGTGCTATGGGTTTGCTCTGCACCGATCTTCCAGTAGAGTATGGAGGGATGGGAATAAAAGATTTCAGATACAACAGCATTGTAACAGAGTCTATGGTTAAGTATGGAGTATCTGGACCAGGATTTGTTTTGCAAAATGATGTAATGGCGCCATACTTCGAGACTTACTTTAACGAAGAGCAAAAGAAGCGATGGATGTCAGGGATCATATCAGGAGAAATCATCACAGCTATTGCGATGACAGAACCTGACACTGGTAGTGATTTAGCCAATATTAAAACCACAGCAATTAAAAATGGGGATCACTATATCCTCAATGGTTCTAAAACATATATCACCAATGGTATATTAAGTGATCTGGTCATAGTAGTCGCCAAAACCGATCCCGATGCGGGTCATCAAGGTATTACATTGTTGATGGTAGAACGTGGTATGGAAGGATTCGAAAGGGGAAAAAATTTAGATAAAATTGGATTGAAAGCTCAAGATACGGCAGAACTATTCTTCAGAGATGTCAAAGTACCTGTTGCTAATCTTCTGGGCGAAGAAGGAATGGGTTTTTATTATCTCATGCACAATCTACCTCAAGAACGACTTAGTATAGCCGTAGGATCATTAGCTGGAGCTGAAAAAGCATTCAGCGATACTATGACCTATGTTAAAGAGCGCAAAGCATTCGGACGACCTATAAGCAAATTCCAGAATACTCGATTTAAAATGGCAGAAATGCAAACTGAAATTACCATTGCTCGTTCGTTTGTTGATGAGTGTATCATGGAGTTAAATGAGAATCAACTATCAAATGAGAAGGCATCTATGGCGAAGTACTGGATAACCGAGATGAGCGGTCGAGTTATAGATCAGTGCTTGCAACTACATGGCGGAGCTGGTTATATGAGCGAATACCCCATAGCCAAAGCATACACCAACGCTCGAGTAAGTCGAATCTTTGGTGGCACAAATGAAATAATGAAAGAAATCATAGGAAGATCAATGGGTCTATGACCCACTCACCAATAACATAAAAAATCATGAATAAAGAAATAAGGTCTACTCTCGATAGCGATGGTATTCTTAATCTCGACATTAAGACATCCGAAATCCCTAAACCTGGAAAAGGGGAAGTTGTGGTTAGAATAGAGGCCGCTCCAATTAACCCTTCTGATGTAGGGGTTTTATTTGGCATGTCCAATATGATCACCGCCGATCTAATCGGCACCACGGCTTCACCTAAACCTATTAAATATCCCAAAGGTCTATTGGGCCATTTCAAAAAACGGATTGGCAAATCATTAGCTATAGGCAACGAAGGAGCGGGAACAGTAATTGAAGCTGGAGAGGGAGCCGAAAATCTTGTTGGCAAAGTGGTATCACTATTTGGAGCCAGCAGTTACGCCAAATATAGATGTGTGCCAGCCCAGTCATGTTTAGTGATGAATGAAGGGACCACCCCACAAGAGGCTGCTGCAAGTTGTGTTAATCCCTACACAGTATTAGCCATGGTGGAGACCATGAAAATGGAAAATCACAAAGCCATAATTAATACTGCAGCTGCTTCCAATTTGGGACAGATGCTCACGAGAGTTTGTATAGCTGATAACATCCCACTGATCAATATAGTGCGTCGACAAGAACAAGTTGAACTACTTAAATCGATAGGCGCAAAATATGTGATAAATTCAACTAACGAATCATTCAAGCATGAATTAATTGAGGCCATAAAAGAGACTGGAGCAACCTTAGCATTCGAGTGTATAGGAGGAGGTACAATGACTAACGACTTACTCGACGCTATGGAGAAAGCTATACAAAGCAAGGACGAAACTTATAGCGTATATGGATCCACTACGCATAAGCAAGTATATATATATGGCTCGCTCAGCCAGCAACCCACATCTCTGAGCAGATCTTATGGGATGTACTGGAGTGTAGGAGGATGGTTAGTGACACCTATCATACAAAAATTGGGGTATGAAGGATTTGGCAAAATGCGTCAAAGAGTAGCAAATGAGATTAAAACCACTTTTAAAAGTGAATTTCACAAAACGATAACCCTGGAAGAGGCATGTGAGCCTGATCACATTGTTGAATATGTAAAGGCTGGAAGTGGATTAAAATATTTAATTAATCCACAGCTATAAATTGTTGATTTTTGAGAAATAGAATTTTAGATATTGAGGGAGGCATTAATTTTAGAGATATCGGAGGGTACACCAATTTACATGGACAATGCATAAAATGGAACAAAGTATTTAGATCTGGACAGCTCAATCGGGTAACCGATAACGGACTCAATAAGATAAGGGAATTAGAGATTAGACATGTTTTTGACCTAAGATCTAATATGGAGATTGAATTGTTTCCTTCTAAGACAAAGTCTCAAGAGGACATCCGTACATTTGAACACCCACAATTTGAATCGCCTCTTGATAAATTCTCTGCAGACGATACCGTAAAACCTAATTGGAGTGAGCTCCTGGCACAGAGTACTCCCGCTGAGATAAGGAAAAAAATAACAGACTATTATCCTCAAAAACTATATTCTCACAAGGGAATCTATAAACAAATGCTCCTAACTCTGATCAATACAGAGACTCCAATCTTGTTTCATTGCGCGGCAGGAAAAGACAGAACTGGTGTGGGAGCTACCATCTTGATGTCTTTACTTGATATCCAGCGCGAAGTCATCATAGAGGATTACCTTATCACCAAAAGAGAATTATCAGATAAGGTTGAAGGCTCCATGCTTGGCGGCACCATGTCGGATGACCAATTTAGTGATCTACATAATCACTTTGGAGATATGGACCCAGCTCTACTCAAACCGCTTTTTGATACTGATGAAAACTATATCAAAGAGTTATTCAATTACGTCGATAAGACTTACGGCACTTTTACCAATTATGTCAGCGAGGTCCTTGAAATTCCCATAGAAGATATAAACAGCCTAAAATCTAACCTATTAGAGTAATAAAGAACTTCATTTTATTCTTCCTAAATCTGATCTCTCTCGCTATAGATGGAGTGTACTCTATGTGGGTCTATCATGTCGTGAGCTATCCGAAGTCAACTTACACCTACGCACATCATGAAGGTAAAGATTTAAAATTGGATCTATATCTTCCGCAGGCTGGGTCACTTCCCTATCCTACCATCATATACATTCATGGAGGAGGCTGGGTCACTGGATCAAGAAAAAATATTGAACCAGGAATCGTTCGCCAGGTCAAAAACGGTTATGCTGTTGCTGCAGTATCTTATTCTTTATTGTGGAGTCAGACATTCCCCGAACAAATATTTGAAGTGAAAGCGGCTATCAGATGGCTCAAAGCAAGCGCTCATGAGTTTGATTTAAATTCTCGCCAATTTATAGTTTGGGGCGTCTCCGCAGGAGGACATATCGCTAATATGATAGGCGCCACTTCTGGTACAAGTGCGATAAAAGGACAGATAGGCTATCAAGACATGGATTCGGACGTCATCGGTGTTATCTCATGGTATCCAATTACTCATTTGCATCACTATGGTGAAGGGTTAAGTAATAATTTTATAACGAGATGGATATTCCAAAAATATATGAGTAATCAATCTTTCCATGCCAATCCTATCAATTATATAAGTCAAAATACTCCCCCATTTTATATAGCCCATGGTCGAGCTGATCGATTAGTAGATGTATACCATAGCACATCTCTTTATCAAGCGCTCGTCAATCAAAGTATACCTTGTCGATTGGAGTTGTTTGACAATTTTTATCATGCCGATTGGCGAATGAATTATGAAAAACATCTTAAGGAGGTCCAAATATTCTTACGGCAAGTAACCAAAGCCTGACAAACAAAAATGCCCTTCAAAAATGAAGGGCAAATTATATCGTTACTTATTAGGTGCTCGTATAAAAAGGTGTTAATTCTCTTTTCGTTGCGATATTGAGACGTAAAAATTATAATAAGTCACACATCTGCCAATATCCCTATAAATTTAGCCTCTATCATTCTGCTTTATTCAACCCATTCTTCTATAAATTAGAGAAGAAAATATAACATATCATGATAGAAGGATTATTTAGGTTAGATGGTAAAGTAGCATTGGTTACGGGGGGAGCAAAAGGAATTGGAGCGATGATAACTCAAGGATTAGTAGAATCAGGAGCTAAGACCTATATCAGCTCAAGATCTGCATCTGCATGTGAAGCATTTGCACAAGAAATGTCTCAATATGGCACTTGCATTGCACTTCCAATGGATCTTTCTAATTTGGACAATATCGAAAGGTTGTGTCAGCAGATTGGTGAAAAAGAAGAAAAATTGGACATACTAATTAATAATTCTGGAGTTTCTTGGGGCGCCAAGCTGGGAGAATTTCCAGAGAAAGGTTGGGACAAGGTCATGGATCTGAATGTAAAATCCTTGTTTTTTTTGACTCAGGGATTACTACCTATGATCAAAGCTGCCAGCTCCCCTGAATCCCCTGGAAGAATTATCAATATAAGCTCAGTGGCAGCTAGAATAGCAGGAGGACTCGATGCCTTCTCTTATAACGCCAGCAAAGCAGCAGTTGAAAATTTGACCAAAGTATTGGCCAATAAGTTAGCGAAAGATCATGTATTAGTAAATGCTATAGCCCCTGGATTTTTTCCTACTAAAATGACCTCGCATTTTGATGAAAAGGAATTAATCAAACATATACCGCTCAATAGAACAGGAAATCCAACAGATATGGCTGGATTGGCTATTTTTCTTTGTTCAAAAGCATCCAACTTTATGACTGGCACTTATATCCCCATCGATGGTGGTCAACTTATCGCCTAACTAATCTGGTCCTATGAACCCTACATTAATCATAGAGCGTGCACAGCAAAATCATTATCAAAAAATTGCTGACATCTATAATGAATCCATACTCTATGGCATGGCGACTATGGAAGAAAGGGAACATTCTGAACAAGATATAAAAGACTGGGTCTCCAACTTCAATGATAGAGAGCGATTATACGTAGGGCTCTTAAATAATACTGTCATTGGATGGGGAATAATTAAAAAATACAGTGATAGAAGTGGCTATCGATATGCCGGAGAAACCGCAGTATACTTCACGTCAAATGAACTATCCAAGGGTTACGGTAGTAATATGAAAAAACACCTTATACTCGAAGCCCGAAAAATGGATTATCATCATCTAATTGCCAAAATATTTTCATCCAATACTGTGAGTATCAATTATAACCTAAAGCTAGGATATACAATCGTCGGCCAACAAAATGAAATTGGTTTTAAAAATGGTCAGTGGATGGATGTGACTATACTTCAACTGCTGCTCTAAACACCTGACTAATTGATCATCTGAAAACTAATCGAGCCATTAAAAATTAAAGCCCATTTTCAAACTAAATCTACTTTCCTCTTCATTAAAAGACAGATAAGGCTGAATCACTGCTGCTCCTAAAATCTCCATGAAGACACCTATAGTTTGACTTTTATGCCACTGATCAGACTCTTGACCAGATAGATAGACCTTGCCATAATCATATCCTCCCAAAATTCCTACATGCATAGGAAGCACATTATTGTCCCACTCAAATAGATGAAATCTCAAATCAATATTATGGAAAAAAGCCGCTTCCCCTCTAAATCTATTTTTGCGGTATCCTCTTAGATGGGTTGAATTTCCTAAATCAGCAAATTGATAAAACTGTCGATCTCCCCAAGTTTTATGATAACCTATACTATTAGCCAAAATAATCTCTGGCGAACTAAATAATTGCAAGTAAAAATTAAAATCTGTTTTAAAATCACTAACAATCTCTTCTCGTGACAATTCATTCAAATATGAATAGGACATATTCCATTTAAATCCATTGTGCGGAAAAACTGGATTGTCAACAAATCCAACTTCATATAACATTTTTGCCCCTAAATAATTCCTCCGCTCCATTTCATCTTCAGTAAAACCTAAAACCTCATCGGTACTTACTCTGCCCTCTGTAGGATCGATATCAATAGATCTAAATTGTGGGCCAAATTTCAATAAACTATTCGGTCCAAATGCCCATTGAAATAGAGGCGCTACATCAATAGTCTGCATGCGAACCCAATTAAACTGCACTTCACGTAAGTTATTGACACTGTTGTTACCTAATCCAAAAAAATTCTCATATTGAGGAAAATGAACATTCAAGTCTGGTGCGAGACCAAGCTCACCAATGACATTAGGAAAATGAGCTGCATAGCCTATATTGAAGGCATTTTGAGAACCTGGAGCCACACTAAAAGAAAAACTCTGTTTGGCCCGATAGGGCTTGTTTCTCCATCCATGTGAGGTCCAATTTATGGCGCCCCCTAACCATAATCCATCATCTGGAGTAATACCAAAACTCAAGCTTGGAAAGTTTGTATTATACTCAAAACCGTTTCGATCATACTCATTGACATCTAAGGCTTTGGATCTCTTATCCTTGATATTGTCTCCATTGATGTCTAAGCCCCCTATATTATCATAGCCGTATACTCCTTTGACCCCATTAGGATTATTAATTTCGTCTTTATCCTCTCCACCTATTATCCTGACTTTGATAGGGCCATTTTTGACACCTTTAATTTCAAAATCATCCTTCCCTCTCAAACCATATAGCCTTACTTCTCGAGTTACCTTTGGGTCAAAAGTTCTATCATATTTGACTAATTCGCCCTTATTATCCCGCTCGATGTGCATATTGACATTTAATCGGCCATCCTCATATCTCGTGATAATAAAATGATCTTGATTGTCTGATGCCGCTATCTCCACTTCTTTGGATAAAAATTCATATAACTCTTGAGCATAGATGATCATATCATCACGCCTAGACTTCAACTTTTGTATAAGCTCTTGATCATTAGTATGTCTTGTTTCTTTCGGTATCCCATTCATGGAATTCTCAATGACATCATCCGTAATGTTGCTCTGTAGTTCATTGATCACTTCGAGCCATTCATCCCATTCTAATTCGTTTAGAAAATAGCGATCAAAGTGCTTAGCATTAAAGGCTAAATGCTTTACATCTTTAACCTCCCCTTTCATGGTTTTGAATTTCTTCATCATGAAGCCAGCTATATAGCTTGGTACTAAGCCCACGAACTTGTAAAACGCCTGATCTCTATCTCGAGGTATAGGACGATAGACGGTTTTGCCATCTTCCTCAAATGATGCCCATCTCCACTGATCATCATGACGATCCCAGTCATGAATCAATAAGTCAAAAAGCCGGGATTTAAGCACCCATCGCTGATCAACAAAATGATTCTTCTTTTCTCGCAGAATATTTAATAAGTCAACATAACCGATTATGTCTTTCGAATATCCAAATTGCTCGTAATGAGACCAATCTCCACTGGGACGCTCTTCTAACAAGTACATCTCCTCAGGAAACTGGCTATTGTAGTTTCCTAAAGCTTTTTGGTGCTTTAAGTATACTAACTTAGGATTAGTATAATACACTCCCGCTGCCTTGGAAAGAGTGGGTATAATCAATGCACCATAGGGATGGCTCGCACTATTCTGATCTTTGAGAACATTCAATAGTTTTAAATTCTCAAATCCCGGAGGTACCAATTTCCTATAATCCTTGTTAATCGATCTCAGGATATATTGGTTTCCGCCGTCTCGCTCCATTCGCAATGAATTTGACGCCATTCCTCCACCTTTTTTTATCGGAGTCAGCCCTCCCAACTCCGTAGATAAATCTATCACAGGTAGTGTGACAGGTGTCGCCCACATCTCTCTATACTGCTTCCCCATAAATGCCCTTTTTATTGGCCCGGCTTCAAAACTTAGATTGGCCGCTAACAATAACTTTTCATCTTCTACCGGAGGGTATTTTATCTCTTCTTCAACAGTTCCGGCTCGAGGTGCTCTGACCATAGTACGATACTCCAGTACAGGTTCAGCTCCAAATCCACTAATCGTATAAAACTCCGCCCATGATTCGAAATCTTCATAAAACTTCACTTTCACATAGCCCCTTGCATCTCTGGCATACTCAGCCTGACCACCATTTTTTGTGAAAGTATTTTTACTCCCCGCGCCGCTCACCACATACTTCATCTTGCCCTCACTAAAATATTGTAGTCCGTGCTCATGCCCCGATGCGAATAATACATTGATCCGCAATGACTTAGCAATAGACTCAATACCCCTCATAATAGCTATATTATCCTCGTGTGTGATATCTTGTTTAGATCCTGTGACTTGACGATACATGGGATATACTGAACCTAAGATTGGTAAAGGAATCCAGATGTTTTTTTCATGAAGAGGAAAGATATGATGCTTCCAACTGAAGTTGCCGCCATGCAATCCATTGGTTTTGATAGGGTGATGCATCAAGATTACAATTTCATCATTCTTATGATCTATGAGCTCTTCTTCTACCCTTTTCATGAAGTCATATCGTGACTTAATATCACAACCTTGGTTAATCTTCTTTTCTTTAGACCAATCTTGTAACCACCATTGTGTATCGATAAATAAATAGACTAAGTCTTTATTAATCTTGACCACTTTAGGGTCAGCGCAACCATCATTAGGATAGAAATTCACCTTGCCTTTTACATCATAATAAGACTCCACGTACTCTTCTTGACGTTGGATAGCCTTGAGGCCACCCCCATGATACTTGTTCCAATCATGATTGCCAGGTATAAAATAAGTAGTACCTAAAAAATCCCTTGCTGCTTCGAGCTGATTGTTAATTTTAGCTTCACTCACCTCCCGAGATACATCTTTTTTCTTGGGCAGTCCCGCAGGATATATGTTGTCTCCAAGAAATACTAAGCTACTTTTACTATTTTCCTTTTCAAGATCCTTCTTCAGGGCATTTAAGACATAATTTTGTCGACTTTGAAGATCATCAAAATCTCCTGCATCCCCAACCAGATACAGGGTATGAAGTAATTCTTTTTCGGATATAGAATTCCTCACTTCCCAACCCTCAGCTTCCGAACTATAATACGGTTTTTTTAAAGTGCCGCATGATGCTATGAGAAATACAACAAAAAGAAGATAGATGAATTTCATAGAATGAAGTCATTTGAGATTACAATGATAAATGATTTATAAGCCATTGATTCCCAATTATTTTAGCTTTTCACATTCATCGCATTGGCTATGAGACTTTAAAAAAGTTCCTTCTCGCCAGACAAATAATAACAGCTAACAAGGTATTAATTCTTCAATGACTTCAATGATACAAGGCTTTAATCCTGATAGTTAAATCTAAATATTTTTCCACTAAAGCCTCTACCTTCGGTACTGATAAATAAGTCACCATTTGAATTAAAACAGATTCCTTCTGGTTGAGGAATGGACGAATCATTGAGAAATACTAGCTCTACAAACTGGTGTAATTCATCAAATACAACCAAGGTGCTCCCTCTGGCAGAAATAATGTATAAATGATCTGTCTTTGGATGAATGGCTATTCCTGACGGAGAAAAGTCTTTGGCGCGCTTCACTAACTGCTTAAGTCCAGATTTACTCATATCCGAAAAAGTTTCTCTCACAAACTTTTTCAAGATGCTATCTTCTACCATAAGATATGGCTCTTGACTCAAGTATTGATCTTCAATATTATAGGCAAATATTGCCTTCTCCTTTTTAGTTCTTTCCTCTCCTAATCCTTGTCCTTTTGAGGCCATAAGTATCAGTCCAGCTTTTTGATCATAACAAAGACCTTCGATATCATTTTTTGATGATAAGTCAGTTTTTATTTCGCTTGTTTTATCTAATTCTACATCATAGAAATACAAATTTCCATTATGCTTGGCAACGACTATCTCATCTCCTATTCTTTCGATTCCTTCATAATCGCCTTTTTGAGCAAATTTAATCTTGTTTATTACTTTACTCGAGGCGATAGAAACCTCATATATATTGCCCTTCTCATCATTATTGGCTAAGAGTGTAGTATCTCCATATCCCATACTCAATCCACTTATTTCCATAAGTGGTTTTTCTAATATCATCACCTCTGATACGTCATCAAATTTGTATGCTTGATTAATCACTGATTCATTAGACATATAAGTCTCACCAGGTCTATCCAGCGCCTTATCTATCTCTATGGAGGAATCTTTCTCAGTGAGACTATTCAATTGCTGGCTCATATCTTCCTTACAGGATATCAAGACTACTGTTAATAAAAATGCAATAACTACTTTCATTTTTTCTATTTGACCTATTCCATCAAAACGCTCAAAATAAACAATCCAATATAACTTAACAGCTATTTATCATCGCAAACGGAAAATATCGGTTCAATCTTTAATTAAAATATCATAGATAAAATAGATGTATATTAGGTACTCATTCATACCCTTGTAAACGCCGATGGCTCTCAGCCATCATTTGAATGTGTTTTTTATAAGACTTATTTCAATGGAAATAGGTCTTATTTTATTTATGATGATTTTTAGCCAATTAATTCAGTAAGAAAGAAAAGCAATATTAGTCTGGTCTGTACAAGATGTCCGTAAATTATGGTTTGAGTCATTCACCAAATTTTGAAGAATTAATTGAATTAATATGGGACCACTCAATGGAATTAAAGTGATAGAAATGGGCGCAATCGGCCCAGGACCTTTTGCTGGTATGATATTAGCGGATATGGGAGCTGAAGTGATAGTCATCGATCGCAAATCTGACAAATCAAAAACTCGTCTGCCGGATTGTAGTAAGCGAGGTAAAAAATCGATAGCGCTCAACTTAAAAAGCCCATCTGGAGTACAAACCTTACTTAAGTTGGTCAAATCTGCGGATATCCTTATAGAGGGATTCAGGCCAGGTGTGATGGAGCGATTGGGTATCGGGCCAAAAGAGTGCCTTGAGGCGAACCCCAAAATTATATTCGGTCGTATGACTGGCTGGGGCCAAAATGGGCCGTTAGCACAATCTGCAGGCCATGATATCAACTATATAGCGCTGACGGGTGCCCTGTATGCTATGGGTAAGAAAGATCAAACTCCCCCACCTCCTCTTAACTTAGTCGGAGATTATGGTGGTGGTGGTATGTTCTTAGTGACAGGCGTATTAGCCGCCTATATTGAGTCTATCAAATCAGGCAAAGGACAAGTCGTTGATGCTGCCATGACAGACGGATCTGCTATACTAATGGCCATGTTTAATTCATTGCACGCCATGCAGATGTGGTCTCCAGAAAGAGAATCCAATCTACTCGATGGTGCCGCACCATATTATGACACTTACGAAACTAAGGATGGCAAATACGTATCCATAGGCTCAATAGAACCACAGTTTTATGCCTTATTAGTAGAAAAAGCTGAATTAGATCCTAAAATGTTTAGGCATCAAAATGATATGAAAAACTGGCCCAACATGAAAAAAGAGATGATTCGAATTTTTAAGACAAAGACTCAAGCAGAATGGTGTGCCTTAATGGAAGGTACAGATATATGCTTTGCTCCCGTCCTCAACTTTATTGAGGCACAATCGCATCCTCATAATATCGCAAGACAGACCTACATCCAGGTAGACGATATGACCCAACCTGCGCCAGCTCCAAGATTTAGTCGAACAATATCTACAGTCCAACACGGATCAAGAGCTGCAGGAGAAGATACATTCACTGTATTAAAAGATTGGGGCTTCGAAGAAAATGAGATCAGCCAATTAAAAGATACTGGTGCCTTAAGCTAATTTTATACATTGTAGAAGAATACAAAACAAGAGTCTATGAAAGCAATGCGAATCAAAGAGTTAGGACATCCATCAATGATGGTCTTGGAAGACATTCCATCGCCCCAACCAGGAAAGAAAGAAGTATTGATCACCGTAAAAGCTTGTAGTGTTAATTTTCCAGATACATTAATGGCTCAAGGATTATATCAGTTTAAACCTAAATTACCTTTCTCCCCAGGCAGTGATATAGCTGGTATAGTGAAAGCAGTCGGTGAAGGGGTGAAAAATGTAAAAGTAGGTGATGAAGTCTTTGGCTTAACGGCACATGGTGGATTTGCTGAAGAAGTGTTAGTGCCATCCAATAGCGTCTTTCCTAAGCCGCCAATGATGGATTATAAAATAGCGGCATCTTTTATGATGGCCTATGGCACCTCTTATTATGCGCTTAAAAATCGAGCGCAACTTCAAAAAGGAGAAACGCTATTGGTCTTAGGTGCTTCGGGAGGTGTAGGATTAGCTGCCGTAGAATTAGGTAAAATCATGGGTGCCAAAGTAATCGCTGCAGCATCAACAGCAGAAAAACTGGAAATATGTAAGCAGGCTGGAGCTGATGAGATAATCAACTATACTCAAGAAAACCTAAAAGACAGAATCAAAGAACTCACTGGAGGTAAAGGTGCTGACGTCGTATATGACCCTGTGGGCGGAGATTATACCGAAGCAGCATTAAGAGCAACGGCATGGGAAGGAAGGTTTTTAATCGTTGGTTTTCCTGCAGGTATAGCGAAAATCCCAATGAATCTGCCCTTATTAAAAGGTTGTCAGATCGTCGGAGTATTCTGGGGAAGTTTTGCAATGAAATCTCCTGGTGACAATATGCAAAACACTATGGAGCTCATCACTATGTATAGTAAAGGAGAGCTCAAACCTTATATCCAAAAAACTTACTCATTAGAAGATTCGAGACAAGCCTTAATAGATATGATGGATCGCAAAGTCATGGGCAAAATAATCATTGAGCCATAGTGTAAATAGAGACAAATAATGGACTTACCCAAAGAGATAAGAAAAGGTGAAGAGTTAGATTGGGCGCTAATAGAGACTTACCTAAGAGATCATCTTCCCCTCACTGAAGGTGCTATGGAGGTAGCCCAGTTTCACGGTGGACATGCCAATCTCACCTATCTTATTAAATTTGGAGCAACTGAATATGTATTTAGACGTCCTCCTTTTGGTAAAATAGCCCCTGGAGCTCATGATATGAAACGTGAGTATAGGGTGCTATCTAAATTGTATCAACACTACGATCCAGCTCCGCAAGCTTTTCATTTATGTGAAGACGAAGAATTGATAGGCGCTAAATTCGTCGTGATGGAAAGACGTACCGGCGTAGTGATAAGAAGTGAAGTATTAGAATGCTTCAAGCCCTTCGAAAATGTAGAAAATAGACTTACTGTAGCCATGCTCAAAGCTCAGGCTCAGTTGCATCAATTAGATATAGAGGCTTGTGGATTAGAACGACTCGGTAAGCCCGAAGGTTTTGTCAAAAGACAACTCAAAGGATGGGGCCAACGATGGCATCTTTCAAAAACAGAAGAGAATCCATTGATGGATCAAATTCTGGAAAAATTAGGTGCGGCGATCCCTCAAGCTCAATCTGCCTCAATCATCCACAATGATATCAAGTTTGATAATTGTCAATATCAACCCGACGATCCAGATCAGGTCACTTCGATATTCGATTGGGACATGACCACTTTAGGAGACCCTTTGGTTGATTTTGGCACCACCCTATCCTATTGGCCCGATCCGTATTTAGCGGTTTTTGACTTACCTGTGATGCTCAAGGGTAATTTCCCAAGCAAGGATTTTGTGATCCAGACTTATAGAGAGTTGACTGGTTATGACTTGAGCGATTTAGGCTGGTATGAGGCTTTTGCTTATTGGAAGGGAGCTGTGGTCGCACAACAGCTCTATCAACGATATGTCAAAGGCGATAGTCATGACGAAAGAATGGCAAAATTTGGGTTGACTGCATCATCCTTTGCCCAATTAGCACAAATAAAGTTAGGATAAAGCGTGAAGCTATTTTCTTTAAGATTTGTAAATAAGAAATCTGATTATTCTTATATCTTATGGATCTAAAAACAAACTAACGCCATGTTCTATCTAACTCAAGCCGTTCACAGAAATGCTCAAATCAGAGGCCAACATATAGCTACAGAATGCGCAGGACGCCAACATACTTGGAAAGAATTTAAAGATAGGTTAGCCCGATTTGCCGGTGGACTCCATAGTATAGGTGTCAAGGCTAATGATAGAGTAGCCATATTAGCGCTCAACTCAGACAGGTATTTCGAATATTATTTTGGAGTTCCTTGGGCAGGAGCATGCACAGTGCCACTCAATGTAAGATGGTCAGCACATGAGAATGCTTACTCAATAAAGGATGCAGGAGCACGAGTTTTGGTAGTAGATGATGCTTTTGCTCCAATGGTGCCTGCATTAAGACAGAAGGAAGTGCCTCTGGATCATGTCATATATATAGGAGATAAAGATACTCCTGAAGGAATGATCAACTATGAGCAACTGATAGCGGACAATGAACCAGTAGATGATGCTTATCGCAACAATGATGATTTAGCAGGTATATTCTATACTGGTGGCACTACGGGATTTCCTAAAGGAGTGATGCTAACTCATACCAATCTCTGGACAAGTGCTGTGTCACTTGTAATGAGTCTTCCTATGGATCAAGAGTCGAGATTACTACATGTGGCCCCGATGTTTCACTTGGCGGATACTGCGGTGACGATGGCAGGAATATTAGCAGGTGGGACGCACGTATTCATCCCGATGTTCGTTCCTGCAGCGACAGTACAGGCACTATCTCAATCCCAGATCACCCATGTAGTTATGGTGCCTGTTATGATACAGATGGTGATCAATGATCCCTCTATGAAAGATGCAGATATGAGCCAATTAAAATACGTCCTCTATGGTGGTGCGCCTATCTCCGAAGCGGTCCTCACACAGGCGATGGAGGCATTCCCTAATACTCAATTCTCTCAAGGTTATGGTCAAACAGAATTGGCCCCACTCGCTACTATGTTAGGCCCAGAATATCATACTACATCTGGCCCAAAAGCAGGGAAATTAAAGTCTGCTGGTATCGCCCTACCATGCACAGAAGTACGGATAGTCGGAGAAGATGATCAAGAATGCCAAAGGGGAGATATAGGAGAAATCATAGTGAGAGGACCTAATGCTATGACAGGATATTGGAACAAACCTGAAGAAACGGCTCGCTCTCTAAGAAATGGATGGGTATATACTGGGGATGCGGGATATATGGATGACGAAGGCTTCGTATTCTTGGTAGATAGAGTCAAAGATATGATCGTTTCGGGGGGAGAAAATGTCTACTCTGCCGAAGTAGAAAACGCAGTGATGAACCATCCCGCAGTCGAACAAGTAGTAGTCATCGGCATCCCATCAGAAGAATGGGGAGAGCAAGTACACGCAGAAATTATACTTAAAGAAGGGCAAACAGCAGATGAAGCAGATATCATCGCCAAGACAAAAGAATTCATCGCTAATTATAAATGCCCGAGAAGTATCAAATTCAGAACTGAACCATTTCCGCTAAGTGGTGCAGGTAAGTTGCTCAAAAGAGATGTCAGAGCGCCTTATTGGGAAGGAAAAAGTAGGCAGATTAACTAATCTTTGATGAAAATAGTAGATGTAGAATTCATCTCCGATTATATCTGCCCCTGGTGCTATATCGGCAAGGTAAGAATAGAAAAAATTAAATCGCTGCTCAAAGATGATATTCATGTGCGAGTACACACCAAACCCTATTTGCTGTATCCTCATATACCTCCAGGTGGAGTGTCTAAGTCGGAGTTTGCCAATAAGACCAGACCTGGAATGGGGAGAAGCTTAAAACATGAGGCTTCTATAGAAGGAATAGCTATAAATTATAGAGATATCCAAAAGATACCCAATAGTCTTGAAGCTCATAGATTAACCTGTTTAATAGAAGATGTAGCACAACAATTCAACTTATCATTAAGCATTATTAAATCGTATTTTACTGAAGGTTACAATATAGAAAGTAAGGAGTTCTTAAGCCGATTGGCTAAAGAACATAATATATCTGAAGAAACAATAAATCGCTTTCTAAAAACAACTGATGGGTCAGATATGGTACATAGCGAGATAAAGTCAGCTCGATCGGCTTATATTAATATAGTTCCTACTTTACGTATTAATCAGAAATACACTTTCTCAGGCCTCCAAAGCGAGGAAGTATGGACAAAGTACATCCAAAGAGCAGCCAGAATTAATACATCTTAGCCATAAAAATCAGAAGAATAAGTTGAAAAAAGTGATCAAAAACACGGGTTTTGATCAGGTATACACGAGTTA
>JAHDDE010000026.1:6107-46566 GCA_020629515.1 Saprospiraceae bacterium | reverse complement strand
TATTAGTATAAGATGCTTTATCGGATTAAAGTAATATCTCCATTTAATACTACAGTTTGGCCATCTTCATATTGTACAACTACCTTGTATACATAAATTTCAGCATTAAGGGCTTGCCCATTATATTCTCCCCTCCAAGCAAGTGTGCCGTTGATCGGTAGGAAGTTTTTTTGCTCAAATATCAAAGCACCCCATCTGCTATATATCTGGAAAGATAATATGCTGCTGATCCCGCTGTTTTCGCTGAATACGATGGAGAAGTAATCATTATTACCATTATTATTGGGAGTGAAGATATTGGGGATGTATATCGGGATACAATCTTGCGGATCATCAGACTGTGCAGTCAGGGTATAGCTGGTCTCGAAGAGACAGTTGTTCACATCTACGATCCTCAGATCGTAGATGCCTGCGCCGAGCTGTTCGAGCAAAAGTTCTTCTGATGGGTGGTCATTCCACTCGATTGTATATGGAGCGACAGCATCCAAAGTTGAAATTTCGATGCTGCCATCAAGACTAAAAGAACAGCTCGGATCTACCAATATAGCCTCTACTGAGATAGGACTGGTGACGAGTGCCTCTCCTGATACTTCGCCTATGCAGTAGGCATCGCTAAATGCATTCAGCTCATAGCTACCTGCTTCAGGTGTGATAAGGGTAAAGGAATTAGTAAATATGTCTTCGATAGGGTCCTGTGGAAGCCCATCAATGC
Organism: Saprospiraceae bacterium; assembly: GCA_020629515.1. Taxonomy (GTDB): domain Bacteria; phylum Bacteroidota; class Bacteroidia; order Chitinophagales; family Saprospiraceae; genus GYS-P2D. The sequence goes on along the minus strand of JAHDDE010000026.1, from coordinate 45,854 downwards.
TATAGCTAATGCTCCAAGGGGGATTACCTTCCATAGCTATTGGGATACCCGTGACAGATGTCTCACATAGGTCAAATGAACCGGATAATGTAGCTGTTGGGACTTCTTGAATGTCGATGTTGATCATACTACTGGTCTCTCTACCACAGAAATCGGTAATTCGTATTTCGTAACTGGTAGATGCGCTGATGCTCATATTTAAAGTGTCTTCTGTAGCGCCTGTATTCCATAGATAATTATATGGGGGAACACCTCCAGAGATCATAGGAGAAAGACTAAAGGTCTGATCTGGACATACAGTGATCGGATCAAAAGAAGCACTGAACTCTTCTACTTCACTGATGATTAATTCACTAAAGGCAGGATCTAAACAGTCACAATCATAACTGATCTTAAGCTTGAGGGTCTCTGGACCTTCTATGATGTCATCTTCTATCACACGGATAGGAAGGATGAATTGGGTGTCTCCAGCCGGAATGGTGATATTCAAAGGGATCTCTTCAAAGTCGACTCCATTGATAGCATCGCTTTCTGGATCGATGTCGATCTGAACCGTGAGGTCTCGATTTAAGTCGGTCAAGTCACTACGTGTAAATACGAACTGTCCATCGATACATCCTTCATAGGATATCGGCTCTTCATTGTCAGGGACCTCTGCTCTCATCGTGACATCTTCTCCGAGATCAAAACTATTACTCTCTAAAAAAACAGCAGAATCCAATATGGCATCTCCAACATCTCCTAATACTAATCTTATCCTATAGGTCTCACAGGGGATCACAGCGAATGATGCTATAAGAGGTATAGTGAAACCATCATATTCTACTACTTCTTGGAAGGAAGGATTATAGCTGATCTCACAGTTTTGTGCGTCTGTGGTGGTGATGTTGCTGACATAAAAGGTTTCATTAAAAAGATGGTTGATCGAATTAATGCTTACGATTTCTTCTGTTCCATCTAATGTGATGATGGAGGCGACATTGATAGCGTCATCACTAAAAGTACCATTGATGCCAGGCCCACTTACAAAGAATCCAAAGACATCATTGAACTCCGTTCCTACAAATTCACAATACTCCTCAGAGGCGAAAACATATCGAAAAGTAATCCTATCCGTCAGAGGGACGAATTCAAATTCTATACCTGTCACATCAAATAGGGTGCTGGTGGCTGACTGACTGAGGTCTGGGTCGGTGCTCTGTATTTCGAATCCAAAACCTGATTCATTATCTATATTAGGTCCTTGTGCTAAGTCTATGGTACCTGTAGATAGGATGATTCCATCTTTCAATTTGATATTATCAGTACCTTTCTTGAATTGACCAATGCTCAGTTCTTCATTGCCGATAGCTTTGATGTTACTGACATTTCTACAGTTACCTTTGATGAATATATTCTTTACCAAGCTTTCTACCCCTAAGATCTTTTCTACCTCTATGCTCTCTTGTGCAAATAGATCAGTCCAGATCAATAAGCACAGCAAGAATGTGAAGAATCTATTCATTTTTAATCTAAGACTTTATGTGAATCAAGAGATGATTTTTAAGTGGATAGCAATAATATGCTGAGGATCAATGAATACTGACTTCTTCATTTAGATAAAAATAGCTTTTTTGAGAAGTTATCCGAGGTCAGTACGTCATCAAGAGGGTGCAGATTATACTATTTAAGATTTATAATGTCGTATTGGAAAGAAATAGAATTTGAAGTTAGTATTATAACTTTCCGCTTATAATATATCTCGCTTCTTCTCTTTGCAAAGTATTACTGGTTAGATGTCTCCAACGGTATCTTTCTGAAAATTTATGTGTTTTACCTTCGATCATATCTGCTGTCATTTCGCCAAGAATGGGTGCCATCTTTAGCCCATGGCCACTACCACCGCTGCTTACGGATAGTCCTTTGATCTCTGGATGCTTGTCTATCCAAAAATGTCCATCTAAGGTGTCATTGTACAGGCATCTTCTTGTGAAAACTAAAGGCGCATTAACTAAGGATGGGAAAGTCATCTTTAAAAATTCTCGCATGTCTTTTACCTCTTCATTTCTAATCTGGCGGTCGTCTTTGTCAGGATGTATTTCTATACCATTAGTATGCTTGGCAATTTTAACAACACCAAGATGAGGTAGGTAAGGAAATCCATACCAACCCGAATTAGAAATATCGGCAGTAAATACAGCAAAGTTTGGTGGTGTAAAAGGGGTGGGATCAGAAGGCTTGAGCCAGAAAACGGGATGGCCTGTGGATTTCATGTAAGGTTTTAATTCAGGAAGTAAGTAAGGCGTATTCGCCCCTGCTGCGACCACTGCATGTCCACAAGAATACGTATTGCCCTCTTTTGTTCTTACAGCATTGACCTGACCCTTATCCACTATTATTTCCTTAGCTGTTTGCCCTTCTATTATTTCCACGCCTAAGGATCGTGCATAGTCAGCCAATGTCGCTACTAATTTTTCAGATTCAACGTAGCCTCCTTTGGGATTATAATTTGCATCGATGTAATTGGAAGTATTGACTACTGGATATTTCTTAGCAAGGCTTTCCGAATCCATTCGATTAGATGCATAACCTGCTTCTATTAGATTATTATAGCTTTCTTTTTCATAGGTCTGAGTCTCACTTTCTATTTTATCCTTGCACAACATGAGATAGCCCACTTCGTGGTATAATTCTTTTTTGAAGAAATCATTCCACTCATGAAAACCTGCGATAGCTTCTTCTGCCATTTTGAAATACTCCTTATCAGAACCATACTCCATTCTTACGGCTTTGGTAATATCCGTAGATGCCGCTAAATGATGTGGTATGCTATCGGGGTTGATTAGCCCAACCTTGTGTTTTCTTTTTGCCAATTCAACTGCAGCAGTAATACCAAATATGCCGCCTCCTATGATTAATATTTCGTAAGTCTTTTTCACTATTCTATTTGTGAAGTCATCAATTTATCAATAAATGAAAGACATTTTTTCAGCTGACTAATGGCTATATACTCATCGGCTCTGTGCCCTTGCGCCATATTACCCGGACCACATACAACAGTTTTAAAACCTGCCGCAGCATATTGACCGGCTTCAGAGCCAAAAGCAACAGTACCAGGTACATCAGTGTAAGTCCATTGATTGACCATAGTTACAATGTGCTCATTTTCTGGAGTATTAAGAGATAACACCACAGGAAAATTGGCCTGAGTGGAAATGCTAAAATCTGAATTAGTGCTTGAATTTAATTGCTCTCTTTCTCTACAATATGCCTCGAATTCATCTATTATTTCTTGTATGTCATCTGATGGAATGTTTCTTATATCCCATTCAAAAGAGCAATTATCTGCTACAATGTTGACTGCTGTTCCACCTTTAATTGTACCTACATGGATTGTCGTGTGTGGAGGATCAAAACGTTCGTCAATTTTTCCTTCATGGAGTAATTTTTCCATTCTACCATTTAGCCACTGAATCAGATATGTAGCCTCGTTAATAGCACTTACACTTGTTCTAATCTCAGAACTGTGTGCTGCTGAGCTTGTGATGGTTGTAGTAAACATACCTATCCCCTTTTCAGCATTTATTGTTTGCATAGAAGATGGTTCTCCGATAATGGCATAAGCAGGCTTCTCTGTATAACTTGCAATAATATGCTCTATTAACGCAGGCCCAGCCAGACAACCAATTTCCTCATCGTACGAAAAGGCGAAATAAATAGGACGCTTCAATGGCGCTTGTTGCAAACGAGGTATCATCGCAAGACAGCAAGCCAAGAAACCCTTCATGTCTGCAGTTCCTCGACCATACAGCTTTCCATTTTCTCTTGTTAACTCAAAAGTCTTTCTCGTCCAAGGTTGTCCCTCAACAGAAACAACATCTGTATGCCCCGATAATATCGTTCCACCATCCACAGCTGGTCCTATTCTACAATGAAGTGAAACTTTATCCTTGTCTTCATTGAATACTTGATGATAGTCAATATCATGTTCTTTAAAAACATCTTCAATGTATTGACTAATCGAAAGATTACTTTCACCACCTAATACTGGAAAAGATATGAGCTTCTCCAGCAATTGGATTGCTCTATCCGTCACATTTTGCAAATCAATGCTTTCCATTGTTCGAGAACTCTTCAGAATGAGTAAATAATTCTCTTCTGGCGAAAGAAGCTCGCCAAACCAAACCATCCTTTAATTCAAAAATAGAAATAGCTCTAATCGTCTTTCCATCGTCAAAATGCTCAATGAGTTGATTATCGACAACGATATTGTCATTGGTTATTCTTCCCAAAGTGGTGACAAAGAGTTTAGGATTTTCACTAAATCTTTTGGCGTAAAGTACTTTTGCTTTTTCTAAATCGGCACAAAGTATTTTTTTCTCATCAAATAAAGATGACTCAAAATCAGGATGCATATACGACAAGAATTCATCAACATCCCTGCGGTTGTATGCATCCATATACTGTTGAACTATTTTAATAGAATCCATGATTATAATTTGAGTGCTTTTTAATTAGACCTTATTCTTGAATCACTTCAATATGCTAAAGCACATCCGGTTGCATAAGGAGGTGAAACTGCTTTTAGCTTTTTAGTTATAGGGTCTCGATGGATACCTACCCATAAGCCTTGTGCATATCGCCTTTCTGATGCTGGAATTTCTTTAGTGCTTAACCCGCTGTCTTCAAGAACTGTTTTGGGAAATGCATCCTCCATCACTCTGATCGTATATTTTGGCGACATGGGATTTGAGTAATCTGCAGAGGGTAGAAAGATAGAAGGTGAATTGACGGCCTCTTCTATATCCATATCAAACATGATGATATTTAGTAGTGATTGAGTTGTTTGTTGATGTAATCCAGTGGACATAGAGGCAAATGGTAGAATAGGCTCGCCATTTTTGGACAAGATGCCTACTTCGATAGGACTCGGCAGCCGTTCTCCTGGTTTGATCTGCGCTAACTGCATTTGTTGGAAAGAAGCTGGATCTCCAATGCTTACACCATCTACCACGATGCCTGTAGAGCCCCATACCACACTATTAATCGAATGTGTCACAGCCGTCATATTTCCATCTTTGTCGATAGCGACAACCGTGTCTGAATGTTTAGTACCTCCTTTATCTTCCCCTAGATTATTTTTCTTTTGGATTACATCCCAAAGCTTTTGTGAGGTCTCCATTTTCACTCTTGAGTCATAGGTCAAATCAAGTGTTGGATATAAAAAATTTAAGGTGGCTTGTGGCAGATAGCTTAGACTATAAAAATTTGTCACATCGAATATTTTTTTGAATGAGGCACCGTTTTCTGACCAATGACCTGTGCTCTTTATATCTGCTACATGTGCTAAATTTAAGGCTTCGATTAGATTAACTGAACCCATAACGGGAGGGCCGCATACCGATAATTCGTAATCTCCATAGATCGCTTTTCTCGGCTCACTCCAGATGACTTCATAGTCTGCAAGATCTTGCAACGTCATTTTTCCACCTTCTGCTTGTATTGCTGCAACGGCTTTTTGTGCCCATGCACCTGTGTACATATAATCGGCTCCATCTTTTGAAATCTTAGTAAGGGTTTTTGCCAAGGCTGGCTGTTTAAACAAATCTCCAGCCATATAACTCTCACCTGTAGGCTTGACCAAAGTTGCCTTAGTTTCGGGCAGCCTTCTCAACACATCATCTCTTCGTTGAAACATATCAGCTGTCTTTTTTGAAAGCGGTATACCTTGATCCGCAATATGGATGGCTGGTTGAAATAGTTGCTGGAAAGGCAATTTGCCATATCGCTGATGTGCTTCTTCTAATCCTTTCATAAAGCCACCTACCAATGCGGTTCTTCCACTTGGTTCTTTTTTGTTGAATAGATTATTAGGGTCTACCTTACCTGGGATAGACAAGGGGTCGGTCTCATTTTGAACACTATTCCAAGTGGCATCCATACTGACTATTTCACCCGTAGAAGCATCATAATGGACCATATTAATAATACCAAAGTAACTAATTACCGCACCTGCATTAAGTGCTATCTGAGTCAATGCAGCAGTCATGGCGGCATCTACCGAAGATCCTCCTAACTTAAGTGCTTCCAAACCCGCTCTTGAAGCTGCAGCATGAAAGGTGGTGGTTACAGCCCCGTTTTTTCCTATGGCCATAGGATTATCAGGGAAAGTGCGGTTATCCATGGCTAAATATTCTTCATATTCTCCATGAGGCCATGCAGAGGGCGAAAGAGTATTCATTTTTTCATCTACCGTATCAATGTTCGGCATTAGGGAGGTAGATGGTGTTTTACAGCACACCATTAAAAGGAACATTCCTATTATGAAACTTACAGAAAGTGGTTTTTTCATAATCTATTATTTGTATTTAAATGTCATATTCTTAAGAATCATCTGATTCCATTAATTAAAATTATCAATATGGCTATTGGAATGAAATATTTAATAATTGGTCTCCAAATGGGATGTATATAAGAATGTCCGTTATGCTCGATTTTCAATCTTTCATAACCGACTTTGTGCCCAGCGAAAAGTACTATTAATAATCCTCCTACTGGTAGCATAATGTTGTTGGTTAAATAGTCTAAAAGCTCGAAGAAGTTTAATTCAAAAATTGTGAAGGAAAACTCTGAAAAAGAAAGTACAACGGGAATACTTATCGAAAATATTATAAGAATGCTACAGAGTAATGATTGCAATTCTGAAATATCGAAACGATCCGCCAGGCTATTTTGTATGGCTTGAATGCTTGAGATTAAGGATGTAAATCCCGCCATAAAAAGTAATGAGAAGAATAGTGCCCCTAATAACCATCCATTATCTATTTCCATAAATATAGAAGACATAGTGATGAATACAAGATTAGGTCCTGAATCTGGACTGAGATCATAACTGAATATAATGGGGAATAAGAGTAGTCCGGCGAGTATGGCGAAAAAGGTATCTGCCAAGACGATATAAGTAGTGCTTCTGATCAAGTTTTGGTTAGTAGAAATATAGCTCCCGAATACAAATGCAACCGCCATTCCGACTCCTATAGAAAAGAATAATTGTCCTAAAGCGCTGATGATAACTGTGATAGTGATTTTCGAAAAATCGGGATAGAGAAACCATTTATATCCTTCGGCTGCACCGTCTAAAGTGGCACTCCATATGGTTAGAGATATCAGAAGTATGATAAGACCAATCATCAAAATTTTAGAATATCGCTCTAACCCTGATTGGAGACTCTGTCGTAAGATTAGGAATGCCGCAGAAAGGATGGCTAAAATTAAAATTAGTATCAGTATGTAGTTGGAGGTAATATTGCTAAAATGCATGGCGATCCCACTGCTCGCAGAATGGAATATTTTACCCGAAAGGAACTCCCAAAAGTAAGCTGTTATCCATGCCATAATCATAACATAGTAACTCATAATGAGTATGTTGGCTACTACCCCTAACCAGCCAATTAAATTCCAGGACTTATGTGTGGTTAATTCACCATATCCAATCAATGGAGTCTTTTGAGCCATTCTACCTAAAGTGATTTCAATAGTCATTACTGGAATGCCAATAAGTATGATTAATATCAAGTAAACCAATAAAAAAGCTCCACCACCACCTTCTCCAGTTATGTAAGGAAATCTCCAAATATTACCCAATCCAACAGCGAAAGCCGAGGAGGTGATTATAAAAGCCATCCGGCTACTCCAAATTTTGGCAGACATTTTTATGTTGTTTAGAGTATCACAATTTATACTTCAAAATGTGAAGCAATAGAAACATGGCATTTTGATTTGTAAAGTCTTCACAAAATTTAAATAAACAATATTCTTATTGTATATTATTATTAAGCAATATTAATATAGTAAATCATTTCAAAAACCAATGTTTTAAAATAGAGGTATATGATAAATCTCAATGAAATTGAAATAGAGAAACTGCCCAAAAAACGACGATTGATCATTCAATTTGCATTGGACTTCCCTAACAAAGTAGTCTTAATGAGGATGGAAGAATTAGCGATGCATCTTAATGTTGATCCGAGTACGGTAGTTAAGGCTTGTAAAGGAATAGGGCTAAAAGGATTTCATGAGTTAAAAGAGATTTTAAAGAAAGAGGTGCATTTGACAAGAATTGATTCTGTCTTCAGTGGAATGATTAAGGATATAGAGGATCATCCTGATGCATATAAAATTGCACAGGAAGCACTTTTAGGAGACATAATGTTGCTTCAGAAGACCTATGAAAGCCAAAGTATGGCGACTTTGAGTGAAGTTGCTTCGGGTATACTTAGTGCCACTAAAACATACGTAATTGGATTGGGTCATGTAGGAATTGTTGCAAAATATTTTGAAAGATTATTTCGAGCTATTCTGCCTAATGTCCATGCCAATACAGAATATCATGGCGAGTTGTATAGTAATATGGCACATTTTACAGATCAAGATTTGGTCATTGCCATAGGACTTGACAAATGCCCACGTCAGACATTATCTGCGATTAAATATGCTAAGAGTGTTAAGGTTGCTACAACGGTTTGTATAGTTGATAGTATACACTCTCCATTGATACAAGAATGCGATCATAAATTAATAATTAATAATTCCAATGCTTTATATTTTGGCAGTATGATCGGTGCTTTTTCATTAGGTAATGCATTATTCCATACCATGGCCTCCATGCAAAAAGAGCGTACTGTTGCTCACTTTCAATTTTTCAGGAAAATGGCTTCAAAAGATAAAAACTATGTATAATACTATTTGTGATTTATAATGTCGTATTGGATTGATCTGTAATTTATGATTTAGACAAGGCAAAAAACACAGTAATAGCCGTAGCTATTACGAGTATTTTTAACGCAGTATAAGTAAAAATTATAATCATTATCTACTCCAATTATGATCTCAAATAGTATAAGGTGCTATTTGATTTTTGTAACCGAAGGATTGAATAGTGTAATATATCCTGACCAAAATGATTGATATTAGTATTTTAGGTAAGGAAAAATTTAATTATCGTCTATGGCAACTATTGAATTATCTATAAATGGTCAGCAAAAAGAAATCGATGTTGACCCGAATACACCATTATTATGGGTTCTGAGAGATCATCTCGACTTAGTTGGTACGAAATATGGGTGTGGCATCGCTCAGTGTGGCGCTTGTACCGTACATGTCGATGGAGTAGCAATGAGATCATGCTCTATGCCCGTCCAGGGTTTGGCAGGTAAAAAAATAACTACCATCGAAGGTTTATCAGATAATGGCGATCATCCTGTGCAGCAAGCATGGATAGCCCATGATGTACCTCAGTGCGGATACTGTCAAGCAGGTCAGATCATGAGTGCAGCAGCACTGCTTAAAAAAAATGCTAATCCATCTGATCAAGATATAGATACAGCTATGAATGGTAATATCTGTAGATGTGGTACTTATACTCGTATTAAGGCGGCCATCAAGACAGCAGCCAAGAATAGTTAATTCATACTAAAAACAAGATTCAAAATGACAGTAGTAAAAACTTCACTAAATAGACGATCATTTTTGAAGTCATCCGTCGCCGCAGGTGGTGGATTGATGTTAGGTTTTAGTTGGTTAGCGTCTTGTTCATCTGGCCCGAAAGAGACAGAATTAGTCATGCCTGAGGAGTGGTTTACTATTAACTCTTATCTGAAGATCGGAGATAATGGGGTGGTGACTATCTATGCGCCTAATCCAGAATTCGGGCAAAATGTTCGTACTTCTATGCCTATGCTGGTAGCAGAAGAGTTAGATGTTGATTGGAAAAATGTACTGGTAGAACAAGCCCCCTATCATCCTACGGATTATGGGATGCAGTTTACAGGTGGTAGTAGGGGAATCATGTCAAGATGGGAGCCGCTACGTATGGCGGGGGCTTCGGCCAGGCATATGCTGAAGCAAGCTGCTGCTGAATTATGGCAGGTTCCAATGGATGAAATAGAAACTAAAGCTGGAATGCTTACACATAAAGCTACAGCTCAGGAAATCTCCTATGGAGCTATAGCCTCACAGGCCGCAGAGATGCCAGTCCCAGAAGAAGTGGAGCTAAAAGATATTAATGATTTTCAACTGATAGGACATTCTAAAAAGAATGTTGATGGTAAGGATATAGTAACTGGTCAACCGATGTTTGGTGTGGACTATAAGGCTGAAGGTATGATGATCGCTATGATTGCCCATCCACCTGGATTTGGTATGACCTTAGATTCTTTTGATGGTACTGATGCTATGGCTATGCCTGGTATTAGAGATATCTTTGCTATTTCAACATATCAAGAAGGGCAAGACAAAGGAGGATTCGATACCAATGCATTTCCGGAAGTCGTAGCTATCGTGGGTAGTTCTACTTGGGAAGTCATGCAAGCGAAAAAGAAGCTTAAAGTTAATTGGAAACCATTTGCCACCTATAAGGAGATGATAAGTGGATGGAGAGGGAAAGAAGAAAAAACCATCCCTGCTGGTTTAGAATCGTCAGAGAAACATAAGGTAAAGATGGCCACTTTATCCGCTAAACCAGGAAGGGTAGCTCGAAGAGATGGTGACCCAGAGAGGGCCTTTAGAGATGCCACTAAAGTCATAGAGCGAAGCTATAGTGCCCCATTCTTAGCACATAACTGTATGGAGCCGATGAACTCATTTGCTCATGTACAGGGAGATAAAGTCAAAATAGCCACACCGCTACAGATCCCGAGTTTCTTAGTGCCTACTCTTGCTGCGAGTTTGGGGATACCTGTAGAAAATGTGGAAATGGATATGACCCGAATGGGTGGAGGATTTGGAAGGAGAGCCTACGGACACTATGTCATAGAAGCGGCATTAATATCTAAACAGGTAAATGCTCCTGTCAAGCTCATGTATACCCGAGAAGATGATATGACCAATGGCATATATCGACCTGCCTATCATGCCACTTATAGAGCTGCTTTTGATCAGGATAATCAACTTACGGCTATACATGTCAAGGCAGGTGGTATCCCAGAGAGTCCGTTGTATGCTAATCGATTTCCAGCCGGGGCGATAGATAACTATTTAGCAGAAGATTGGTCCATCAATTCTAATATCACCATAGGCGCATTTAGGGCTCCTCGATCCAACTTTATTGCAGGAGCAGAGCAATCTTTCTTGGATGAAGTCGCTGAAGAACTGGGCAAAGATCCTATAGCATTTAGATTGGAGCTCCTGAAACGAGCTAAGGATAATCCTGTAGGAGAAAAAAATGATTATGATGCAGATCGTTATGCTGGAGTATTGGAGCTCGTGAGGGATAAGTCAGAATGGAATAATAAAAGTGAAGGATTACACCGAGGGGTAGCGGCCTATTTTTGTCATAATTCTTATGCCGCACACGTATTAGATCTCGAGATAAAAGATGGTCAGCCTGTAGTACAGAAAGTTACATGTGCTATAGACTGTGGAGTAGTGGTCAACCCAGATGCTGCCACCAATATGGCCGAAGGCGGAATAGTCGATGGTATAGGCAATGCATTCTATGGAGAACTGACCTTTGAAGATGGTGTGCCACAGAAGAACAATTTTCATGAATATCGTATGATCCGCATGAGTGAAGCTCCTAAAGAAATTGATGTTCATTTTGTGCAAAATGGAATTGATCCAACTGGACTGGGAGAGCCACCATTTCCTCCGATTTTTGGAGCTGTAGCTAATGCTATGTATAGAGCTACCGGTAAGAGGCAATACAATCAGCCATTCTTGGGTAATAAGGAGGTGCTGGGTTAATATGCAAATATGAATAAATCGTTGAATCGCCGATCATTTATTAAGTCTTCTGCCTTAGTAGGTGGAGGCATGATGGTGAATTTTTCATTCTTTACTTCTTGCAATTCCCAAAATGATGATTCCCATGTCAAGTGGAATACCCTAAACGGATACCTTAAAATCGCTTCAAATGGCCAAGTGACGATAATGTCTCCAAACCCTGAAGGGGGGCAGAATGTTAAGACGTCTATGCCTATGATCGTTGCTGAGGAGCTTGATGTAGATTGGAAGGATGTAATAGTAGAACAGGCACCATTGGATACAGAATTATATCAACGCCAATTCATAGGAGGTAGTAACGCTATCAGATATGGATGGGACGGATTGCGTCGAGCTGGAGCAGTCGCCAGACATCTATTGAGAGAGGCTGCAGCGTTGACTTGGGATGTTCCAATTGAAGAAATTAAAACCGAAAAAGGGAAGCTGTATCACAACAAGAGTTCTAAGTCGATCGGATATGGAGATCTGGCCTCCAAGGCGGCTGAACTCACTATGCCATCGGATATAGAATTTAAGTCCTCAGAGCAATATCATATCATAGGAACCTCTCGCAAAAACGTAGATAGCAAAAAGATTGTCACAGGTCAGGCGTTATATGGCATTGATATATATGAGCAAGGTATGTTGACAGCCATGATCATACATCCACCGGCTTTTGGATTGAAGCTTAAATCATTTGATGCTGGAGCGGCTCTTAAATTACCTGGTATTACTGATGTATTTAGCATTAAGGTGCTGAATGATGATTTTTTGCGCCTTCATTTTGATACTTGTTCATTTCTTGAGGTAGTAGCTGTGATCGGCGAAAGTACTTGGCAAGTGATGAATGCCAAGAAGGAAGTTGAAGTAGAATGGACCCCTTTCGATACCTACTCTGAAGAAAGACAATTTTGGGGTCGAGATCCTCAGACTTTGAATATCCCTGCTGGATTAGAAAGTTCGACTGATCATTTTGTTGATATGCGAGCAGCCTCTAAGCAAATGAATAAAGAGGTCAGAAAAGATGGTATACCCAATACAGCCTTTGCAAAGGCCAAGAAGATTATCGAGCGTACATATACTGGACCGCATCTGGCACACAATTGTATGGAGCCAATGAATTTCTTTGCCGATGTAAAAGAACATAAGGCAGTATTAAATGGTCCGCTTCAAAAGGCAGAATTTACCCAAAAAGCAATTGCAAATCGTCTTGGTATTCCTCTAGAAAAAGTTGAAATCAATATGACACGCCTTGGTGGGGGATACGGAAGACGATCCTATTCTCACTGGGCAGTCGAAGCAGCGGTGATATCACAAAAAGTAAATGCGCCTATAAAGTTGGTATACACTCGTGAAGATGATATGACAGGGGGGATATATAGACCAGCATATATGGCAACATATAAAGCCGCCATAAATGATGAGGATGACCTTCACGCCATCCACATTAATGCCGGAGGTACTAACGAAAGTCCATTATATGCTAATCGTTTTCCAGCAGGAGCCATCGATAATTATTTAGCAGAATCTTGGACAATCGATTCCAATATAAGTATTGGATCATTCAGAGCACCGAGATCTAATTTTATAGCCTGTGCAGAGCAATGTTTCTTAGATGAGATAGCAGAAGAGTTAGGTAAAGACCCTATAGATTTTAGGTTGGCACTATTGGATCGTGCCGCTCGAAATCCAATAGGTGAAAAGAACGACTATAATCCAAATCGATTAGCCGGAGTATTGAAATTAGTCCGTAACAAATCAAATTGGAATCAACCTCGATCAGCTATATATCGTGGGGTTGCCGCTTATTATTGTCATAACTCGTATTCTGCACAAGTCGTGGAGGTCAGTATAGAGGATGGTCACCCTGTGATTGAAAATGTCTATTGTGCGGTGGATTGTGGTATATTAATTAATCCCGATGCTGCTAAAAATCTGGCAGAAGGAGCGATCATCGATGGCATTGGTAATGCGCTGTTTGGACAACTTTCATTTGTAGAGGGTATCCCTCAACAACAGAATTTTCATCAATATCGGATGATAAGAATGAAAGATGCTCCTAAGAATATCGAGGTGTTTTTTGTCGAAAACAATATCGATCCGACAGGTTTAGGAGAGCCCACTTTTCCGCCAGCCTTTGGAGCATTGGCAAATGCTCTTTATCAAGCGACAGGAAAGAGACTTTATGATCAACCTTTCTCCATGAATGGCTATATATAATTGATGAGTCACATAGAGGAAATAGAACAGTTTTATCAACGTACTCTTGGTCATATTCCTAATAGGTTAGCTGATACTGGCCATTTTAATGTATTCCGATTAGAACCTTATATTGGTGAAAATGCCAAGCCAGTACCATATGTCAGGCGTAACTACTATAAAGTGATGATGGTTGAAGGAGAGGGCATAGTACATTATGCAGATCGAATAGTAAAAGTAAATGGGGTGGCTTTATCCTTTTCTAATCCCCAAATTCCTTATAAATGGAATCGTACTGATCTAATTACTCGAGGATGCTTTTGTATTTTTAACGATGCTTTTTTTCAAAATTTTGGTTCACTTCAGAACTATGAAGTGTTTCATCCAATAGGTCAGCACATATTTCATTTAGATCAGCAACATAAGGAAAAGGTAGAAGAGATATTCTATCAATTGTTCTCGACTATAGAGTCCGACTATCAGCATAAGTATGATCTATTACGCATCAAAATATTTGATTTGGTCCATCTTGCTCAACAAATGGATAAGACTCAGATACCCAAATTGAGTGTTTCTACAGCCGCTGAACGAATAGCTAATTTGTTTATGGAGTTATTGGAACGACAATTTCCTATCGACGAAGATCATAGAGAAATCAAACTGCGCAGTCCATCGGACTATGCTGACCAACTCAATATACATGTCAATCATCTCAACAAATCTATCAAGACGATTACCCAAAAAACAACTTCTCAAGTGATATCGGAGAGAATGCTGTTAGAGGCTAAAAAGCTTTTGAAGCAGAGTGATTGGAATGTGTCAGATATTGCCTATGCTTTGGGTTTCGGAGAGCCTGGACACTTTAGCTATTTTGTAAAGAAGAATTTGGGTAAGTCTCCTAAGGCATATCGTTCTGAAGGATAAATCCAAAATTCGTTTTATCGGAGACATATTGGAGATCTTCTTTAGGATTGGTAAAACACTAAAACATATTTTGTAGTTAATAGTAAGTACAACTAATAGTAGCATGAATATCAATATGATTTTGTCGGTGGTAATGGTAGTGAGTTCTTACTTCTCCTGTTCGGGATCCAAAACTGTAGCCCCAGAAACAGAAGAACGAGTGTTAGAAGAGATTGTCGTCCAGCCCAAAAAAGATCTAGACACTTTACACAGGGCCTACTTTGCCAGTGGTTGCTTTTGGTGTGTAGAGGCCATATTCGAATCAGTGATAGGTGTAGAGGAGGTGATCTCTGGGTATTCTGGAGGTAGAGCCACAAATGCTAACTATAAAGCAGTAAGTGCGGGATGGACTAATCATGCAGAGGCTGTAGAGGTCTACTATGATAGCACTATGATTGATTATCCGACATTGCTTCAGGTGTTTTTTGGATCTCATGATCCAACCACCTTAAATCAACAAGGACCTGATAGAGGCCCTCAGTATAGATCAGCCATATTCTATCTCAACAATAAAGAGAAATCTATAGCTGAATCTTACAAGTCTCAGCTTCAAGAGTCGGGGATATTCTCAAAAAATATTGTAACAGAGGTAGTACCATTTGAAGCATTTTATGATGCTGAAGATTACCATCAAGACTTTGAACGTCGCAATCCGAATCAAGGATATGTAAAGGCGGTTTCTATACCAAGACTAAACAAGTTTAAAAAGAAATTCCCTGACCTGTTGAAGCCAAGTGCACAATTACATTAAGCAGATGCGACTTATATATATTATACTATTGTCCTCGATCATTAGTCCAATATTTGGTCAATCGCAAGCTCCGGATTTTCCATTTATAACTCTAAATGATTCGACTCAAACACTCGACGAACTGAAGGGTGAAGTAGTCTACATTAGCTTTTGGGCCAGTTGGTGTAAACCTTGTTTGCGCAATTTTGAGAAATACGAATCTATGCGATTAGAATTGCAGAATAAAGGCGTTAAACTACTCAATGTCAATATTGATGACAATCGGGAGATTTGGAAATCTACTTTACTATCCAAAAATATATTAGGCACTAATGTCTGGGCATCAGACTTTGAGCAGATCCAAGATGACTATGAGATATACAACATCCCACAATATGAGATCGTCAATAAGAAAGGAATGCTGGTATACCTATCGCAAAACGAGAATAGGTCGATCATAGAAGAGTTTATTGGCTGGTTAAAAGAAAGTGAATAATGTCGGGTAGAAGATCATAAGTGATCAATATCATCCATATGCGTGATTATGGTCATTTTTTAGACTCCTAATCTCCTCTAATCTTGTACATATAAAATGTATAAGAAATGACTATATATCCACAACAGTCCCTTGCTGAATTAAGGCAAAAGTTCAATTTTTTATTTCCTGGGTTAGATATTAGATTTTATCAGACCAGTCATCAAAAATACGAAGGTTCTGCACCTCAAGATGAATGGGATAATAGTCTAAATATTTCAGAGATCACTGATATAAACGTACCCGTCCAGATTGATCTTGATCACCAAAAAACAATAGAATCCTTGGAATACGAATTTTTGGCTAAACTGGGAATGAATATTCAGATATTCAGGCGGTCCGCCGATCTATGGTTACAGACGATCAAAACAGATCATTGGACTCTGGAAGTTCAAAACCGTAAGGGATTACATTCACAACTATCTAAATAAATAAAATCATGGACATCAAATTAGAAGCACCAAAGCATCAAAATCAAGAATTGTTAAAAGGTTACTATGATAGCCTTCTCAATAAAAAGTATGGAAAATATCCATTCATCAATACAATAGATATAGCGGTAAAAGCGGTAGAAAATAAATATAAAGTGTCGCTACTTATTAAACCTGAAAAAGGTAAAAGTCTATATGCAGAAGGCATCAATCAAGTCGAAAATAGAGCTGCATATGAAGCCATCCTCAAGATGAATAGATTAATAGAAAAGTATAAGGAGCGTCACTATCATAAAAAGGATAATACTCATAAGCTCATTGGTCAATTATAAATTTAAGTGATTATATGAAAATTTTAGTACCCTTAGATTTTTCCGATTGCTCAATGAATGCATTAGCATTTGCGGAACAATTGATTGTTCCTTTGGACGTTGAGGAGCTTATAATATTTCACTCATGTGAATCTCAAAACGAAGATCACAAGAATACCTTGTCAAAACTCAGTAGTGAGATTGTCAGTAGGGGAACTCGATGTAGTTACCAAATTGGTGAAGCTAAGCTCCACGTAGCATTGCAAAACTATCTGTTAGATCACGACATAGATCTTATAGTTATAGGATCGCATGGGGTGAGTGGCAAGAGCGAATGGTTTATTGGGTCTAATACCCAAAAGGTTGTGCGTAAGCTTCATTGTCCAATCTTAGTTATCAAAGAGGAGATTCGCTCTATTTCTTTTGAGAAGGCTGCTTTTGTTACTTCTTTAGCAAAGTCCGAGCAAACATGCTTTGAACAATTTTTGACGATTATACGCAAATTAGGTGTTAGAGAATTACATCTGTTGACGATTAACACATCTTCGTTTTTTTCTGAACCATATGTCATGGTGTCAAGAGCGCAGCAGAGCTTTGAAAAGATAGCAAGTGATATGGATATCAAATGTCACTTTTATTCAGATTATTCTGTTGAGGCAGGCGCAAGACATTTCATACAAGAATTAGGAATAGACATTGTCGGAATATCAAATCACAATCGCAATCCAATCAAAAGAATAATTCAAGGAAGTAATGTAGAGTTGATGGTTAATCATATCGACATACCTGTCTTATCTATAGATTATTAAAAAAATAATCGGGCCTAATAATTACTATTTATCAAATTTTTAATCAAGGAAGTCATTTTAAGAATGCGAGTAAATGATCATTTGTATTCTTACATGATACCGTAACTTTCAAATATTAGTCTTATGAAGTTGACTGAACTGATACTTATTATAATGAGTTTTTGTCTTTTAGGGGGCTGTGAGATGAATGTGTTTTTTGATGATGCTATGCCGCCAGGAGTAGCTGTCCTGAATTATATACCAGAAGAATACCAAGGTATTTATCTCTGTCAGAGTGATAGCAACCAGATTTATGTCGAAGACAGGATTATATTCGAACAAAGCAATTACCAGTTTATAGCCGATATCAATCGAGTTAAGGAAACGGAGAATTGTTCTATTGTAGATGGAGGATTGTATATACCTGGAAAGAAGCAATGTTTTCCTTTTGTGATGATCAATGAAGATTCGTTAATGGCGATTATCACATATAGGGACACGCTGTTTTCTATAGGAGAGAGGCAAATAGTTAAACAACATAAAGGACGGTTGTTTCTTAATCAACAGACAGAAGAACAGAATTGGATCACTTTTATGATTACTCCATCGGGAGGAGGTGAGCTGCTATGGGAGCTAATCGACGTCCCTGATAAGGAAGAAACTATCAGCAGTCTTACTGAGAATTATGAGGCATGGGCAGATAGATCAAATGAGCTTAAATATACTTTAAGACCAACGCTTATAGAATTTGAAGAGTTAATCAAGCAGGAGACTAATATGATGGAATGTGATGTGCTAATACCTATCTCGATAGAAAAATATTTTTGAATGAATATTTTATGATGAAGATCATCCTTTCTATTGATCAAAGTCATATGTCCAGACGCATTAACCCATCATCTTTACAGTATTAATAAAATCATTAAATCAATATATCATGAATTATTTTGAAGCCTCTTTTGACACCATCATAATCCGATTTTACATGCTTATGACGATCGTTATAGGATCCCTATTTATTGGGGCACCGATCTTTGCATACTTGGCTGTACCCATTTTTTTAAGTGCTATGCTGGGTGTTACATTTTGGTCTAAAAAAACAACTAAGTCAAAGAAGGTAGACATGAAGATTGTGACGCCTCAATCTATAACTGGTAATAAGGCAGCATAAGTTATAAATCAACCCAATTTGACCATTGCATCAATCGAACCCAGCTGAGAGGAACCCATTAGTGTGATAACATCTTTCACGAAGTGGTAGAAAAAATCATCTAAATTGTCTCAACCAATCGTACTTTATTTTGGGTTTTAGCTCAGCATTAATCAAGGAGTGAACATCTACTGATGTTCACTCCTTTTAGTTTTTATCGATCTTAATCTAAGTCGATGGAAGAGTTGTGATTAATTTTACCGGAAGTTACAAAGGTTGGGCAGGGAGGAATTATACAGTACTAATTGTATATGGGATAGGGCTTTATCGATAGGTGAAGTGAGAAGGCTTAAACATCTCATCAAAGATCCAGAACAAGACGATAGTATTATCGCCTATTATCAGTTTAAAGATTTAGGTATCAAAACAACTTTTGATAAAGCAGGTGTATTATACATGCTGTGAGAAACAACGCCTCCCCCTAAACTATGAACACTGCGCCATTAGGTTTGGGGGTGAGTGATAAAGTTGATATATCAACTGCAGGCCACACTCGTTTGACGATGCTGGAATTGAGTTAAATTTCACAACTAATCAAGATACTCTACAGGGGCAAATATTGGCGAGCAGAATTTTGAGCGTACCAGACTCGACACTATTATTAAAAGCTCCTTTTTACGAATATTAGGTGCTGAATAAGCATGGAGTTAATGCTCTTATTAATATCTCTCAATTGACTTTGAAACCGTCACAGCAAGTTCCACCAAATAAGGTTATATCACCAGCAAACAATAGAGTTCATTGGCTTCATACAGACGAGCATTTATAAATTGGATAGATGTTGACATATCAACTATGGCGAATGATAGTGCAATTATGTAATCAAGAGGTAATTCACAATACCCTTAAGTACAGAATTTATAGCCCAGGTAATTCTTGGCTTTGACATATTGAAGAGTATAGCCTTAGGAGTTCTGCATATTTGGTCTCGATCATGTCACATGGCATGATGAAGTCGTCAGTATAACCTGAATCAAGGGATGCATAAAGATCTTCAATACATTGACCTAAATCGGATACTATCATATTATGTGTTTGTATATCCATCAACGGGAAGTATAGCGCTATTTGGCTTTCAACTATGCACTGATATGACTCAAATTCTGAAGTCATATCATCAATATTTTTTACAAATTCTCCCCATTCTCTTAAGCCAAACAAGGGGTCTGAAATGGTCGATTTTGTCTCCTGATGATACATAAAAAAGTCAAATAACGGGTCTAATGGATAGTCCGTGATATGATGTGAATTCCTTAATTCTTGATTAGCTCTTAGTAGGTTCCACGCAGATATGGTTATTAATTGACGATCATTCAAATTTAATTGTATTATAACATCAACTTGGGATGATACATAAACCAGATTTTCATCTTTAAAATGATAGACAAAATGGTCGCACCAAAGATCTTTTATTTTTTTCTGCACGATGGATAAGTCATATTCATCCTTGACTTGCATTGTCGGCCATAAATTAAGGAGCTCTTGATCTAACTCAACAAAGCATTCGATTTCTTGCGGCCTATTATCGTCTCTGACCTGGTCGACGACTAAAACAATAGAGATTAATAAGAAAAATATAGTTTTCATCGCCTCTTAATTTGATGCGCTTAACAATAAGTTTTTAGATGGATTTGGAAACAATGTCTTCAATAGATCATAGTAAGTGATTATACCTATGAGCTTTTGATCATCATCAACAACTGCCAGTGCATGAACATCATGAGATAACAACAACTTATGAGCATAGGACAATGATGCGTGTTGGCCTATACTGACTACAGGTGTCGTCATCATATCACAAGCTAAAAAGCTATGCATCATCTTGAGTGTATAAGCCTTGCCAGAAGTGGAGTAGGCAATTGACAGAAGCTTATTCATAATGTCTTTTGAGGAGATCATTCCTAAGACCTTGTTTTCTGTATTAGTTACCACTAAGTGTGATGTCTGCTTAGTACGCATCAATGATATGAGCTGATCAAATGTCGTTTCAGGGGAGACAGTATTGACTGCGTCAACCATGATATCTTTTACGAGAGGCTTCATGTTATGCAGTTTGGAGTTCTAAACAAGGAAGAACTTCTACCTCTTGAATAATATCATACGGTGTAAGGATTCCTCTAAGAACTCCATTTTCCTGTATCACTATACTGTGTACCTTATTTTCTAAGAAAATTGAGATGGCTTCCTTGACCTTTGCATTAATGCTTAGGTGAACTAATTTTTCAGTGATTACTTCTTCAGCAGTTATACTATCAAAGAACCTATCATTATCCTCCTGTGCATTACCGCATCCAAAAAGAGTGAATTTATCTTGAAGTTGATAATAATCTGACTTGCTAATCACGCCTATGCAGGTGCCATCATCATCGACGACGGGAATATGATGAAATGAGGCATTTTCGAATATTTTAGCTACCTCTTTCATCAATGTATCTGCGTGTACAGATGTAGGATTGGCCGTCATTAACTCAGTTATTTTTTTATTAGAAATACACATTTAAAATCTTCATTTAATTTGATTAAAAGGGAGGTCCTCACCTCCCATAGTCACTATCAATTAATTGCTTCCAATTATCTTTTTTATGATATATCAAAGATGAGATCATCAGCCAAGACAAAACATGATCTATATCAATTCTGCCAATGATTATCATCATGATTGTTAAACCTATTGTTTAGAGTCATCTTCATTTCTGTTAGAAAAATAGTGATGATAGACAGTGTTAATAAAGGTTAAGATGATCCCCACACCAATAAGTATGTAAAAGATGGTAAACAGCTTACCTTCTGTTGTCTGAGGAGAAAAATCTCCATAACCAATAGTAGTCAATGTGATCAGAGAGAAATAAATAGAATCAATCCATGACCAACCTTCTAAGACTCTATATACTATGCTCCCTAAAGCCAATACAAAAAAGGTAGTTAAGAGGAGCTGTCGGTACTCACGATCATTCAAAAATGACCATAAAGTCTTGGTGAAAATATATTTCATTGAGAATTACATGCGCTCGTTGAGCTCTTGTTACAGAAAAAGTAATGGCAATTCGGTATTCAAAATGAGCTCTTTGGATAAACTTTTGAAGAATATGGAGTTATAGAATGACTCCTTCTTGGAGAAAAGCACAAGTAAATCAAGCGCATCATCTTGAGCTATTTCTAATAGTGATTGAGATACTTGACCTTTGCTCACCACACTTACTTCAAATGGAGAAGGGTGGGGGTTATCACTTAGCAACTGATAAACAAGGCTCTCAGTCTGTCTGAGATTAAAAGTATCATCGTTGTTAACGTTTTGAAACTTGATAAAGGATCGATGAGTTTTATTCCATTCTTTCATTTTTTTGGCGACCAATTGAAAATCTTGTTCATTATCGATGGCTACCATGACTCCATTATACTGAGTATAGGCTGCCCTACGTGGTATTACATAGACTGGAATATGAACTGATTTGACTACTGAAAGAGTGATAGTGCCAAGGAGCTTATCGATAATATCGTGTTTATCTCTAGTCCCCATATATATCTCATCTATGTCAAATTCTGAAATAACTTTTTTGATATGTTTAAGAACATCTCCTTCCCTAACTTCTATTGATATGTTTTTATTCCAATCTCGTGATGTAGATACATCTTTGATCATCCTAACCAGTTGTTCATATATCGCTTGTGACTTCGTGGTCCAAGATTTGAGATATCGATTTTGCTGAGAGAATAGACCATTGAAGACGTGCATAACCACGATATGTGCATCGGGATTGCTCTTTATGGCGTACTCAAGTGCGTTTTCTGAAACGTAGGAAAAATCTACAGGTACGAGGATTTTTTTCATGATTAAACTTTTATAGGGATAATTAATAAGGGTTTGTTGGTACTTATAGTAAAGGACTTAGTGACGCTCTGATGAAAAATTGAGCTTAAAAAACCTCTGCGATCGGGAGATAAGGATATGAGATCTACATCATTTTGATCACAGTATTTGTAGATACCTTTGCTGACATCTTCGTGACACAGATTGTGATAATAGACACTTCCTTTTTTTAAACGCTTAGGGATATAGATATCGTTCAAGGTTTTTTGTTCCTTATCACAGTTGATGTGTACCAGATCTAATCTCGAATTGAAAGGTTTTATAAAGGATTTTAATTCAGCAGCCACATTATCATCCATGACATTTTTATTGATGGCATAGGCCACCTTTTTAATTCTTTTGAATTCTACTTGCGGTGGTACTATGAGCACTGGTGTTTTGCCATTTAGGGCTACAGATGTAGATACAGATCCAAATAATTTTTTGAATGTACCATTAGCACCATTACTTCCTAAGACGACTATAGCATTGCTAAATTCTTGTGCATATCTCACTATTTCTTTAGCTGCAAATCCGACAAGAAATTTGCCATCAATAATTGTCTGACTTTTTGCTCCGATGTTGAATTTTAAATTTACTTTTTCTACATACTTTCTAAATTTATCACGCCTGAGTTCCTCAATTTTAGGATCAATATAAGTGATGCCGTTAGCAGTAGGAGGTGATGGGTGGTACACATGGATGATTTGGATAACTGCTCCTTCTATATGTTGTGACAATTCAAAAGCATAATTCACAGCATTATCAGCAGTTGTTGAAAAATCCACTGGAACTATTATTCTTCTCATATTCCCATAATTTTCTATTTGCATGATTTTCGTGTTCAGCTCTTCGAGATAGTCATTCAGTTCTCTTTTACCCCTTTGGATTATCTCTCCATTAATTTCGACTGCTGGAATACTCATAATTTTATTTTCTATGATTTTGTCTGTACTGATTATTTCCTTAAGGTTTAGGCCAATATGAGCTTTGTCTGCGGCGTGAGTTACATTCGTTTTGATGTACTCATAGAGTGATGAGGGTTTACCATATATCTTTACTTCTAACATGACTGAGTATATTTTTTCTCCACCTTTTGATCTTTTGATATGGTGTGGATGATGTCATAAGAAGTTACCAGACCTACAAGTCTACCTCTCTTGACGATGGGTATAGCATGAAATCTATTGGTATTAAATATTTCAAGCGCAATATTGATCTTATCTTCGGGCTCAAGTGTAGCCATATTAGTAGTCATAATTTCCTTAGCATTAGTTTTTTTTAATCTAAACAGTTCATAACGACTGGACTCTTCAGGACTTTCGAATCCCCTTTTAAAATGGAGATAATCAGTCTTACTAATGATGCCGACCAATCGCTTACCGACAGTTACAGGTAGATGATGTATAGCGTGTTTTTTGAATAATCGACCGACATCAACCAACTTAGTTGTTGGGGTGATTGTAATCAGGTCTTTTTGCATGATTTCTTTGATTGGTCCAAGTAGATTCATTTTAGTGATACTTTTTTGTCAAAAGTATATGTACTACTTTAGGGACTATATGATACCAATCATCCTACATCATGATAGTAATCATCTATGAAAGATAACTTAGAAGAATTAGCATTAACTCTACAGGGAGTCATTAATACAGCCATTGATGGTATAATCACCATAGATCAAAAAGGAGTAGTTGAATCGATTAATAAAAGTGCCGCTAATCAATTTGGTTATAAGGCTCATGAGGTGATAGGAAATAATATCAAAATGCTCATGCCTGAGCCTTATCACAGTGAACATGACGGATACGTAGAACGGTATAATCGAACACAAAAGCCTCGAATAATTGGTATAGGAAGAGAAGTGGTAGGAAAGAAAAAGAGTGGCAATTTGTTTCCCTTTAGGTTAGCGGTTAGTAAAGTAATCCTTAATGATAGGGTGATATTCACCGGCATCATACATGATCTTTCTGAAGTCAAAGACGCAGAAAAGAAATTATTAGTCTTAAATGAAGAATTAGAGGGGAAAGTCCAAGAAAGAACAGAAGAATTAGAAGATGTAGTAAATCGTCTACTTGAGTCCAAAAAAGAATTAGAAGAAAGAGAAAACGAGCTAAACGAGGCATTGTCTAAAGAAAAAGAGCTCAACGAGCTGAAATCAAGATTCGTCTCTATGGCTTCTCATGAATTCCGTACTCCATTGAGCACTATTATGTCTTCGGCCACTCTTATATCAAGATATGTGGATGAAGGACAGAATGACAAACGTCAGAAACATGTAGATAGGATTAAGTCAGCAGTAAACAATCTCACAGGAATTTTGAATGATTTTTTATCATTAAGTAAAATAGAGGAGGGGAAAATCATAACGGAAGTGTCAAAGATAGATGTGCCGGAATTATGTGCAGAAGTTATTGATGAAGTAAAAGGATTGCTTAAAGAAGGTCAAGAAATAGAAGTGGAGCATGATGATGTTCCAAAGCTGCATACTGATCTCAGGATTTTGAAAAATATTCTTTTTAACATCTTATCAAATGCGATAAAATATACTCCAGTAAATGGAGCGATACATTGTCGATTGAGTTTTGATGGGAGCTTTTTTCAGTTTCAGATAAAGGATAGCGGCATAGGAATACCTGAAGTGGATCAAAAACATTTGTTTGATCGATTTTTTAGAGCGTCTAACGTGGAGAACATCCAAGGCACGGGATTAGGTTTGAATATTGTCAAGCGCTACGTCGACATGTTACAAGGAACGATAGACTTTGTAAGTATCGAAAACAAGGGAACAACATTTACGATCAGAATACCCAGTATCAAATGAAGAAAATTTTAGTAATTGAAGACAATTTTGAAGTAAGGGACAATTTATGTGAAATTCTGGAATTGTCGGATTATGAAGTATTCGCTGCCGAAAATGGAAAAAAAGGTGTCGAGATGGCCAAAAAGCATGTGCCGGACCTCATTGTGTGCGATGTAATGATGCCTGAATTAGATGGATTTGGAGTACTGAAAATCTTGAATCAGAATACTAAGCTTAATCATATTCCGCTGATATTTTTAACAGCTAAAGCCGAGAAAACTGACTTCAGAAAAGGAATGGGCTTAGGGGCAGTAGATTATATAACTAAACCTTTTGATGATACAGAGCTTTTAGAAGCTATCGAAATGAGGTTAAAGAAATCAGAAAAGATCTCAAAAATTTCTGGAGATACGGATGAGTCTGTTAGCTCTTTTTTTTCAGAAGTCAAAGCACAAGAACAGTTAGAAAAAATCTCTCTTGATCGAGAATTACGACATTATAAACCAAAAGATTTAGTCTTCTCAGAAGGGCAAAACGCACGATGGTTATACTTTGTAGTTTCAGGTCAAGTCAAAGTTTATCATACCAATGAAATAGGTAAAGAATTAATAGTGCAAATATTTGGCGAAGGGTCATTTTTCGGATACAAAGCACTCATTACAAATCAACAATATACCAAGTCAGCTGCTTGTCTCAAGGATACCACACTTCGGCTGATTCCGAAGGATGATTTTTCTACTTTAATCAATGGAAACAGAGATTTTTCAATTCAGTTTATTAAAATGCTTTCTAACAGGACGGAAGAAGCGGAGACCGCTATCATAGAGATGGCCTATGGAACAGTAAGGCAGAAAGTCGCTCACGCCTTGATCACTTTTGCTCAGAAAACTGCTAAGGGTCAAGATAATGTTTCGATTGCGGTAAGTCGCGAAGATTTGGCTTCTTTGGCAGGAACTGCAAAAGAAACCTTAATCAGAACGCTTTCAGATTTTAAATCTGAAAAATTAATTAGTATTGGTAGTAAGTCTATAGTGATACCAGATCTTAATCAACTGAAAGCACTTTTGGAGTAGATTGCAATGATGCGAGAATTTCTTTTTGAGATATGCTTTCGTCTATCCTTATGTTCATAGATGGACGATTGCTTATGCGCTCTAAGTATTCGTCACAAGTCTCGATTATTGCCTCTAATATACCGCCCACTTCTATCTCAAAACCTGCCTCAAAACTCATTTCTCCATCTGTTGATAGTAATAAGTCACCTGTTGAATCCACATGGCCATTAAAAGAATTTCCATTGGCCATTCTTATGTTTACTACATCGCTAATGTCATTAGATGGAGTCCTCTCCAATTCACACTCATTGCATGGTGCGCAGGCCGTTCCTCCACAATCTATACCTTCTTCTCCCTCATCTTGTACACCATTATTACACTGATCATCTATATAATCCATAGGAGTGACCATTATGCTAAAGTCAAAAGCATTTGAAGACCATCTATCATCCCATTCTATAAAATAGGTTTGACCTCTATAGACTCTTAGACTATCTATACTGGCGGCATAAAAAAGGCCATTCCCCTTGTCACAATTGTCATCAACGCTGATTATATGATCTAGGCTCCCACAAGAACCAGAGTAAATGTGTAATCGTGTATCGACCATTTGACCACACGATTGGACATTCAATAGGCCGTTGTACTCAACTTCAAAAGAATACCATGTGCTATGATCTGCATCGGGTCGAGAAGCTGACATACCATTAGATGGCCCATTGCACGATATATTGGTTTTCTTTCTATTTACAATAATTTTGTTCGGGTTAGCACATCGATCACCTTTTGTGATATGACATTGATACATTTTTGATCTAATAAGATTGCCGGGCTCATCACCAAATCCCAATGACAAGTTGATGCCTTTTTCACCGGGTAGATGACAGTAACTCATAATTGTACCAGCAGCCTTAGCATATACTGTATTGCAATCATTGGTAAAACAGTCGTCCAAAGGTTGATCCTTATTCGGACCCCAAGCACAATCATGGGTATGTGGGGAACCGAGATTATGTCCTAACTCATGAGAAATAACATGAATTTCCCAAGTATAGTCTTCTGTAGAAGGAGTATTGCAGCTAAGATTTGCATAGGAATAGGCATTTGTTTTATCACAGGCTCCATCTATATAGGCCATTCCTCCACTGACCTGATTATTAGAAGACAATAACATTGCTACGTCAGATTGGAAGTTCTCATTCATGTGATTTTTAAAGCTCATTAAAGTTGATCTTATGTCTACTTTGTTATATGGATCAGGAGTATTCCACACGAAAATATCATCGACTATTAGTGTGATTTGTTCGTTTTGGTATATAGCTGCAACAGAATTCATAAGACCTTTTACATAATTGATAGTTTGTGACACAGAATGATCTTGACTTGTATAGAGATCATAATCACACACTATGTGGACTTTTATTGTGTCGCCTTTATTTCTGCTATTATTCCATACTTTGGCATTATTATTTTTCATGCCATTTTCATGACTACTTTGACATTGCCATTGTACTCTTTTGGCATTGTGAGTACTAAAAAATTCGACTTGTCCTAAGTGATTGCTTTTTAGTACGTAATTTCCTGATTGGTTAGATATGATGCCTTCAATTTTTTTTGGAGATATACTAATAGTTACAAAAGATTGGGGATCATTATCTAAAATGCCTTTATAGGTTTTGAGCTGATGCCATGAGATATCATTAGATAAATTATTTGATTCTATCACTATTGCTTCCATATTGCTTTGAGGTCCTGTGGGTATTTCTATTGAGATCACATTATTAGACCCAAATGATTTATAATAGCTACGGTCCACTGATAAGATACTAACCTCATTTTCCTTTTTAATCCATTTGAAAAGAGGCCATTCAGTTATACTCGATTTAAGTGCTTTAGCTTTCTCAATTTGTCGATATAATTCTGATGGTTTGCTTTTTTTCTGACTTAATCCTATAAATGGATTACTGATCGTTGCGGCTATTATGATTATGAAAGTGGAGCGAATGGATTGTGGTGTCATGGTCTTTTCGTTTTGGTGTTACTCTCAATATCAATAAGTTCTATATGAGAATGAATGAGGGATATCAAAGACCATTATGATAGACCTCAATTTTATAGATGACAGATATCATAGGTAGGGGTGATTTTGGGTCAAAGATCAGATTGGATTCTTGTCAATTATTATGTACAAAAAGGATAGGATATAGTAGCACAAGTGGATGAAGTAATTCGATTAAATGAAAAGGCTCCTACTTTTTTCAAATTTATTTTCGTGAGATTGAAATCATAAAATGTTGATTTCCAATTGATTAAATTGACGTGTAAAATTGGGTGAAAAATTTTCGTCATTTTCTCACTTTTGGAGGCAACTTTATATAGGCATTTAGCGTCTTAAGTCCTTTTAATGTATTCAGTCAATAGAATTTTAAAACGAAAAAAAATTGACCAGTTCAAAGATTATTTTACCTGATCAATTTGAGCCACACAACCATTGGTATCCCAAAGCGCTCAATGCTACAATACATCCGATGATTAGTTTTTTCTTGAATCTTGATCAAGAGAGAATACTCAAACGATATTGTCACATGCACCCAACTGTTAATAAGGAGAAGTTAAGGGAAATCTTGAATCATAAAGCAAAGTATTTTCTTTGGGCTGGGGCAGATCTTCTTAATGTAACGTCCGCTGCTGGAAAAAGGCAAATGGTAGTGATTGAGAACAACTCTTGTCCATCTGGACAGAAGTCCATGCCTCTTGTGGATGACAATGAAGAACAGGGCAGCTATAGGTTAATGATAGAGAGAACCTTTAAGCCAGCATTAAAAAATCTCAGGAATAAAATAAAGGGGAGTTTAGCTGTGCTCTATGACAAGAACCACATGGAAGTCACCGGTTATGCAGAGGTGATCGCAGATGTTATGAAGGAACCGGTACACTTGATATCATTTCACAAAGATGACTCAAATCCTTCTGCCAAGTTTATCGATGGTGTATTGTACGTGTTGTCTGAGGGTAAATGGATTCCGATCCGTGCTGCGTTCAGATATGTTACTCAAAAACCTTGGAACCGTATACCTCTCAATGCAAAAACAAAAATTATAAATCCTACAATTGCTTGTTTAGCAGGTGGACGGAATAAAATGGTCGCTGCTAAAGCCTATGATATTTTTAATGCGGAACTTCAGCAATACGGACTCAAAATCAACATTCCGGAGACCATTTGGGATGTAAGCAAAAATGAAATTCCTATATGGGTAAAGAAAATGGGGGGGCATGCAGTTATTAAGGTGCCTTATAGCAACGCTGGCCAAGGAGTATACACTATAGTGACAGAATCAGAATTAGAAGCATTCATGAAAATGGAGTTCGACTATGATCTCTTTATTGTTCAAAGTCTTATCGGAAATTCTAATTGGAGCAGTACCACATCTGCTGGAAAGTTATATCATGTTGGAACTATACCAAATAATAGGAATCAAACCTTTGTGGCGGATATCAGAATGATGGTAAGCTCTACAGAAAATGGTATAAAACCACTATGTACTTATGCGAGAAGAGCGGCTCAGCCTCTTGTAGATGAACTGGTAAGTGGAGTGGACAGTTGGTCCATGCTTGGGACCAATCTATCTCTAAAATTAGCTGAAGGTCAATGGGGAAGTGATACAAACCGACTTATATTGATGGATAGACGAGATTTTAACAAGCTGGGAGTCGGATTAGATGATCTTATCGAGGCATATATTCAGACCGTATTGTCGATGGTGGCCATTGACAACATGGCGAAAACCTTAGTCAATAAACAAGGTAGATTTAGGATGAAATTGTTCAAAAGTTTAAATGACGATAAGTCTCTGTTAGAGGAGATTATGATTAATTAATGATATAATATATAAGTGATGAATATAAGTTCAAAATTTTGTGAACAGGTATATAGAGAACCTTTTTTAAGGATTGTTAAAAGCAAAAAGGAGAACTATTACTGATGAAGAATACTTACTTTGACCTTATAGATCAGAGCTATTACTTTCCACAAGAGGGTTTTGATTTGCAAAATGGTTACCTTACCTTCCATGGTATATCTCTCAAGTACCTTATAGAGAAATATGGAACCCCCTTCAAGCTTGTCTACCTACCTCGTATCGGTGAACAAATTCGAAAAGCAAGAAATCTTTTCAATAGAGCTATAAAAAAACATAATTATCAAGGCAATTATCATTATTGCTACTGCACTAAGTGTTGTCATTTTTCACATGTAGTTAAGGCAGCTCTCAAGGAGAATGTACATATAGAGACCTCATCATCATTTGATATTGATTTGATATTTAAGTTACTCGAGGAAGGGGAGCTCACTCGCAATACTATCATAGTACACAATGGTTATAAGACAGAAGATTATCTCCAAAAGATCCTGGAGCTCAATAAAATAGGCTTTAAAAATTCGATTCTTGTCTTGGATTCTATGACGGAAATAGACCGTATAAAGAAGTATGCAGCCAAGTATAAAGGTCAATTAAAAATTGGGATTAGAATAGCTATCGATGAAGAACCTCAATCTGCTTATTATACCTCTCGTCTTGGAATTCGTCCTGCTGAGATTATGCGATTTTATGAGGAGCGCATAAAGGATGATCCCAATTTAAGTCTTAAAATGGTTCACTTCTTTATCGATTCTGGTATTAAGGACAACCTATACTATTGGGGAGAGTTTCAAAAGGCTTTGAAACTATTTGTGGATCTAAAGATAGCGTGCCCTGATATTAAAGCTTTGAATTTGGGGGGTGGTTTCCCAATAAGAAACAACCTTGGATTTGAGTATGATTATGAATATATCATAGAAGAAATTGTAAAGAACATTCAGGCAGCCTGTAAAGAGGCAAATGTCGGAGAGCCCGATATTTTCACAGAATTTGGCAAATATACTGTAGGAGAAAGTGGCGCTATAATTTTTGAAGTATTAGAGCAAAAGCAACAAAATGATAGGGAGATATGGTATATGGTTAATAATAGTTTGATGAATACTATCCCTGATGCATGGTCTATATTAGAAAAATTCATTCTGCTACCCATTAATAAGTGGGATCAAGAGTATACTAAAGTCAACATAGGCGGTATAAGCTGTGACCATTCGGATTATTATAATTCTGAGGATTTTAATCAGCAATTGATACTTCCCACTGTTTCTAATGAGGATCCTGAGCCTCTATATATTGGATTTTTTCATACAGGTGCATATCAAGATTCTATAAGCGGTTATGGAGGGATAAAACACTGTCTGATCCCTGCACCCAAATTGATAGTCATTGATCGTGATGAGACAGGCAATTTTGTAGACTATGTCTATCGCAATGAGCAGACTGTGGACGAGATGCTTTCAATTCTTGGTTACACAACTAATAAATAAATCATGAGAACATTTGCAGGAATACCTGAGGAATATGCAGATTATATGAATGCGCAGATCATTCTTCAGTCTATACCATTTGATGGGACGAGTACTTGGGGGAAAGGAGCTGACAGGGGATTTGAGGCATTCCTTGATGCTGCGGCCAATATGGAACTTTATGATATAGAGACAGGTACTGAAGTATATCATAAAGGAATACATCTACCTAAGAGATGGTCAAATTTTTCGAGCCCAGAAGCGATGTTTGAGCAGGTATATGCTAAAACTCAGGAGCTACTTAAAACGGACAAATATTTGACCTTCTTTGGAGGCGAACATTCGATAAGTATAGGAATTATCAAAGCCTTTCATGAAACTTATGATAACATAACAGTCCTTCAACTTGATGCTCATGCCGACTTGCGCCCTACCTATGGGGGTACTCCCTATAATCATGCCTGTGCTCTTTACAATGCAAGTCAACATTGTAATCTTATACAGGTAGGAATAAGGAGCATGGATCAATCTGAGAGAGACAATATGGATTTAGCAAAAACCTACTTTGCCCATGAAATGTCTCACACTGATAATTGGGTTGATAGGTCAATCGATCAGATGACAGAACAAGTCTATATCACTCTTGATCTTGACGTTTTTGATCCATCAATCATGCCTGCTACAGGTACTCCTGAACCAGGAGGGTTGGACTGGTATACTTTGACGAATTACCTTAAAAAGGTATTTGAAAAAAAGAATGTAGTTGGATTTGATATTGTAGAATTAGCTCCAATAGCTCAATTCCACGCACCTCAATTCCTGGCGGCTAAATTATATTATAAAATGCTATCCTATAAATTCAAATAAATGCAAAAAGGAAAAATTTCGAGCTTTATAATTGATCATTTCAAGCATTTTAATGCGGCTTCTTTGGTAGATGCGGCAGTAGCATACGAGCGGCAGTTAGAGGCTGGTAATAAAATGATGATTACAATGGCTGGGGCCATGAGCACGGCCGAATTAGGAAAGTCTCTTGCAGAAATGATCAGACAAGATAAAGTCCATATTATAACTTGTACGGGGGCTAATCTTGAAGAAGATGTATTCAACTTAGTAGCACACAATCATTACAAGCGTATACCAAATTATAGAGATCTCTCACCTACAGAAGAAAAAGCACTTCTGGATCAACATTATAACCGAGTAACGGATACTTGTATACCTGAGGCTGAAGCTATGAGAGCCATCGAACATCACTTGTACGAAGTGTGGAAAAGAGCAGATGACCAAGGAAAGCGATTTTTTCCTCATGAATACTTCTATCAAATACTCAAAAGCGATCGATTGATTGATTCTTATCAAATAGACCCTAAAGATAGTTGGTTATTAGCTGCTGCAGAAAAAGGTCTACCTATCATCGTTCCTGGTTGGGAAGATTCTACCTGTGGTAATTTTTTCGCCTCTTATTGTATGGAGAATGAATTGGTTCCATCTACCATGAAGTCTGGTATAGAATATATGATGTACTTGGCAGAATGGTATCAAAAGACCACGAAAGATTCCCAAATAGGATTTTTTCAAATTGGAGGGGGTATAGCTGGAGATTTTCCAATATGTGTGGTGCCTATGTTGCATCAAGATTTGTTGTTAGAGGACATCCCTATGTGGTCGTATTTCTGTCAAATAAGCGATAGTACCACGAGTTATGGTTCTTACTCCGGTGCGGTCCCAAATGAGAAAATAACATGGGGCAAATTATTGCCACAAACTCCAAAGTTTGTGATCGAGTCAGATGCAACAATAGTTGCTCCTCTCATTTTTGCCTATTTACTTAATTGGTAGCCCCATAGTAACCAAAAGAAATTCAATCGATAAGAAATGATCAAAACAAAATTTAATTGTATAAATAATGTGTTATGAATAAGCCAAGGATTATTAAAGATTATGACAAACTTTCTGATGATATCATTGCACAGATTAAGCTTGAGAACCCCAGAGGGTTTGAAAAAAAATTAATTCAATTTAAAAATCGAGAAGGCAAATTTGTTTCGGCCCTTCCATTTGAGGCAAGCGATTTTTATTATCTAATTCGGATGACTAAACAAGAAGCGCAAGAAATCATCGAAGAGGATGAAGACTTTGATGATGATGGCTTTCTATTAGAAGAAGCAGAAGAAAGATTGAACGAAAGTCTGGCTCAAGAGGACG
Source organism: Saprospiraceae bacterium (assembly GCA_020629515.1). Taxonomy (GTDB): domain Bacteria; phylum Bacteroidota; class Bacteroidia; order Chitinophagales; family Saprospiraceae; genus GYS-P2D. Next base: position 11,655 of record JAHDDE010000026.1, on the reverse strand, counting down.
ATGAGGATGAGTAAACTTAAGGTGCTTATACTCACTGATCACTCTAATCATTCTTCTGAAAATTCTCTATACAGTTTAGCTCGCACCTTATTCTTGCATCCATTGGTGTCTAAGGTAGACATTGCGAGCCGAGGACTTAGCAAGAATCATTCTTTCTTTAGTGGAGAGGAATCTGAAATGATTTATACTACTTCGATTGATCAACACTTCTATTTTAGTAAAGATTATCATCCCTTGGACGAGTGTAGCACAGTATCATCAGCGTCTGGATATGACTTTGTGTGGATGCGATTACCTCCTCCTTTGGATCAAGGTTTCTTGACTTATTTAGCAGAATTATTTAAAAACAAAATAATTATCAACCAACCTTCGGGAATTTATGAAACGGGTAGTAAGGCATTCTTAATGAATTTTCAAGAATTATGTCCGCCGATGATGATTTGTAATACTATCGAAGATATACTTGCATTTAGCCAAAATTTCACTTGTATCTTAAAACCTCTAAGAGAATATGGCGGAAGGGGGATACTGAAGATAGAAAATGAAAGTGTCTCAAATGGACAAAATTTACGGCCTTTATTACAATTTATTCGGGAGTATGAAGAAAAGCCAACCCCATATTTAGCCGTGAAGTATTTGAAAAATGTAAATCAGGGTGATAAGAGGATCATAGTCATTGATGGGCAGGTCATGGGGGCGTCATTGCGACTTCCACCACCTCAATCTTGGATGTGCAATGTGGCTATGGGTGGTACTTCTCATCATACGGAGGTAACTGAAGAGGAGATCAATATAATTCATAATGTAGATCGCTTATTATCCTCGAAAGGCATTGTGATGTATGGAATTGATACTTTGGTTAATGATGATAATAAAAGAGTCCTGTCAGAAATAAATACAACAAGTATTGGAGGGTTGCCTCAGATGGCTCAACTAACGGAGCAGCCATTAGTGGAAAGAGGTGTTGATCTAATAGTTCAGAATGTCTTAAAAAGAATGTAATGAAAGATGTCATACATATAGATAAATTAGCTCTCGAAGATATAGATAAGGGACAAAAAGTTCACTGTTATATTGATCTTGTTGAAGATGGTATGGGATTGCCAGTGAAGGTGCCACTAATGGTGGCCAAAGGCCTTAATGATGGACCTGTACTCGGCTTGACTGCAGCTGTACACGGCAATGAATTAAACGGAATACCTGTAATCCAAAGATTGTTTAAAGAAATTCAACCCAATAAATTATCAGGGACTATTATTGGTGTGCCGATTGTGAATGTGCCTTCATATTTACGCAAAAAACGAAGATTCTTAGATGGAGTTGACCTCAATCATATTATGCCAGGCAAGAAAGATGGGACGGTCAGTCAAGTATATGCATGGCGAGTGGTTGATAAACTTGTCAGACATTTTGATTACTTAGTTGATCTGCATACAGCAAGTAATGGGCGGGTCAATTCTTATTATATCCGAGCTGATATGAAGGATGAGACAGTGAGAAGGATGGCACTCCTGCAGAATGCCCAGATTATTGTTCATAATCCTCCAAGTGATGGGACGCTCAGAGGTACTGCAGGGGAGTTGAATATACCTGCCATCACTTTAGAAGTCGGCAATCCAAATCTTTTTCAAAAAGGAATGATTAGAGATGGCTTAACAGGCATTCACAATTTGCTGGGTTATTTGAAAATGACGGATTCTTTAGTAGAAGAGATATCTGATGAAACCATTATTTGTGATAGATCTTATTGGATCTATAGTGATGTCGGAGGACTACTCACTGTACATCCCAATGTAACTGATATCGTTCATGAAGGAGACGTAATCGCTACGCTTAGGAATATTTTTGGTGATATCATAAAAGATTATAAAGCCCCTGAAAAAGGAGTCGTTATAGGGCGAAGTGTAAGTCCTGTAAATCAGACTGGAGGCAGAATTTTACATTTGGGAATTATAAAGTAAAAAATTAAATAGTCCATTTTTATGGACTTAATAGTGTGAGATTGCCCTTATAATTATTCCTATGTGGGATATTGATTGTGTTATTTATCTTTAAGTGAATTAACCTTTTGATATCATGCGCTTACTCTTTGTCTTAATTACTTCGATGATCATTGTAGCTTGTCAATCTAATTCCACTGATGACAAGGTAAATCTATCTATAGAGATTTCTTTTCCCGAGGATTATGCAATTGATCAGGGTAGGATAATCTTGATTATATCAGATAATGACGAGACAGAACCCCGATTTGCTGTGAGAGATGATGCCGCTACTGCCCAGGTATTTGGTATGAATGTAGAAAATTGGAAGGATAAGAAAATAGTTTCGTTCGAGGTTGAAAGTTTCGGGTATCCTATCCAAAGTTTTAAAGAGCTTCCGGAAGGAGAATATTTTGTCCAGGCCTTGTTTCATAGATATGAGATATTTGATAGATCAGATGGACACACTGTGATTATGCCTATGGACAGGGGCGAAGGGCAACAATGGAATAGAGCGCCAGGTAACATTTATAGTATTCCTCAGAAAATGCGGATTGATGCATCATCTGATGAAAAGATTAGCATCAAACTCACCGAAGTGATACCAGAGATAATTCCTCCTGAAGACACCAAGTATGTAAAACATATCAAAATCAGAAGTGAGTTATTAAGTAATTTTTGGGGTCGAGACATGTATCTCGGAGCACACATTTTGCTGCCAGAGGGGTTTGATAGTCACCCTAATGTGAAATATCCGTTGGCCATTATGCATGGTCATTTTCCTTCAGATTTTAGTGGATGGAGGACAACTCCACCTGATCCTAATTTGGAACCAGACTATTCGGAGCGATTTGGTATAGAGGGATATAACAAGATAGTACAACAAGAAGCCTATGATTTTTATAAATTATGGACAGGCCCTGATTTTCCAAGAGTGTTAGCTATATTGATTCAGCATCCTACACCTTTTTATGACGATTCATATGCGGTCAATAGCGCTAACCAAGGCCCCTATGGTGATGCAATAACTTATGAATTAATACCTCATATAGAGAAAATTTTTAGAGGAATTGGTGAAGGATGGTCTCGATTCGTCTATGGTGGTTCCACTGGAGGATGGGAAGCCTTGGCGGTACAAGTGATGTACCCAGACGAGTATAATGGAGCCTATGCTGCTTGCCCAGATCCGATAGATTTTAGAGCCTATTGTGCAGTCAATATCTATGAAGATGAAAACGCCTATTATCAAGAAGGCCCATTCAGAAAAACATTAAGGCCGGGGCATAGGGATTATTTGGGCCATGTGGATGCTGCACTACGTGACATGAACCTGCGAGAGTTAGCCTTAGGCGATAAGTCAAGATCTGGACAACAATGGGACGTATGGGAAGCGACTTATTCGCCAGTTGGACCTGATGGATACCCGATGCCGATATGGGATCGAAAAAGTGGAGTTATCGATAAAGAGGTGGCGTCATACTGGAGGGAGAATTATGACCTAGCTTATATTTTAAAGCGAGATTGGAACAAATTTGGAAATTCATGGCGAGGTAAAATTCATTTGTACTGTGGTGATATGGATAACTATTATCTAAACAATGCTGTTTACTTAACAGAAGAAATATTAGAAGATACATCTGATCCCTATTATGAAGGTGAAGTGGATTATGGGGATCGAGCCGAGCACTGTTGGAACGGTGATCACGAAAATGGTAATCATATCTCTCGATTGAGATATCATAGAATGTTTATTACTAAATGGGCAAAAGAAGTACAAAATAGAGCGCCCAAAGGAGCAGATCTTAGTAGCTGGCGATATTAATCTAATAACTGCTCAAATGTGTATTTGCGTGACCATTTAGCTTGTTGCTCTGGAGCAAGATTAATTAGATAGAAAAGCTCGGGACTGATCACATGACCGAGACCCCATAGATTGATTTGATTAGTCCTGAAGTCACCTGTTTCTTGTATTGACACTTTTGTTTGTTCATTGATTTTGGTCCATGTGGCAGGCACCTTTTGATCTCCACTAAGGTTACTGTAATATATGGCGGTGGAAGGGTGTCCCACTAACCTGATATGATTTGTGCTTACTACGGCTAACTTTTCGGGATTTACTAATTCTTCACATCTTTGGAGATCGATAGCCATTGGTAGAGATACTTGCACACCATGGGCAGTAGAGTGAGGTATGTTTAGGAAGTTATGCGTGTATTCTGTGGTCTTTATAATTCGATTTCCTTGATTGATTAATTGATAGTCAATAATTAAGCCTTGGGACAGTAGACTGATCTCTTTCTTGAGGTGGTATGCGTATCCATTACATGCTTTGCCGATACAGTGGATTGACATTCTCAAGGGAGAACAATCAATAGAAAAATCAGCGGCCTCAACTTTATGTTCTTGATTGAACTTATATGTTGAAGATTCTTTGGTGAGTAGGCCTATTCCAATTTTATGAAACTGCTCACCTATTCGGATTTCTTCAAATCCTAAGGCGTGCTTTATTCCAAATTCATTATACAAACCTTCGCCATATTTGAGGTGATCACGGTCATCATGGCGTTCTGTAGTCAGCATGGGCTGACCTTTGAAATAAATCTGTCTAATCTTTCCGGTCCAATCAAACCTGGAACCGGTGTAACCCTCAAGAGGTCGGTCGATGATTACTTCGATATTAGAATTACTTAAAACTTGAGGCATTTCATTGTGTTGTTCAAGAAGACAGGTATTAGACTTCAAAGTTAGTCTGTTTATTTGTGTGATTGGCCGAATATTCTTGATATGGAAAGGATTTAAGATGATTTTGAGCATATAAATTAGATAATCTTATGGAGTATGAAAAACTGCGTAAAAAGGCAGAGAAAAAAGTGAAAGCCAAAAGAGGTTTTATAACAACTGCAACAGTTTTTGGATCTATTTCCTTTTTTCTGTTTGTACTCAGTATAAAACTGGGAGGGGAGGTAGGATTTTGGTTAAGGCTGCCTATTCTGATCTTTGGCTTAATCCTAATTGTAATGTACGTATCCATTTTTGGATGGCCAGGGACGGACTATTTTGATATAGAAGAATATGAAGCACAAGTTCATAAAGAGATGGCAAGGATTGCAGGGCCAAAATATGGTAATCTCAATTCAGAGAAAAGCAGATTGTGGTCTGGCTATAGAGAAGAGGACTTCGTTTGATCATGAGTCTTTGAAGGAAGTGAATAGTTTATATTAAAGCAAGTCTTTTCCTTACTTGAATACTATTAGATCCTACTATTTGAATAATAAATATTGTGATTATTTATATAGACTAATCGCACTTTTTGACTCGTTTCAACTGATTATTATTATTAATTCGAATGTCATCCTCATTTTCATTAGTTAGATATACAGGATAATTCAATTTTTCTATTTTGTAGGTGCTAAGGATTTCTATCAACTCATTATCATCATTGGCTTCGTATCCTTCTCTATTATCATCGATCAGTTCAATCGGATATCTGAACCTATAACATTCAATTAATCCTTCAACAAGGTCTTTAATTTCCGTTTCTTTATCATCTTCATCTTCATCTTCATCTT
>JAHDDE010000026.1:0-6007 GCA_020629515.1 Saprospiraceae bacterium | reverse complement strand
TCATCTTCATCTTCATCTTCATCTTTTTCATCACAATCCTTGAGCCGATTGTAACCCTGTAATGAATTTAGTGTGATTTTGTCACCTTCGAGGTCGATCACCTCAATTGGATATTCGAAATTTTTAATCTCTATGGTACTTAGAATTTCTATCAATTCACTTCGATCATTTGCTGTATAGATTTGACCATCTTGGTCAAACATAGATATAGGAAAAATTAATTGATGACATTTTTCTATTTCTTCTAAAACATCCTCCAATACATCTTCTTTACTTTGTCGATTACCTCTATCTCCTTTAAACTTGATGACAGGTTTTAAGAAATATCCATTTTTATTTTTGACTATAGAAGTGCATGCGTAAAAGTCGACTAAGTAATCTTCTTTTTCTATTTTATTCAGGTTAATTTTAATCTTGACAAGGCTATCTCCTCTGATCTGAAGAGCGTTAGACTCTCCATCGATCACTATTGTATTTTGGTCGCCCAAGGCAAAATAGATTTGATTAATGTGATCTATTTCTATCTCCCCAAATGCTAAGAGTGTGTCGACACCATCCGTAAAATCAAGTAAGTTGTAAATACCGGAATACGTTGATAAAGGGATTTCATTTCCTACTTTATCAACAAGTAAGACTTGTAATATTTCTACATTTACCTCTTCTGCCTCGAACGGACAATCGGTAAGATATAGATTGAATATTTGATCTGCTTCTCCTTCAGTATTGATAACTGCTGAATCGTCATTACAGCTAAGAATGAATAATAATCCAATCGTAACTATCAATGTTGTTAAGAAACTCTGCTTTATATTAATCATGACTAATTGAGGTTTAAGACCAATCTGGTCGACATTAAGACGAAGAATTTTGTTAAGGATACAGCTTTAACAAAATTGATTTATGTATAAGATACGTTGAATTAATTGAGTCATGCGTATTTAGACGTGCTTGGAGATGTCGATTCCTGTTGTCTTTCGATAAAATTCTGTAGCATAAGCGTCTGTCATTCCTGATATGAAGTCCACCACAGAAAGCGCCTTTATGTAATTTGACTGTGTTATCTCAAATTCTCTGAACTGTAATGGGATCAATTTCAAAGCCATTCTATCTGTTCCCACTGGCTTTTTTCGTAGTACAGCAGGCACAAACATTTTGAGTAAATGGGACATAACGTGATATCCAGTTATTTCGATTTCGATCACCGAATGATGGTTATAGATTTTTTCAATTGAAAGCTCCATAACTTCACCAAGTGCATGACATCGACTCTCGATATGATCTATTAGTGTGTCATTAAATCTACCTGTGATGATACTGGGCATATTCGCTTTGAATACGTCAGCCGATTCTAATGTTAGCGCATTGATGCTTTTTGCCCTTAGATAAGATATGGAGTCATTATCATCCATAATCTTGAGATAAGTATCTTTTATCTTATCTATGTTGTCTTCAGGACGATTGATGTTCTCAATGATACTAATAAACGCCTCACTAACTTGAGCTTTAGTTAGAATCCCAAGTCGATGAGCATCCTCCATATCTATAATCCGATAACATATGTCATCTGCAGCCTCAACTAAGTATACGAATGGATGGCGTTTGAAGATATAAGGACCTGACTGTTCTTTTATCATGTTGAGCTCTTCGACGATATCTAAAAAAGTCGATTTCTCGGATTGAAAGAAGCCATATTTTTTTCGGTGCTTAAAATCCTTATTGACACAAGTTGATTCGCAAGGATATTTTAAGATAGAGGCGAGCGTAGTCATAGTTAAGCGCATTCCACCATTAGGTTTATCTCTGTATGAGTGGGTGAGTACCCTGATGGCATTAGCATTACCCTCAAAGTTGATTAGATCGCTCCATTCAGCTTCATCAAAAAAGTCTTTTAGTGGCCGCCCTTCTATTTTCTCATGTTGATTTTCTATGAAGTAATTGGATATGGCCTTTTCGCCAGAGTGTCCAAAGGCGGGATTGCCAATATCATGTGCCAAGCAAGCGGCACCTACGACATTGCTTAGATCATATTTATAAAATTCTTTTGAAAGGGTATCCTCACTTGCTATGGTATGTTCACTAATATGATCCCCTATTATTTTGCCCAATGATCTACCAACACTGGCTACTTCCAAGCTATGTGTGAGACGATTATGTACAAAGGTACTACCGGGTAAAGGGAATACTTGTGTTTTATTTTGTAATCTTCTGAAAGAAGAGGCGAAAATTAAACGATCATAATCTCTTTGATATTCAGTGCGAGGTATTTCCTTACTTTTTGATGTTCCCGATCGCCGCTCTGAATAGCAATTACTCCAATTCATCATGATGCTAAGGTACTACCTCATACTTTAAAGAGAAGAAATATCCATGCTTAAGTCAGACAAGGATGAGATAAATAAATTTTCCATATTTTTGAAAATATGGACAAGAAGGACATTGGGGGGGCAATATTAATATTCATAGGTATAGTTTTTATAGTGGCCAGTATGATAGAAGGCTATGTATTCTATTTTGCTCAATCTGTCCAAATGGGTTTTGGGATTGGCGTGCTAATAGCAGGTGTAATGTTGATTTTTAAAGGAAAACCTATAGAGTAATTATTGTGCAGGTTTACGTTTGTTACTATTGATAAAATATACTCCGATAAGGAGCACTATAGCTGCTAAAATAGTCTGCTGAGTTACCAATTCATCTCTAAAATACCATCCCAAGAACACGGCGACTATGGGATTGATATATGTACTCGTAGATACTTTTTCAGGAGATATATGCTGCAAGAGAAAGTTAAAAGAGGTAAAGGCTATTACACTACCAAACACAGATAAGTAGAGTAGTGATCCCCAATTGAAAGCGCTTATTTGGCTAAGTCCAATAGGCGATTCTCCAAGCAAAAAACTAACAATAAAAAGTGTCACAGAACCAGTAGCCATTTGTATGCCTGTATGAATAAAATGATTCTTAGGAACATCAGCGTGCCTAACGAAAATAGAAGCATATCCCCATGATAAGAGACAGATACAAATACCAGCCAGGGAGATCCACTGATTTTCGGATTGCGTCAACTCATTTTGAGAAACTAATAGGTACATTCCTAGTATACCTAATGCTATGCCTATAATAGATTTACCGGCTATTTTGATGTGCTCTATGAAGTATAGCATTACTAACAGTACTAACGGCTGTGCACTTACGAGCAGCGCAGCGAACCCACTATCAATATATTGAAGCGCCCAAGACATGATACCATTGCCTATAGTCAAAAACATAACCCCCGCAATCATGCCATTCTTTAATTGGGTCCGTGTAACAGATCTGTCTTTAACGAATAGTAGAGACAACAGATAAATCAAGAATGCCGCAAACCCAAATCTGATACCAGCCATCTGAAATGGAGGTATCTGCTCTACGACATAAGCCACAAAGAGATACGTAGAGCCCCATACGAAGTATACAGCGCAAAATGCGAGTATAATAAAGATCACATGTTGCCGGCTTTTTTCCATTTAATATTTTTCAAATCTATAAGAATGCTCAAAGTGATAAATAGTTCATCTTCAAGAGCAATTAAACGGGCCTAATGATAGAGTAAATTGGAGCATCGTAAAATTTGCCATGTTTGAATACATGTTTTCTTAGGACTCCTTCTTTTGACATGCCTGCTTTTTCAAGGACGCGCATAGATCCGATATTGTATTCAAAAGTGATCGCTTGCAACCGTTCAAATGAGGTATGTTCCCAACAGTATTTTACCAACAATTTTATCGCTGTACTGGTGATGCCCTTGCCCCAGAAGGGTTCTCCGATCCAATATCCCATTTCTCCAGTATACTTATGAATGTCATCATGTGGATGTACCCCACATATACCCACGAAATTACCTTTCCAACAGATAGCAAAATTTTCTAAAGGTGATTTTGATAAAGTGAATGGGATGAATGATTCTGCATCTTCCAAAGTATATGGGCTTGGGAAGTAATCTCTTAAATTTTTAGAAACATTCTCATTATTCGCTAAGGTGGCTAATGATAATGCGTCAGACTCCTGGAGTGGACGTATCAAGATGTCATCATCACAATATTGCATATTAAAGGTCATAATTTTCGATAAAAGATATCAAACCTGATGCACATGGTAATAGAACTCCTCCACGCCCTAATTGGGCTTCTTTTTTGAGTTTTTCATAGTGTTTTACCTCTTCGGCATTAAACTGACCTTGGTCAATTTTCCTTTCTGCCACTTTCGCCAAATCTGATAACGCTAAAGCTAAAAATTCCACTTCCTGTAGCTTTGATTGTCGACTAAAAAGTCCTTTTAGATTACCATATAGTGGTATCCAACTTTGTACAGACTTATTGATTTCTTTTAGTTGCTCATCTTTTCGTTCGATTAGATAGTCCTCAACTAATAGGTTAAATTTTCTGGATATGATAGATTCTGGAGCGACAATATCTGCTACTCTATCAAGTGGAGTCTCTATTGTTTGATTGAGGTGAAAGGACCAGCGGCTATATTGTTTTACCTCTTCGAGAAGTTGTGTGAGTTTGTATATCTCTTTTAGTTCTAATGGATTTTGAGACCATCTTGAGATTACTCTAAGCTGATAACTGTCATCTATAACACCAATTTCCTCGAACTCAGGTGTGACAGCGTCTATTCTTCTATATAAATCATCTACGTCAGTAGTCCATTCGATAGGACTCCAGAGCTTCTCAGCGATAGCCAATGTCCGGGGCCAAATACGTGAGTTGATTGTTTTATTATCTACCCATTCGCTCCACATACAGGCTTCTCCACCGAGAATTTTTTCTGCTTGAGCAAGGGTTGGGATAGCCGGCTTTTTAAATGTTGGAAGCATCATACCACCTTCCATATCATGAGCACCAATTTTTTTTCCAGTCATAGGAATTCCAATAAAAGAAATATTCAAGTTACCTTCTATCTGATCTCCATTGACATCAAAATGTGCATTGACTTCACCTGTAGCGCTGATATAATCAAAGAACAACTGACCATCTTCTATAGTCGCACGATCAAATGAACTGTTGCGGTCCATAAGGCTGATCAATCCACGCATGTTTTCTTTTGGTCCAAATAAAAATAGGATACCTTTTTGTGTAATTAGGGGATGTGGCGAGCTCAACTCATAGGCTATCCAATTGTCTGGATCTGGATTTACATGGACAGCATCTTTAGCTTCCTTAGGATTGATTAGATACATTTCCCCAGCGGACTTCTTATGATCAAGATACCAGCCTGTAGAAAGTATGGCTGGGGTATTATTGACTATTGCTTCGTTGACGATGTCATGAGTCCTCCAAGCCTGGATGGTCAGATCGCTTTTAATTAATTCTGGATGAAGGGCTTCATCCCATGCGATCATTTTTTTACCTGCTCGTCTTAAGACGTCTGAGATGCGAAGGTTAAAATAAGTCTGGAGATCCTTAGACCCATTTAGTTGTTTTGACTCCATAAAGTTGAGGATGTCCGAATTGTTTTCCCAATCTTTCGATACCACTTCATCACTTCCTATATGAATGTAAGCATCTGGGAATAGTGTGATCATCTCCTTGATTAGGGCCGCATAAAAGAGGTAAAAGTCTTGATTTACGGGATTGATTGATGCAGGATAAACACCGTAGGCCGACTGGATATTATATCCGCCTTCTTTGCGACTACCATACTCAGGGTATGCGGCTAATAGAGCAGACGCATGGCCTGGCAGGTCAAATTCTGGCACAATACGTACTCCACGAGATGAGGCAAAATCTACAATTTCTATTATGTCATTCTGGGTGTAAAAGTCTCCATTGGATCCCACTTCGTGCAGTTTAGGGAATACTTTGGACTCAACTCGCCACCCTTGATCATCAGTCAGATGGAGGTGGAGGACATTCATTTTTGCTGTCGCCAGTGCTTCTATATTTTGGAGGATAACTTCTTTAGTGATAAAGTGTCTGCTGACGTCTATCATCAATCCCCGCCAGGGATATTGAGGAATATCGTATAT
>JAHDDE010000081.1 GCA_020629515.1 Saprospiraceae bacterium | reverse complement strand
TAAAATGCTCCTCAGTAGATTTAATCCTATCAGCCTGAATTTTAATCTTTGATTTTGAATAAATTTTAGGGTTATCTATGACCTCAATAATGGCTTTAGCGCATTCATCTATATTTCCTGGTGCATATTCCTTACCGAAAGATTTTTCAATTATATCAGCTACACCTCCAACAGATGGGCCTACTACTGGCAGCCCAGAACATATTGCTTCGGCCACACCTAACCCAAAAGTCTCAGCTGCAGATCCATGCAATAGCAAATCCGAAGATGCCAGAGCCGACGCCAATTCATCTCGATCTTGAGTAAATCCCGCTAGATGAATTCCTTCTGTATCATGAGCAAATTTCCTATCTCTCTGAGATAGAACACCTTCTCCAAAAATTATATGGGCTATCGGTCTCGACTTATTTACCTTTTTAACCGCTTCAAACAAAGTCCTCAATCTCTTTTCTGGGTGAAATCTACTTACAGTTATTAATAGTGGCACATCTTCTGCTCGCCCGCACATCCTTAAGAGTTTATTTCTTAATTCTTTATCATATCGATTTGGAGAAAAAAATTCTTTATCAATCCCAAAAGGTATTGCTATCGGGCTTTTTATGCTCTTATCATCTAATCTTTCGGCTAACCATTTTCCAGCAACTACTGTATGATCATAGCCTGCCGAAACTTTCTTAAGATAAAGCCAGAAAGGAGTAAATAAACTATCAATTGTTTGGATCTTTAAATATCGATCTAAAAATGTGTGCCCATAAGCTGCTACAAAATCCTGGTGAAAAATCCATACTTTTTTTGCTCTCCCCTTCCATCTTGAAACGATCCTACCGCCAGCCCACACTGATCCCCCTTCGATAATATCAGGGTCTTCCTCATCCAAGATCTGGAAAATGGCTCTTTGATTATTGAAAACATTATATCTTTTATCGATCCAAAGTTTGGGTCCTTTCACCCAAATTATCTTAGCACCTAACTTATATTCCACACGGTCCATGTCTCCAGGAGCAATTACGATTAATTCATGACCATGTCTCTGAGCCGCCTTAATTTTATTGTGAATATAGGTCTTCACACCACCACCTTGAGGTGCATAGTGCTCAGCCACATCTATGATTTTCATAACTAATAGGTCTTATTGAATTATACTGGAATGGACAAATAAACGTCTCCAAGAAATTTTGTGCCCGTAATACAGGACTATAGAAATAATAATCCAAAATAACTGTCTACTTCGCCTAAGTACCGACGCTGCTACCCAAATACTAGCACTATGTATCCCTATTATGCCAAACATTAACTTGTTAGCGTATTCTTCAACACCAATTTGTCCTGGAATAAAAGCTCCAAAACTTTTCAATACCAGGACCCCTTGATCAACTAATAAGGCTTCCAAATAACTTACACTATAACCCAAAAAGTAGAAAATAACGATAAACTCTAATGATCCTATCAAAAAGTTAATAGCCGCCCAAAATATTGATTTCAGAAACCTTGTCTTTTCATGTAGATAAAACGAGTGGAGTTCTCGACCTACGGATTTGATGCGCTTTGCCCAATATCCTCTCGTCAAATTAGTTTTGGCAAGGACCTTATTTAACCAACCCATTCGCAAAATGGCATATATCCCAACCGCACTGCACAAAAATATCATAGATAGATACATCATTGTATCCTTTAATACAGGATGGATATCTGAGACGATATAAAAAAGCAAGGCGACAACAAAAAACATCAAAATCTGTACAACTATCATGATCAACCTGGACAGAATTAATGATGCCGCAGATTGAGTATAATCAACCCCTTCGGCATCTAACAAATAAGCTTTCATAGCGTCTCCACCAACTATATTTGAAGGATTGATTAATCCTATATTTTCTCCTATAAGTCTGATATAATAGAGTCTCCAAAATGAAATGTTCACATCAGTAGGCAAGGTATAACGCCAAGACAAAGTCCCACACAAAAAAGCCACCAGAGTGATCACTATTATCCACAAAAAGCCCCATCCGATGTTAGAAATTAGATAGAATACTTGATCTATATCTGACTGAAATACAAACAAGACTAATCCAACAAGGAGAATTAATATAATCCCAACTTTGAATAATTTCTTCAGCCTATTCTGTTTACTCATACCAATTTTTAGATGCTCAGCGAAGTATACCTTTTATTTCTTGATTGCAACACAAGCTCTTTCATTTGGGTAAAAAGTGATTGCACAAGATGATCCCAACTAAGTTGAGATACATCTTTTATCGCTTGAATTTTCATCATCCTACAGAATTCAGGATGCTCTTCGAGCAGTTGAATCTTATGTAAATAATCTTTTGCTTGATGAGGCTTGCATAAAAAGCCGTTGATTCCTTGCTTAATCAAACTTTTACTTCCTCCACCATCCGCGATTAGGCATGGTAAACCGCTCGCCATAGCTTCAGTAATCACATTACCAAATGTCTCTGTGATCGAGGTAAATACAAAATAGTCGGACGAAGCATATAGCTCTGAGAGATGATCATGATTCATATATCCTGTAAAATATGCTGAAGGCATCATCTGCTCTAATTCTTCTTTTGCCAAGCCATCACCTGCCACTATAAGATTATAAGGAAGTACTTGTTTTTGAATTAATTCATATAGCTCCACTAATACTTTCAAATTCTTCTCCCATACTAATCGACTTGCGAAAATGATGTTCTTTTTATCATTTCCCGTGAATTTTTGAATCATAGGAAGATTCCTTTTATTGGGACTGAATACTTCCAAATTTATACCTCTGGCCCACGTTTTCATTAATCTTTGCTTAAACCCCAGATCACCCAACTCTTCCGCCATAGCATCAGTCGGAACGAATACTCTAGTGCATCGATTATAAAACGACTTGTTATGTGATATTAAAGCAGTCTCAAGAGCCGAGGTAACTAAAGGTGTATTATTGGTATAATAACGTACGTAGGAGATAAAATGAGTGTGATATATAGTTGTAATCGGGATTCTTTCTTTCAAACCATACTTGAGGGCAAAGTATCCAAGAGGTGAAGGAGTAGCCACATGTATTAAGTCTGGGTTAAATCGATTCAATCTATTGACAATTCGAGGACCCATTCTGAACATAGATGCCATCTTATAATCCTTATTAAAAGGAATGGTCAAAGCAGGCACATGAAAAACTTCCCAGCCAAAATCTTCTTTAGGAGGTACGCCGCAGAAAAATAAAAATTCAAATTTGGTCCGATCTATTCTGTCTATGATCTCAAATATAGTGCGTGTCGCACCATCAAAATCTCTAATAAGCACCTCGGCAAAAAAGGCAATTTTGATCTTATCCATAATTTTGGTTTTAATACATAAATAAAATCCTAATGTGTTAACTCAGACTTGCCCCTGTGTTAGGAATTTGTTTCCCATTTATTATCATTTTATAATACGTATGAAGCCATTGTATATAAAGCCATATATTACAAATTGAGATTTAATTAACTTTTAGCACTTTATACAATTCTGATAGTCAATCAGTTATCACTAAATCAAACTTCTCTTAACTGTTTGTTTACATATTATATTTAATATTAATGTGAAGGCTATGAGGAGTTAATGTAGGACTCAGAACTTGCGGTTACAAAACAAAAGATATGTTATCTGCAACGTTCGTAAAGACCATAATAATTTCTATCCTAATAGGATTCTGTGCCCTTCCTTTTGGCTCAGCAGAAAATACAAGCACCATAAATCGCATAAATGATAGCCAACCTGATAATCTCCACTTGATTAGCTTTAATGCATGGGCCCTTCCGATATGGATACCTAAATCAGAGCAGATAAAACGTTTTAAAAAAATACCATCTCAACTATTAGAAACACAGGCAGATATTATCTGCATCCAAGAAGCATTTTCTAAGAGATTTAGAAAAAGACTGCTGCCCGCCATAGAAGCCGAATATCACACTTATTCAGATTATCGATGTAATAGAGGTATAGCCGGACCGATAGTCAAGGATTGTAATGGAGGCCTAATCACGCTTTCAAAATATCCTATCGTTAATGAACTATTCTATCAATATCCCACTTTTGACGGAATGCGTATTGAAGAGAGAATAGGAGAAAAAGGATTCTTATTGTCTACTCTTATCACCCCAAAAGATACCATTCACATTATTAATACTCATCTCTATGCTGGCCCCAATAGTAGTGATGAAAGAATAAGGTTATATCAAATACAACATATGGATAGCATATTAAGAGCAATCAAGCTACCTCAAGATCAAAATATTTATCTTTTAGGTGATCTGAACATCCAACATCCCAGCGTAGCTCAGCGTAACAAACTTCAACATTCGAAAGTATACTCATTCATTACTGAGAAAATGAATTTTAATGATTCTATAGAAGAGTTAAATGAAGATCTCCTCACGATAGATAAGTCTCAAAACAAATACTGCGGTGATAAAAATGGCACTCAAAAACTTGATTATTGTATGTATAGGACTTCAGAATATATGTCCGACAAATTGATAGAAAATAAGACTTTATTTAAAGGAGATCAATCTATCTCTGACCATATGGCGTGGAGCGTGACAATCACTGAAAATTCGAGTGTAGCCTTAAAGTGACCTATATTTATCTCTAATGTTCTCTCTGTCTTAATAAAAATTGACCTACAATAGAAATTAGCGATGAAAACCACGTCACTTTAGCTCAAAAAATCCATAAACAAGCTAATGCAAAATGTTCCATCGCTATTCGCTATAACAAACCTATCTTACCAAAACTACCGTTGTATTATAGTAAGCTTAATTCTTAGAAAATATATAAGACAAATCACATCCTTCGTCAAAATCTTCGATAATCAAATTATCTCCACGAATAAAAAATGTCGAACATTCATCCATATCCATAGCCTCACAGATTTCTAATGTGGAATTATTAGTGGTATAAATGAAGTCCATTTGATTTTCTACTGCATTCATTTTAAAAATCAACCTGCCAGTTCCATCGGATTCTATTCGTAACTCGATACAAGCCTCATCTCCAAATAGATCAATACATCCGTTAGAAGCATTAATAGTTTGAGATAATTCTGGTTGAGTGGCGCACTCTAAGTCCAATTGAGTAAGCACCCAATTGCCCACAAATATATCTTCATCATCATCAGAACAGGACATAAATGTGATCAAAGAGCACACTAATAAGAAGCATTTTAATTTCATAATTTTTTATTTACTGATTAATAGATACCCATGCATAGATATCAATAAGTACAGCAAATAAAACTTCTAATTAATAAGTGATTTAATCAAATTGATAAGTGTATCTAATTCAGATATCTTTTTTCGATTGAACTAATAAGATCAGCTTTTTTCCTTTGTGATAGAGGAATTCTGATTTCGTTGATTAACTTAATATAGCTCTCACTTTTGATTATACTTTCGACGTGTTCTAAGTTAACCAGATAAGAATGATGTGCTCTTTCAAAGCCATAAGGCTGTAAGATTCTTTCATATTCTTTTAGATGAAATGAAGCCAAAAGTTCGCTCCCATCTAATAATATAAGCTTAGTATAGCTACCGTCTGCTTGACAATATAAAATGTCCAAAATCTTAATTATATCAATGGTCTCACTATTCTTAATAATGATTTTTTCTCGCTGATCATATTTAGTATTCAAGCGTTGATTTAACACCTCAAAAGAAGAAGTAGATCTTAAATTATTCTTCACAACGTCAATGGACTTTTTGAGATCCAAAGGAGAGACAGGCTTCATCAGATAGTCCGATGCACTAATCTTAAAAGCATCAACTGCATAGTGATCATAAGCGGTGACAAAAATCACGCTAAAACTGAAATCTCCAATTTTATTCAATAATTCAAAACCAGTCCCATCTGGAAGATTAATGTCTAAAAACAAAAGATCAAACTCACTTTTTTTAATCAGAGCTACACCAGAATCAACATCATTGGCTTCTCCAATTATTACAATTTCTGGACAAAATTTCTCAAGCATCTTGATAAAACCTTTCCTGACATTAGTTTCGTCTTCAATGATAATAGTCCGCATAATGAGCTATGGAATTAGAATATGAACTCGAGTTAATTGGTCAGTATAATCTACTTTCATATCGAATTTCTTTTTAGACACTTTAGCAATATTTTTAAGACGTTCCTTAGTAATAGTTGAAGCGAGAGACTTTTTAGATTTATTCCTATTTTCTATTAGCATAGATTTTTTCCCTCTGCCATTATCAGAAACTTCCACTTTTAGCTGATCATTAGATTTATTAAAGCTTATTTCAACAAAGCCATTGTCAATCAATGCAATTTTTCCATGTTCAATGGCATTTTCTACAAAAGGCTGTGCGATCAGAGGAGGAATCAATTCAGAATCAATATCTATACTGGGATCAACTTTTATGCGATAAGTAAACATATCATTATATCTGAGTAACTGGAGATCCAAATAGTCTTCAAGCATTCTGATTTCTGACGCTATTGGGATACTTTCTTCTCTTGTATTCTCTAAAATCTGTCTCATAAGATCACCAAATTTAGACATGTAATGCAGAGCTGTAGAAAGGTCCTTTTGATCAAATAAATAATTTTGAATCGACCCTATGGCATTAAAAATAAAATGTGGATTCATTTGAGATCTTAAGAATTTCTGTTGTAGAGAAATCTGATCTCTTTCTTGAAGAACCTTTTCATTTTTTACCCTATAATAGAACGCAATGAAAAATGAAGATAACATAACTAAAGCCAAAGAAAGCCAAGCAATTTTTGCGCTGTTCTTTGATTCACTTAATTCTTTTTCCCTTTTCACCTCATCTATTTCCCTAACCTTCGCATCTAAATCATGCTTCATCTTCATAGTATTAATCGATGTAAGCGTGTTCAGATTCATTATACTGTCACCAAGTCTATCGGCCACTTTATCATATTCTAATGCTTTCTTATAATTTCCTGTAGCTTTTTCAACTTTTTCTAATTTCCTATAAGCTCCTAACAAATTTTCTATTCCCTCTAATGTATTTGAAATAAAAAAAACTGAATCTGCATGGATTTCAGCACTCCTTAAATTTCCCTTTAATAGATAAAAATCTACTAAGAGCATATGAGCTGCTCTTTTATGAGCAGGAAATTTATACCTCTCAGCTATCGATAAAACTTCATTAATATATCCTTCTGCACTCTCAGGATCCTCTTTTGCTAAATAGACGGCACCTAAATGAGAATTATTATTAAAGACATATGCCGTATTACTTGCTAATACTGCCTGTTCAAGGGATTCTTTTAGATAATGTGCCGACTTATCATAGTCTTTACGATCCAAATAAAACTTCCCTAACTCAAACGCCGAACCATAAATAGTCTCTTGTAATCCTACCTCTTTGGCTTTGCTATAATATAGATTGAGGTATTGCTCTGCTTCATTAGCATGTTCATTCTTTCCTAATACTAATCCTTCAAGGGCTCTGTAAATTTTGCCTAATAATTCATAGCTCATTAATTCTCTCTTTACAAGCCGATGTTCCAAAGAGAGGTCTTTCATTTTTAAGGCATACTCCAACGCCAATTCAAAATAATCGCTATACAAATATGAGTTGGCAATATAGTATAGCGCTAAAGCCTGTAAATCTTGATGATTATCATCTCCATTCTCTTTTTGAGCTAATCTTAGCACCTCATTACAATGCCTTCTGATCTTATCCATATCCAAATGATAGGCATACGATTTGGCAATATTCATATGCACATTGGCCGCATCTTTATATCTTTTGCGCTTTTCGTAGAGACGGGTTATTTCCCTCTTAGTCGAATAATAATATGAGGTGTCACTAATTACATATGAATTAGCAAGATGAATTTTTGACTTTAATATTTTTTCTTCATCCCCTAAAAGTTCAGCTAATAGAAGACTTTTTTCACTAAACAACTTTAGTGAATCACTCTTTCTAAAGTCGCTTACATCAAATGATTCACATATAGCTAAAAGATAATCCAAACTATCCTTCTGGAATTCTGAACTTTTAAGTTGCTCAAGGAGATAGGACCTTTCCTGTGCTAAACAGGCAAAAAGAGATATGAGGTTGACAAGGATTACATAAAGTAATTTAGCTTTCACGATCAAAAGAATTGAATATCACAAGATAATAAATCATCTCATGGGTATTATTTACATCTTATAAGTGATCGTAATTTTTTGATATCTGATCACAAGCCAAAATTCTAACTGCTTGATCCAAGATGACTTTTTTGCCTCGCCACACCGGCACACTCAGTTCATTGAGCTCTTGAGCGATTATTGATTAATAGTGGATGAGTAAGCTCTCATAGTCTGAGATGTGTTAAAGTGACAAGTCTGCTCTATTGATTGAATAGATTGATCTATTTTGTAAAAAGTGATCAAAAACACAGGTTTTGATCAGGTATAACCGAGTTATCTCTCATTAATATGAATAGACTATTAGGAATATTGATTATAGTTTTTGCGATTTGGTACGGTAAAAATGCTTTATCAGCAAAATCTGGAATGAACAGAGCAAATAAGATAAAGGATACGTTCATAGCACTATTCCTCACTATTCTTGGAATCTTACTGTTAGCAGGCTTAACAAGTATTCAGGAAATTATGAGTTAATGACATTAATAAAACTTAATACTATAATAGAAGCTCCAGTAGAGAGATGTTTCGATTTATCCACATCAATTGACTTACATAAAATATCAGCTTCAAAAACAAAAGAAAAAGCAATTGAAGGAATAACAGAAGGATTGATTAAACTAAACGAAACAGTGACTTGGAAGGCTAAACACTTTGGGATATGGCACAGAATGAAAGTAAAAATTACTGAATTTGATAAGCCATATTACTTTGTAGATGAAATGATTAATGGCTCCTTTAAATACATGAGGCATAAACATGAGTTTGAGCAAAAAGGAGATCAAACTATTATGATCGATCAATTCGATTTTGGTTCTCCTTTAGGGATTCTGGGGAAAATTGTTGATAAAGTGATAATGCGGAAATATATGGCGAACTTCTTGAGCGAACGAAACAACATAATCAAGGAATTTGCTGAAACAGATAAATGGAAACAAATATTGCAAATGAACAACGAGAGATAACAAGGTGCGATCACAGCATATCTACTCGTTCCTCGTAGAGACGCTATATGCACCCGTTCCGTTACATGTCATAAATAAAAATGAAAATTAGGGAACACTATATAACTCTG
>JAHDDE010000080.1 GCA_020629515.1 Saprospiraceae bacterium | reverse complement strand
CCATGAAGCAACAAAACCTTATATACTCATAATGAAAAGTAACATTTATGGGTATTAGAACATTAGTCTTAAACATAACTGTCATAGTCATTATAGTCTGGTTCCCTCATACTGGATTTATTCCAAATTTCGGGTATAGTATACCAATTTTATTGATCGTTTGGCTTTCTTTGAAATATACCCAAGAAAATTTATCAAACATCGGATTTAGCTTTAAACGCTTCAAAATAAGGTCATTGCTAATTGGTGGACTAACAGCGATATCGGCCTTATCTTTTATGCAAGTGATATTCTTTCCGATTTTAGAACAATTCGTAGTTTTTGAAGATACGGAAGTAGCGTTATATGCCTTTATTACTGAGAATAAGTGGCAATATACTTTCGTACTCATAATGGGCTGGCTCATAGGCGGATTTTACGAAGAAATTATATTTCACGGATTTATCTTTACACGCTTGGAGCGCATGATACTACGTCCATATTCTACCGTCGTGGCAATTTCAATAACTGTACTTTTATTTGGATTATATCACTATCAGTTAGGAGTCCTCGGAGTAATCAATGCCTTTATTATAGGTGGGATATATCTTGGTCTATATCTGTTTTATGAAAGGGACTTATGGTATGCTATATGTTGTCATGGAGTATATAACACTGTAGTTGTCACGATGATTTACTTCGGCTATTTATAATCAAGATTTTCCCGTAACCCAGCAAGTGCTGATTCTATTTTCACTTTCGTTAAATCTAATAATGCCAAAAATAAAGGCTTCGCTTCTGCCGATATGCTAATTGCCATAATATACGGCCTTGCGATTATGCAAGTTATTCGTTTTCTGTAAATTTAAGCAGTACACCACATTCTATACTAATGGCTATCTCAGCGCACCATTCGTATTGATAAAAATAGAATAAGAAGATAATGAGATAGTACACAAAGAATTTATTCTAATGATCAATTGACTTATGAAACACACACTATCTATACTCTTCTTAGCAGCATTAAGCATGATAGCTTGCAAACAACCAAATACTATAACCGAAACTTCTCCTCTGCCAGTCAACCACAATAGTCAGGAAGAATTGGCCAGAAAAACTACCAAAACCAATTGGCTCCTCCCGCCCTATAAATATTGGTCCATTAAAAATATGGATAAGCTATTTGATGTAGGCGTAATCGAAAAGAAAGGAGAGATAAGCTCATTTGAAAAAGGAGCCATCGACTTGACAGGCTTAAAAATTGAACAATTCGATGGAAAGGTATATGGTTTTGAAGAACATTTGGACTCTAACAGAACTGACGGTTTCTTGGTTTTGCATCAAGGAAAGGTTATCTACGAAAAGTACTTTGGCAATATGACAGAGAACACCACGCACAATTGGTTTTCTGTATCTAAGTCGCTTACTGGTACCACAGCTGCGATATTAGCCTATGAAGGGTTAATTGACTTGCAAAAACCTATAGTAGAATATTTACCTGAGTTGAGAGAAACCGCTTGGGATGGACCCACGGTTCAACAAGCAATGAATATGGAAGTCAATATCAAGTTTGATGAGATTTATTTAGACCCGAGATCAGATGCGTACAAATTTAGTCGGGTAACTCGATTTGTGGTTAACCCTAAAATCAAACCCGAATTTGACAGTGTAATTGACTACTTCAAGTCCGTTAAGAGAGGGAACAATACAAGAGAGTTATTTCACTATGTGAGTTTAAATACAGAAGTCATAGGAATGATCATATCCAAAGTGACAGGCAAACAACCCTCAAAAGTGATAAGTGAAAAAATCTGGTCAAAGATCGGAGCTGAGCAAGATGCCTTTGTAGTTCGTGATCCAAATGGCTATGAAATGGTGAGCGCTGCCATTAATTCTACTCTCAGAGATGCAGGGCGTTTCGGACAATTAATGCTCAATGATGGTTACTTTATGGGTCAACAGATCGTTCCGCGGTCAGTAGTGAAGTCAATTGAGAAAGGGGGCAGCGTGGCAAAATTCGCAGAATCAAAAAGGGGAAAAGTCTTTACAGATTTTCACTATACTAATCAGTGGTGGCACACAGACAAAGAAGCCTATTTTGCCAAAGGATTGTTTGGACAATGGATCTATATTGATCCATCAACAGAAACCGTCATTGTCAAATTTACAACATCAGATATACCTACATCTACAGAATATGACTGGATCAACAACATGAACCTGATGGAAGAGATTGTGGGTTATTTATCTGAAGTGAATTAAAAAGCATACCTACATTGGTTAATAAAAAAACCCAGTAATAGCCGTAGCTATTGATATTAAACCAATAGATTTCATTTTATGTGTATATAGCTTATAATTTTTTGTAGTTCAATTGTCAATACATTAAAGTAGGAGACCTGGCTACAAAAGTAGTCTTATGAGCGAGATAATAACCTTATAACGAAAACTTAAAAACACATGCGCACTGCAATATCGACCACCGTGCAATTCTATTACCCTATCTACCATTTTATTATTCATTGTGAAGATTTGATAAGTTAAGAAGTCATGGAGTTCTTGAGACTCCTACGAACCATTTAGTCAATAATCAAATCATATCAAATGAATATACTTGTCATTGATGATCGCACGATCATCTCACAGTCTATGTCTATACACTTAGAAAATTTTGGATTCAAATGTTGTTCTAGTAAATCCTTAATAGAAACAACAAAATATCTTGAACATGCTCAACCAGAAGCCATATTACTCAATTTAGATATGGACAGAGATGCTAAAGAAATCCTTTTTTATTTGAGAAACGTCATTCACTCGAATGTCCCCGTGTTGGGTATTACTAACCAAGATGAGGTTAGTGAAATATTTATGTATTATCACATGGGACTGACGGATCATGTAGTACGTCCTATAAACTTTACTATTCTCTCATTAAAATTATTGAGATTTAGCAACATCCCAATAAGTGAAAGAAAAATCGAAAGTTTAAAAAGAATTCATCTTTGTCCGAGCGTTGTGGGAATTGTTATCCCTTGCTATAACGAAGCAGAAAGGATAGATAGTAAAACTTTTATTGATTTTATAGATACCCATGCAGGGTACCATTTATGTTTTGTAAATGATGGTAGTAGTGATCACACTATTGACGTGTTAAATGAAATGTGTGAAGGACGGACACATCAGATCAGTGTCATTGATTTAAAAACTAATCGTGGCAAAGCTGAAGCTGTTCGACAAGGGGCTTTATACTTATGTCAAGATAGTCAGTTTGATATAATAGGATTTCTGGATGCAGATTTAGCTACCGACTTCAATGATTTTAAAAATTTAGTCAATTCACTCAATAGATTAGATCATATGATGACTGTTGGCTCACGCATACAACGCATGGGTGCTAATATAGAGAGAACCTCTAAGCGTCAATTGATAAGTAAAACTATCAATCAACTCATTCGCTCTATTATTCAAATGCCCTTTCAAGATACACAATGCGGTGCTAAAGTAATGACAATAGACTTGGCTAAAACTATAATGCAAAAGCCCTTTAAGACTTCGTGGCTGTTTGATTTAGAATTATTTATCAGAATAAGGGCCGCTTATCCACACTTGGATATGAGTAATACAATCTATGAGTATCCATTAGAAAAGTGGATTCATAAAGATGGATCGAAATTATCAGGTCGAGATGCATTTAAAATTTTGTGGCAACTCTTTACAATTAAAAGAAATTATACATAAGTCTTAATACCCGATTAAATTATAAGGTCTACAATTATAGATCAGTGCATCAACCAAGCTGATATATTTATGCCTTCATAGAACCCAACTACTTGTAGTTAAGGATAATAAAAATGTAGACCAAATATATCTATTGAGTAGGGCTACCTTAAGTAGCTCTACTTTTCTAATTAGTGTTAAGACAGTTCTATGTTGGCTAAATTATTTCAACTTAAATGCTAATAGTACATTTCCTTCTTTTTCTGCATATTTAGCATAACCTGAAGTAATAAATAATTGATCAGCGGCTACAACTGGACCGTCAGAATCAAAAGCACCACCAAATGCTTTAACACCATTCACTGCTGTGAAGTCACGCTTGGCATCATAGGCCCACAACTCCCGTCCATCTTCAGTGGCATAGGCCTTGATAATTCCATCTAAAGCTGGTCCATATACAACATCAGGAGTTAGTGTGATAGCTGCAGAAATGCCAGGACCACAACCTCTAAGAGTTAGTCCCGGACAACGATCTTCTTCAATAGTGGCCCAAATTAGTTTTCCATCAGCCACATCGAGGGCATGCATTCCTGGCTGTTTAGGAATATCTCCGTTGATATCATATAAACCACGATCGTTAATAGGTACATATAATGTTTTTTCGTCTGTGGCCATACCCCAATGTACGCCTCCCATAGTGCCACCTCGTCCAACTTGTTTTTGCCAGACTATAGCTCCATTATCATCAGGATCCATGGCAGACACCTTTCCTGATTTCTGTCCAGCTAAAATTAGATCTTTACCATTGGATCTTATTAGAATTGGAGGTGCTCCATAATCTGCATCAGGTCCATTATTCTCAGGACAATTGGCACGACTAAATAAGGTAACACAAGCGCCATTCCAAGCGTCTCCTGTCATAGTCTGTTGCACCCATTTGATTTTACCATCGTCTAAAGCAAATGCCATAATGGCATCGCTTGTTAAAGTAACTGGATGTGTATAATTTTCACCTGTCCCGATATACAAAGTCCTTCTCAAGGTATCAATGGTCACACCTGTCCATATAGGGGCACCAGATGGTCCCATTACAGTGGTCCCTTTTTTATTATTACCTAATGGCTTAGGTGCATCTGCTATAGTATAAGTTTTCCAAATGATCGAACCATCAGATTTATCTAAAGCCACCATAGACCCTCTAAACGTGCAGCATTCATATTGCTCATCAACAGAGCTTAAGATTTCAGTAGAAGAAACCGGTATAAATAAGCGGTCTTCAAAAATGCTTAAGTTTCCAGTTATCGTAGCTTTTGGATGGTTATCTATTTTTGTTTTCCATAGTAATTTTTGGGTATGCAAATCCAACGCATAAACAGAGGCATTAAAATCACTAAAGAATAGTGTTTTGGCCCTATTTGTACCATCTCTATCTATGACAAGGGCACTTCTTACTTCAGCATCTGCTTGAAAAGTCCAGCGAATACAACCAGAATATCTATCCAAAGCATAAATAGTACCCAATTGACTTGCGGTAAAAAGAGTGTTATTATCAATGGTAGGTTGGACTCGAGCACGAGACGCCCCTGGGAAGGCGAATACCCAATCTAATTCTAAGTCATTTACATTATCTGCATTAATTTTCAAATCAGCCTTGTCATAATATCTCTGATTTTTGTAGCCCATGCCCCAATTATCAATCTTAGTATTGGCGCTTTGCTCATCAATGGTATAGTCATCTGGACAGAGACCTTTGATTGGCTGATTTCTTTTTTCTGCGGGATCAATCTGTGAGATATAAGCAGCAAGAGACTTTTTCTGTTCTTCTGTCAAGGTAATGGCCTGATTTTGCATTACGCCTGTAGTCATCGCCTTTAATATACTTTCTTCAGGCATTAATTGAAGAGCAGATACCAGAGGGGCCCCGTTACTACCTCCGTCATGACAGATTCCGCACCTCGTATCAAAAAGTGACTTAGTATCTAGGTCTTCAAGAATTGTCTCGCTCGTCTGACGTGTGATTTGCCAATAAAACCAACTGAATACAACAATTAAAAAGACTAATAATAAACCTAATATGGATAAGAATATCTTCTTCATTCTTTTGGATTAAAAACCAGTATAATTCATTCTATTTGCTCTTATTTTTATCACATATTAGGAGCAGAAAAGTCAGGGTTGATCGACTGTCGTAATGAGAAAACATTGCCGTCTACATCGTTGGCATATACCATGATAAAATCCCCCAATTGTTGTGGTTCACTTAAGAATTTGACCCCTTTCCCTTTGAGACGTCTATATTCCTTTTGAATATCTAAAACTTCTAAGGAGTAACTGTAGCCTAAATCTGTTGGAGCACTTTTGGTCAGTGGGCTCGGTGTTGGATATTTACCTCTATATTGAAACAATTCCATTTTCTTTTCTTTCCCATCCAACATAAACCAAGATCCTTTGAGATCCACACTATCCAAATTAACCACATCGGACACAACTTCACTCGGTGCAATCTCACTCATTCTGTAAGGCTCTATTTCAAAAACATCCCGATAAAAATTGGTCATCCTTTCAATATTTGGTGTCATTATTGCCACTTGTGTCATCCACATTTTGTGCTGTTCAGAGAAATCTTTATTAATTTTTAACCATATCACAAAATCAGACATTTGTTCCAATTCTATCATATTGCCTTCTGGATCGTAGGCATATGCATATGTCACTCCGTAACCTCCCAAATCAACAGGTTCATCTCCGCGACTCAATATATCCGCACCTGCCTTGACAAATTGTCTATAACCTGAGTATTTTTCTGCAGTTTGAAAACAAGTATGAGTCATTCCTGGGCCATAAGGTGGCATTTTCGCAGTGCTCGTATCTTGTTGATTATCAAACTGTGTTAACTCTAACAAGAAATTTGGAGATTTGAACACAGCTACTTCATAACTCACACTATCCTGAGCGAATAATGTGTTGGCTATAGGATTATCACTGATTTTTTCTCTTTTGATTAATTCAAAGTTGGTTGCATTTTGATAAAAATCTACCATCTTATCTAAGTCTATTACCGAAATACCAATGTGATTGAAACCTATAATACTTGTCGGAGAATCCTTAATGGTAGGCTCTGGCGCTAATTGGGTCAATCTTTTTTGGACAACTCCGAAGCAGACTATCAATAAGACAACTGATATCCCTAAAAACATGAGGCATCCTTTTTTTCTCATTATTTTAATATTTTGATTTAGGGGTCATTGGTATAAATAATACAAAAACAAAAAATAGTCAATTTAGCACGAGAAATAGGAATGTTTGCTGAGAAAATAGCCTTACATATTATTGTTTTGGAGTCGATTTTAATTCTAAAGCATTTGCCATCATCCTAAATCAGTTAAATAATTTTGAATAACCAGTAATGAACTAAAAGCATAAATTTGCTCTTAGTCAATAAAAACGTTGTTTTGAGAGGATGGACTATCGTTTGGTCAAGTGTACTTATCACATGCATTATCACTGGAAATATATTGTTCCAAAATGATTTTCAAGAGATAGGATGGCAGTTGTGTACCAGATATACTGCTCGAATTAGCGGTTTACTTTTTGCTACAGCATTTGTTGCCTCTTCTGTCCAATATTTTGTAAAAGGCATATTCGGTTTTTGGATCACGGCGAATAGAAAATTTTTAGGGATTTCCTTTGGATTAGTCCATCTAATTCATCTCTTTTTTATTGGGGCATTGTTTTATCAATTTACTCCCAGTGAAGAATTACACATATTGACTTTATCAGGTGGTATACTGGCATATCTTTTCACTATAACTATGTTGTTAACATCGTTTGATGGTGTGAGACATAAAATCAATGATAAAACTTGGAGAACACTACATACCATTGGTGGATATTGGATATGGTTCTTTTTCTTTATGAGTTATCTTTTAAGAGTGGATCATGATCTGTCATATGCTCCACTGTTAGGGATATTCGCTATGGTTTTACTCTTGAGGATCACCAAATATTTATTGGTCAAGCAAAATTCTCAATAAGTTATAACAAGCATCACACGGATAGTCTACAAATCAATTTTGTTTCAGTTCTACCAGATAAAACTCTTAAAGATCATGCAGCGATATCCATGAGTGACAATTACAAGTGCATCTTAAATTGTTGGGTCAATGTTTTTATTTTATCTTGACTCAATCATTATTACCTATGCATGTAGACACGTTAATTATTGGAGCTGGACTTTCTGGGATATCAGCAGCTCACCACTTGACTGAATTGTGCCCTGACAAATCGTATGTCATTCTTGAGGCAAGATCAGCAATGGGAGGCACATGGGACCTTTTTAAATATCCAGGTATACGATCTGATTCTGACATGTACACCTTGGGTTATTCCTTCAAGCCATGGACCGACCCTCAAGCCATTGCAGATGGTCCGGCTATCTTGAAATATATACAAGAAACAGCGGCGGAAAAAGATATTGCGACAAAAATAAAATACAACACCAAAGTGACTGAAGCGTCTTGGTCCTCATCAGAACAATTGTGGACAGTTACTGTAGATTCAACAGATTCAATATCCACCTATACATGTAGCTTTTTATTCTCGTGTTGCGGGTATTATGATTATGATCAAGGATATACCCCTGATTATCCAGGATTAGAAGATTATGAAGGAGCATTTGTTCACCCCCAGCTGTGGAGTTCAGAAACAAACTATGAAGATAAGGATGTGGTAGTGATCGGAAGTGGTGCTACGGCGGTTACCCTAATTCCTGAGTTAGCAAAAAAAGCGAAGTCCGTAACCATGCTTCAGCGCTCCCCAACTTATGTGGTATCCGCTCCACGTGAAGACGCGATCGCCAACTTCTTAAATAAAATTTTACCTACTAAATTGGCTTATTCCATCATCCGTTGGAAAAATATAACTATGAGCATGTTGGTATACAATGCTTGTATGAAATGGCCCAATACTATGTCTAAATTTTTCTTAAAAGGGGTGAAAAAAGAATTGGGAGATCGTTATGAAGAATTAAAAAAACATTTTACTCCCCATTATAATCCTTGGCAACAAAGGTTATGTTTAGTACCAGAAAGTGACTTATTTGAAGCGCTCAAATCAGGTAAGGCAAATATAGTCACAGATCACATAGACACCTTCACAAAAGAAGGTATCCTGCTTAAGACAGGGGAAATTCTCAAATCAGATCTAGTAATCTCCGCGACAGGACTCAAAATGAAAGTCATGGGAGGAGTAGTACTTAAATTAGATCAAAAAGAGATCAAATCATCAGAATTACTATGCTACAGAGGTATGATGTTCAGAGATCTACCTAATCTGGCGATGGCCTTTGGGTATACTAATGCGTCATGGACACTAAAGTGTGACTTGGTAAGTAAATATGTGTGTCGACTCATCAACCATATGGATAAAAACAGCTATAAATCGTGCACGCCAACCCTCCAAAATGAGAATATGGAGACATTACCTTTTGTAGATTTTACTTCTGGCTATTTTCAGCGGAGCTTACACGAACTTCCTCGACAAGGAACAGAAGGGCCATGGAAGATTAATCAGAACTATCTAAAAGATATCAAAAGTCTGAAACGCAGCACTCTTGACGATGGCATTTTACAGTTTGCTTAGAACTCTTATAATTTGAGCTCCATGACTGAGTGTCACATTATAACACTCAGAGTCAAATTGGAATTATCGTGGGTACGCCTCTGATGTAATCAGTAATGTGGGATATAGCTTCCACATTAATTAAATTCAACGTACATCCACTACCAATGCCTCCAGCCAACATTAGAGATCCAGAAACCTCCTTTTTAGACACCAATTTATCTACCAAAAATTCCTATTTATGTGTCTATGAGCACAAATTATGATGAAATTTTAATTCCCATCTCTGTATTTGATTTATCGATATTTAAAGCCAACTTATACGACTTACCAGAGCCAAATTAGAATTGCGAATATTAGGGATACTAAAAGTCCAATATGGTACAAATAATTACTATACCACGGAGATGATTCTGTACCCTCAAAAATCAAATTATTGGAATAAGTCAATCCATCAATCTTATTAGAAA
>JAHDDE010000079.1 GCA_020629515.1 Saprospiraceae bacterium | reverse complement strand
AAGAGTTGTAAATGGGTTGCAGTAGGCAGTAAGAACAAGCCTGCTGATAACGTTACGACTAAGGAAATCTGTTATGGCAGTTCATTCAGCTGGAATGGTAAGACGTATAGTAGTAGTACAACGGAAAGAATTGAGAAAGATGATTGTACTGCCGATGAGGTTCTTAGACTTACGGTGAAACCACAACCCGCAAAGCCATCTTTGGCATGTTATCAGACAGCCACGTGGAATAAAGACAACTGTCAGTGGGATGTTAGTGGCAGCCAGCCGTCCAAGCCGAGTAGCGCTAACTGTTGGGATGATTACCAATTTGAGAATTGTGCATGGGTGAATAAAGGAGTGAAACCAACCCACAGAACACTTAAATGTTTTGAAGTGGCCACTTTTGATAATTCTAATTGTACATGGTCAATATCTGGATCAAGTGCAGTAGCAATAACTTGTCCTGCTCCTAATGCTCAAATTGATTGTAAAAATCCAACAGAGATTGCTGAATGGATAAAATCTGCAACCGCCATTGGTGCATGTGCTGGGCGCAGTGTAACCGTCACATCAAATTTGGGTGATATTAATAAATTAACCTGTAGTGACTTCCCGCTTACTGTAGTATTAACGGCTACTGATGAATATGGGAATACAGCAACTTGTTCTCAGGTTATCGATTGTATCGATCCATGTGAAGCTATAACTACTAAATGTGGACCTATGGGACAATCTAGGTTTAAGTGGTGCTCATATTTTAGTACGAATGCACAGGCCAAAGCGTTCCATGATCAATTTCCTGCTGGGCATCAGTTTACATTGGGATTAGGAAGTAATACATTCTTGGTTGAAATAGACCCTTATAGCGGAGACAACTCCTTGTGTGTTTCTTCTTTACCAGGGGATAAAAAACCAAATTGTGATCAAGATAATTATCAAACATTTAGAAATTGGATTGCAGAGAACTACGGTTGTTGCAAAGCTCCGAGCAATGATGCTAAACAAGAATCAACAGCTAATACAAGAAAGAATAATACAAATCCATTAATAGTAGAGTGCATTGATATAAATAGTATCGCTGAATGTAAAGATGTTGACTTGTTACAAGAGCTGATTCAATCTGTTGAGATATCAGGAGGTTGTGAGATCGAAAGTGTGACTACAAATTTATCTGAGGGAGATTTAGCAATGTTGGATTGTACTGATTCTTCAATCAAAGTTGAGGTAATCGTGAGAGATGTCTGTGGGAATACACAGTCTTGTATTCAGATATTGGACTGCGTTGATCCTTGTCAAAGTACCCAAACTTCATGTAGTATGGAAGGTAATTTGGCCGAATGGTGTGTAGAATTTGAAAATCTCAATATTGCTTCATCATTCTATGCTCAATATAGAGAGGGAGAATCTATAAGATTGGGTACAGGAGTGAATGCGGTAAGGGTGACGCTACAACCTTACTATGGAGATGGATTAATATGTTTAAAATCAGTCAACCGAAGTGAATGTAGTGATCAAATAGAAGCTGCTTTTAACGACTGGTATGGCAAAGGTTTAGGCTGTTGTGAAGATGAACTTTCCGAAAAACAAAATCTCAAAGCTAACTTGGATGACTTAAAGTTATTCCCGAACCCTGCCTCAGAATTCCTAAATATCGAGGGATTAGAGCAAGGAGAGCTATATGATATAATAGATATGTCGGGGAATATAGTTATCTCTGATCAAGTCGTAGAAAGGTTAGATGTATATGATTTGGCAACAGGTGGATATGTGGTAAGGACTAAAGGGGGTAGAGTACAACGATTTATAAAAGTTCAAGCAAGAGGAGTTAGAAAAGATATTGACAAAGAAAAAGAAGAAGATACTTTAATAGATGTAGAATCAGAATCAGAATCAGAACAAAAAGGATTCTTTAAAGGCATCGGTAGATTTTTCAAAAATATTTTTTCGAAAAAGGATAACTAACTTTAACAAAGAGAAGTGATAACATATCCATATTTATAGTAATAAATGTTTGAAAGGTGAAAAGTGATATTGTAGATGATAAGATGCTTATACAAGCTCTCAAAGAAGAGAAAAACTGGGCCTTTGAAATGGTATATAAGCTGAATTATCACATTATTGAAAATCACATTTTATCTAACAACGGGACAAAAGAGGAGTGTAAAGATTTGTTTCAGGATACAGTTATTGGTCTTATAAAATCGATTAATAAGCCTGAATTCAAATTAAACTCTTCGACCAAGCTGTCAACATTTATATTTTCAATCGCTAAGAATCAATGGTTGATGAAACTAAAACAGAAAAAGCAAGAAGAAAAATATAGAAATGTTTCAATCAAAGGTTCCCAATCTTCTCTAACTGAAGATGGGACTAATGAGCGAACGGCAGTTATTATGAAAGCATTGGAAAGAATAGGTGATGAATGTAAAGAACTACTCAAACAATACTATTTCAATAAGACTCAACTAAAAGTGATCGCCGAAAATATGGGATATACTGAAGGTTTTGTCAGAGTAAAAAAGAATAGGTGTATGAATACGCTGCGAAAAGATGTACTACAATTAAGTAATGCTAACTATTAATGTATTAGATGGATATACCTAATGAAAATATCGATTTAATAGAACAATGGTTGAATGGGGATCTTACTGAAAATCAAGAAATAGCCTTACAAGAAAAGTATCAGAACGACCTTCAATTTCAAAACCAAGTTAAAGAGACCCAAGAACTTATAAACGGTATCAAAATGTATAATGAGCAAGAACTCCGTCTGAAGTTAAGCGGCATAGAAAACAAACTCGAAAGTGAAGGATTTTTTGCTCCCAGAGAGCCTAAAATAAAAAGACTTTTTGGTTTTTCGCGCCAATGGATGGCTATTGCGGCAAGTATGATGCTATTGTTATTGGGATATCTCTATACTGATAAAGTAAATATTGATAGAGGTAAAACAGATATTTATGTAGCGTTAATTCCTAAGCATCTTGACGACGACTTAGACCGACTCGAGTCTATTGGGTTTGCTTCAGAAAACAGCGACGATCCAGCTCTTTACAATTCTTTGGAGCTAATTGAAAAACAAAAATATTCAGAGGCTATTCTATCTCTTAATGAACAGATCCAGTTAGGAGAAAATAACTCATATGCATATCATTATTTAGGTATTGCCTATTATTTAAAAGGTCAATATCAGAATGCTTTAACCTCACTAAAACAATCACTTGATGAGGATACTCCTCATAATCAGATAGAGGCTAAATTTTATATGGCATTGGTTTTATCAAAAATTGATGGCCAAATTGATAAAAAGAAAATTCAATCATTACTTGCAGAAGTAAAAGGGAATACTGATAGTGCTTATTACAACGAAGCCAACGAATTGCTTAAGTTGATAAAATAAACATGCCATCTGTAATTAGGTATATCATAATTCTTATTTGCTTTTTCTGCGATCCTTGTTGGAGTAATGATATACTTCTTGTCCAAGATGTATTGGATAAACTATACACAGCCCATGGAGATTATACAATTGCCAAGCCTACTATAGCCATTGTAAATGACGATAATAACGCAGCTTTATATTTACGTAGGAGTAATAAAATAGAGATCAGTACTAAGGCAGTACAGGTATGTAAGAGATATCATGATAAAACACCATCTGCTTTAGCTTTTATTATCGGTCATGAATTAAGTCATGCTTTCGAAATTAACGAAGCACAATTATCTACCAGTTTTTTGGCTTATGATAGACCAGATAATGCCCATAAGGAGCAAGAAAAATGGGCGGATATTAATGGATTATTTATCAGCTATTTAGCCGGTTTTGATACAGAGAGACTACTCTCTGAGCTCATCAAAGATATATATCAAGAATTTGATCTAAATGAAAATTTAAAAGGATATCCAGCATTAGGAGAGCGACAAGCTACTATGGCTGAGGTGTATGAACTTACATCGTCGCTTATTGAGTTATTCGAAATATCGAATGAGCTTATAGTAGCTGGTCAATATGATTTGGCTTATCATAATCTCAAATATGTGGAACAGTGGTATAAAGGTTCAGAAGTATATAATAATATGGCATTGTGTCAGATACATGCGGCTCTCAATATTTCGGATGCTAATATTGATCCTTATGTATATCCATTTGAATTATCATGGTCGACTCGATTGAAAAAGCCAAAAACATCAAGAGGAACAGATTTACTTTCTCCAGAAGAGAGAAGGCGATATGACCAACATCTCCTTAGGTCACAAGAATATATTAACAAGAGCCTCAGTCTGAAGCCTGGAGATATACTAAGCCATATCAATAAAGCGAATATTCTTATTATATCCAGAGGAGGAGAGGTCGCATTGGATTATATCAGGCTTGAGCAGTTAAGATCGAAGACTGTTGACAACAGAGTTCTTAAAAGCAAATTAGAGGCAACCATAGCAATAGCCTATGCAGCGGAATCAAAAAAAGCGGAATCAAAATCTTTTTTTAGTTATTTAACTGATGCCTTTGCTGGGACCATATTGGGGCATCAAGCAGAAGCTAATCTCTATAGCAATGCACCATTGCAGTCAGAATTATTAAGTGCTATAGACTGTCCTCCGATTGAGATTACCTCAAGCAATATTGATGGGGTTAAATTACATCGTATAAGACCCGAAGGTACTCCATTACAATTAGGACAAGGACGCCAGGTTTATAAGTCTACATACAGAAATTCTGAAGTTTTTATTTATGAAAATAAAGAAGACTTTTTTGTCATTCAGCAGATGACGGAATATTCTGATATTCATTTTGATAGGGAGAGAATAATGGAATCCGCAACGCAAATAAGGAATGGTTGGTTGATACATTGTGATGAAAAAAAGTTGATTTTAAGATTGGATCAAAAATTAAATATTGTCGCTTGTTCAAAATATTATCATTAGACTGATAACATTTTTGGATAGAGGACTATTTATTAAGGCACCCAACTGTTAAATAATATTCAAAATCGAATATTTTGAGACTAATGAGTTAAAATACCAATTGTACATATTAGCCTCAGAAGACCATTGAAACAATTATAACTTGTCAAAGACCTATTAGGTTTTTGATATTTGTTTTATAGAATTAATTCTATCCGATGAAGAATTATTTAATACTAACCCTTTTCGCTTGGGTGTTATTTTCTTTTCACTTGTATGGAGAAAAGCACGGTTTAGTTATTGCGATTGGAGATTATCCTGCTGAAGGAGAATGGCCCGATATATCAAGTACCAATGATGTTGTACACATTACTTCGTCCTACAAGTTATTAGGATTTGAAGATAAAAATATTCGAGTCATCACTGATGATGAGGCATCTTATCAAAACATATTGAGCTCCTTTGAGGAGCTTTTGGAGGATGTCCAAAAAGGAGATGTGGTATTTATTCATTATTCTGGTCATGGCCAACAAGTGATCGATGATAATGGAGATGAGATAGATGGGTTGGACGAAGCTATAGTGCCTTTTGATTCACCGCTTAATTTTAAAAAAGGAGTGTATGAGGGAGAAAGATTAATCAGAGATGATTTAATAGGTAAGTTCTCCTACAGGATACGAAAAAAATTAGGAGTTAATGGTCAATTAGTATTAGTGATGGATTCTTGCCATTCTGGAACGGGAACCAGAGGTGGTGGACGAGCCCGGGGAACGGATAAAATTATGGCTCCAAATAATTACGAACCTGCTTATGACAAGAAAGAATCTAATATGGGTGTGGTCATTGAGGATGATAATATAGCACCTATGGCGAGTTTTTTTGGTGCTAGCTCCCGAGAACTAAATTATGAGACGGTCGATGATCAGTATAAGGCAGTAGGTAGTCTGAGTTATGCTTTTGCTTCTATATTGGCTAATATGTCAGACAGCTATTCTTTCAAAGAGATCTTTGAGAGGATAAAACTCAAAATGAAAAGTATCGCTCCAAGCCAGAATCCTCAATGGGAAGGTCCCGAAGACGTTTATTTATTAGGCGAATCATTCGATCAAAAAGAACTTTTGTTTGATATAAAGGAAGTCATTTCTGATATGGAAGTTGTAGGACAGATAGGTACTATATCTGAAGTATTTGAAGGTAGTATTGTCGAGCTATACTCCCTTGATCGCGAAGAAGTAATCGCCACAGGGGAAGTATCAGCATCTTATTTGACAGAATGTGATATAGAACTTTTTGAACCTGTCTCTATCAGAGATGAAGAGCTGGTCAAAATCAGAATTATTGAAAAAGCCACATCGGCGGTTCGCTGTGCCATAGAAAATAGGGTCAAGAAGTCAAGTGAATGGAATGAGACTATAGAAGCCTTGTTAGATGGCTCTATAGCAACTATATCTGAGCAAGGAGGGGACCTTTACTTACTGGAAGAAAATGGATTGTTGACTTTGTCCACTGCAGATGGGTATCAATTATTTGCCAAGTCTTTTAATCCTAATAGATCCAAAAGATATGCGTATCAAATGGACAAAATTATCAAAGCATTTACACAAGGCAAGTACATAAGAGCCTATGATGTGTCTCACTCTCAATTAAACTTAAGTCTAAGTATTTTGAAAGTAGACTGTGAGGATCAATCCAAAATTCTAAAAGAAATCGATGATGATGAATTGATAATAGGATCGTGTATACAACTCAAAGTCGAAAATCAAGGTGCTAAACCTGCGTATTTTTCAGTATTGGATATTCAACCAGATAATGTCATCAATGTAATAATTCCTGCTGCTTACTTAGGTTTTACTTCGGAGGAGTATTATCTTGAACCCGGAAAAACTTTTACAACTGATTATAGCATCGAAGTAGGAGAACCAGCAGGCAGTGAAGTACTAAAATTAATTGCAAGTGATGAAGCGCTCGATCTTGGTGCTATAATGAGTAGTAAAGGAGCCTCTACCCGAGGTTCAAGACATAACCACCCTTTTGAAAACATCTTCGCTGCAACTTATCAATCTGCTGACACTCGTGGAGTAACGGTTAAAAAACCGTCAGTCGAACAAGTAGGGACTGATACCAAGTACTTCAGGATTGTGAAAAAGTAGAAAAGGCATTTACTGCTTGTACCATTAAATAAGAATAGAAACGATTAGAATCATGAAAAACCATTCAGGTATAATTCTCCTTTTTATTCTCTTAAGCCTCATCACAGTAGTGCGGGCACAATGCCCTATTGATCAAAATGAAATAGAGCAAAGAATTCTGGAGGTTGAATATCTTTTGGATCTAACCAAATTCACCGATGCTAAGAATCAAGTAGATAGCTTATACTCTGATCTAAGGTCATGTGACGATAGAGTGGTAGCCAAGGTTCAAACCATAAGAGCTTACAGCACCTATCGATATAGGGACTTGTTTGGAGCATTGGAGCAGGTTGATGAGGCATTGAAATATTACCGAAGTCATGATGATACCCTATCTATCTCATACGCCGATGCTCTGAGTGTTAAGGGAGAGATCTTCAGAGGTAAACAGCTATATGAAAAAGGGAAGCCTATCCTATATCGAGCTAAAGCAATCTATGAAAGATATGACCATACGGAGACTATAGACTATGCAGTCTGCTTAGAGTCATTAGCAAAATGTCATTTTTATACCGGTGATCGTCAGGCAATACCACTTATAGATGAGTCAGTTAGGATAGTAGAACAAGTAAAGGGGAAAGACCATATCCGTTATGGTATTGTCAAAGTGAATCAAGGGGCGGCATATATGTACTTTAATATGATTGATGAGTCTACTTTAGCATATGAGATTAGTGAGAAAATATTCGAAAGTCAATTAGGCACAGATCATCCTTATTATGGTTTAGTGATAAGCAATTTAGGAGCTAATTATGCTCAATTAGGAGATGAACAGAGAGCAGTTAATTATCAAGCAAAGAGCTTAAGTATCATAGAGAATTTATATGGAAAAGAAAATGAGTATTATTTAAATGTTTATGGTAATTATATTGGCTCACTTATAAATATTAATACGAATAAAGATGCATTAAAATTGGCTAAGGAAGGATATGACATAGCGCACAATATAAAATCAGAATATCCTAAATCTGCGGCTGTTTATTTGGTTAATTATGGAGATGTTCTAATGCATAAGAATCTGTATGAACAAGCAGAAATTGTATATACTGAAGCACTTGAAATAGGTAAATCTCATGATTTAGAATCTGTGACTCATTTAATTAAGGCAGAAGGAATGATGGGAAAGATTAATTATCTAAATAAGGATTATCACAAAGCTGTAGAATTGATCATTAAGGCAGACAAGAAATTCCTATCTCATTATAGTAAAAATTATCGCTACAGGATAGATGATCTTCAAAACCTAACTGATGCTTACAGAGCCTTAGAACAAAGTGAGGATGTGATAAATACATTAGAAGAAATAGAAGACATCCTTCGGTATAACGTGGCTGTCAACTTTGGTTTTTTATCAGAGCGAGAGAAGGATCACTTTATAAAGCAAGTGATAGAGTCATCTGTTTATAAATCCTTTGAAACGGCAAGCCAACTGAATTATGAGGATTTGGCTTCATTGCTCTATGACATGGTATTATTAATCAAAGGAGTGCAGTTAGAGTCCAGTGTTAAAACGTTAGAATATGCATTTAGCCAAGAAAGAGACTCATCATTGTCATCCTATTATCAGCTCTTGGAGCTTAAGAAAGATTTAGCTGCTGTGCTATTTAAACCATTGCTAGAGCAAACTAATACTAAAGAAATTGAGGAAGAGATAGAAGCAATAGAAAAATCATTGGCTCGATCCACTAAAGGTTGGGATAAGAGTCATCTCATATCTACTACAAAGGATGTAGCTGATGCTTTAGACCCACGAGAGGCAGTGATAGAATTTTTTAATTATCAAGAATCTGATGATAGCGATCAGATGCAATATGTCGCTTTGATCTTGAAGCAAGGAGCAGAGCAACCATTTATAGTTCCACTATTTAGCGAAGATAAGTTAGCAACTTGTCTCTCTGACGACCAACAGAGAGTCGAGGATTATGTCCGACAGCTTTATTCTTCTGAGCAGAGAGGATTGAAGTCCCTTGCCGAGGATCTTAACTTATATGAGTTGATATGGGAACCTATGGCGGCGCACTTAGAGGGGGTGGATAGACTATATTATTCCACCTCAGGATTGATTAATAGATTGAATGTGCCGGCTATTTCAATCGATGATTTTGAATCTATAATGGATCGGCATGAACTGATCCAGCTGAGTAGCAGCAGACAATTGATTCATGAAAAAGAAGAAAAGCCGCCTCGAGAAATATACCTTATCGGTGGCGTGGACTATGGAGTATCGACTATTAGTATGGGTGAGGGAAGTGATCAGTTAGAGCAATCGAGAGCGGAAAGTATGGGCTGGCAGCCGATTCGATGGACCGAGCGAGAGGCAAAAAATATTGTAGCGGTAAGTGAAGACGTAGGAGTCAATATAGACTATCTGACAGGGACGGAGGCTACTGAAGAAGCCTTTAAAGAAATTGGTAGAGATACTCGATCTCCATCAGTGATCCATTTAGCTACTCATGGATACTTTTATCCAGATCCAGAGAATGGAAATCAAAGTGATGATGACTTAGTATTCAAAGTATCATCTAACCCGCTCATGCGATCAGGATTGATCATGGCTAATGGTAACGATACTTGGATGGGTAGACATGATGGGGAGGGGCAAGATGGAATCCTTACGGCCTATGAAATCAGCAATATGAATCTCACAGATACTGAGTTAGTAGTCCTATCCGCTTGTGAATCTGGCTTAGGTGATATCAAAGGCGCTGAGGGGGTATATGGTCTACAGCGAGCATTTAAGAAAGCAGGAGTAGATAAAATCATCATGTCGTTGTGGCAAGTGCCTGATCGGGAGACCGCTGTATTTATGACCACATTTTATGAGCATTGGTTAGTGGATGAGATGACGATAAGGGAGGCATTTAATAAGACTCAGAAAGAGATGCGAGATCGATTTTTTAACCCCTATGCTTGGGCTGGGTTTGTATTAATAGAGTA
>JAHDDE010000078.1 GCA_020629515.1 Saprospiraceae bacterium | reverse complement strand
AGATAAAAGTAACATATTGATTTCGTTTAACTTTATGGTTGTATGAAGTTCTCACTAATTATTCCTGTATATAATCGCCCTGATGAATTGGATGAACTTTTAGCAAGTTTAACTAAGCAATTATTTACTGATTTTGAGGTGGTGATTGTAGAAGATGGTTCGGATATAAAATCTGAACATATTATCAAGGACTATTCCTCATCCCTAAACATTCAATATTTCTATAAAAAAAATGAGGGCCCTTCGATTGGAAGATCATTTGGAGCAACCAAAGCTAAAGGAGAATACCTAATATTCACGGATTCTGATTGTATATTACCAACCACTTATCTAACAATCATTTACGACAAGTTAAAAAAGGAGACGGATGTATTTGGTGGTCCAGATAGTGCGCATCCAGACTTCAATAATGTACAAAAGTCCATAAGTTACTCCATGACAAGTTTATTAACTACAGGAGGAGTGAGAGGTAAAGAAAAGTCCGTCGAAAAATTTTATCCACGTAGCTTCAATATGGGTATACGAAAAGCAGTATTCGAAGAAATTGGTGGTTTCCCCAAAACTACGATGTGGCCAGGGGAAGATATGGTTATGGCAATAGAATTAATCAAACGACAGTATAATCTACAATATATCCATGATGCTTTTGTTTATCATAAAAGAAGGACTTCGATTAAAAAATTCTTTAAACAAGTATCGCATTTTGGTAAAGTGAGAATTTATATTTCTCAACTATATCCCGATACCTTTAAAATAATTTATTTGTTCCCACTGGCATTTGTACTTTTCACCTTGATAAGTATCCTAATGGGCACTTTGATAAATGTGCTATTCCTGATGCCATTGGTAGTATATCTTCTCCTGATTATGATTGATTCGTCAATACGAAACAAATCGCTTCCTGTTGGATTACTTTCAGTTATAACTAGTCTTACACAGTTTTTCGGTTACGCTACTGGCTTTTCAAAATCCATGTTTCAAACTTACATCTTGAAGAATCCTGAATACACTTTGGTACGTGAAGAATTGTTTAACCCAATCGACAGAATACGAAATTCGGATTAATACTATTTATTTATGAATTATAATGTCGAATTGGTGTTGATATAGAATTTACAATTGGCCAAGGCAAAAACTCATTAAAAGCGCAGGTATTGAATGCATTATTAACGTTGAATCAATACAAATCATGTCCACTATATAAGACTATCTTTCTCATAATTTGTATAAAATAAAAAGGTTACCTACAAACTATTTTGAAGGCAACCTCTCTCTTTAACACTCTCAAAATAAGAGACATTATACGTTAAGACAGCCTTGATAGGCAAAGTCACTTTTTCAAATGTTAAAACTTGTCTTTTTAACATTTGTCTTTTATAAGTGTCGTTCGGCATGGTAAGAAGACCGAACCAGAGGACCACTCTCAACAAAATCAAAACCTCTCTTATATCCTTCCTCTTCGTACAGTTTAAACACATCTGGATGCACAAAATCAGCAACTTCCAGATGCATTTTAGTAGGTTGGAGGTATTGACCGATGGTGACCACATCACAATCGTGCTCTCTCAGATCGTCTAATATTTTGAGCACTTCATCTTTTGTTTCTCCTAATCCCACCATAAATCCAGATTTCGTCCGGCTGCCATAAGCCTTAGTTCTTTTGATTTGCTCGAGACTCCGTGCATATTTTGCTTGTGGGCGTACCATTCTATATAGTCTCTCCACAGTTTCCATATTATGACTTACTACTTCTTGTCCACCTTCTATCATGCGCTCAAGTGCTGGCCAGTTGGCTTTGGTATCTGGTATTAAAGTCTCAATAGTAGTGCTTGGAGACATTTCTTTGGTCTGTCTCACAGTCTGATACCAGATTTCGGCACCCCTATCTTTTAATTCGTCGCGATTAACAGAAGTAATCACGGCATGTTTCACTTGCATCAGCATGATCGCTTCTGCTACACGTCTTGGTTCATCTTCATCATATTCTGGTGGGCGACCAGTTTTCACCGCACAAAACGAACATGACCGAGTGCATACATTTCCTAATATCATAAAAGTTGCAGTACCCGCACCCCAACATTCGCCCATATTAGGACAGTTGCCACTTTGACAGATAGTATGCAGTTGATATTCATCTACTAATCTCCTTACTCTTTTATAGTCTTCACCAATAGGTAGCTTGACACGTAGCCAATTGGGCTTTTTAATTTTTGAAGATTTTTCTTCCTTTGGTACAACCGGTAGTTCAATCACTATTTGAGCATTTATGCATACAAAACTGCGAAATAATAAATAGAGTTCAAATGAGTATCACAACTTACGTCTACCAAATTGAAAGGATGCGTATAATTTAGCGATGAGAAAGGAGTTATTAATATCTTCTCTTTCCACCATGAGGGGGATCTCTCTAGGGTAGACATCGACCATTAACCCCACTTCTACGGCACGTACTCTATCTTCAAATGCGCCTAAACCCCAATGGAGGCCTGCTTTGGCATGCAATCCGATAGTTGGTGTTATAGCCGTAAAACCTCTCCAAAAATTAGTGCCTCCATATATATTGGCGAAATCAAGAAATGTTGATTCATTTTCTTCACTGTATCTTATGGTGGCTATGCTTGGTTCTTCACCTGAATTATCACGCTGAATGACTTTGAGATAATAGGGCTTGATCAGACCTAAGGATGCCCCGCCCTCATATATCCATGCCATAGCAACCCCTTTTCGCCGAGTTTTTTCAGATAAGTATGTTTTCTGGCCATAGGTCATCCGAAGATTAAAAAATTGGCTTCTCTTTCCATAAATAAAAGGTTCTCGTAAGTCCAAACCAATTCGCTCGCCGATAATAGTTTGACGTTTTTCGCGACCATCCTTTATATATCCAAGCTCAAAGGACCTATATGTAGTCTGATAATAATTCTTGATTTTACCTTTCTTATAGGCCAATGTAAAGCCTTGAAAATGAGGACGAATCTCAAATAGTGATTCGGTACTATATACCACACCTTTGAGGTTATACTCTACTGGCTTAGGTTGAAAAACAGTCTGGCCAATAAGCTGGATGATGCTTATAAGAATAAAACCAAATGTGATCGACAATCGAATTTTCATGATACACCAAGTTATAATAATATTTTTGATCTCGCAGTATGTTAATACATCAATGAAAATATCTATAGCAAGTCAACATTCTACCCCAAGATTATCCTATGTGATCAATTGGCTCAACGACGCATTGGACATTGAGGTAGCCCCTAACGAATCGAATGACGATAGTATAATTATCAACTATGCTAACAAGGTAGATCCTAAAGCTATAATTAATATTTACTCCAATGGTTTACTCTTTGAATCAGAAATCACAAAACCCGTTATAGACGTTAGAGAGGCTAAATCAATACCTTACTTTTTTGGTCATGGCGAAAGCGTTTTTGACCTTCCTTTCGATTTTTTCTCTATGGTTTTTTTTCTATTGTCGAGGTATGAGGAGTACACCTCTCATGAAAAAGATAATCACGGCAGATGGCAGTCTTACCAATCAGTGGCTGTTGCACATTCTTTTATCAGGAGACCGATCGTTGATTTATGGTTAAATGAATTAATCGATTTAATCTATCAGAAAACAAGCATAAAAGTTTCCAGAAGGAATAAATTTAAGGTCATTCCCACCATTGACATTGATATACCACTATGCTATCATAAAAGCCCCACAAAAAAATATGGAGCCTTAATTAGAGACTTATTATTTGGCCAGATTAATAAACTATCCTATAGGCTCAAGCTTTACTTAAGCCGCAAAGATCCTTATGACACCTATGATTACTTACTCCAATCATTAAAAATTCATCCTAACTCAGTATTCTTTTTTTTGTGCAAATACAAAAAGCCTTTTGATGAAAATCATTTAATTCAAACGTCTATTTTTCAGCGCATCATTAAACGGATTAGAGAAAATAACGCTATTGGTCTGCATCCTTCCTACAGCAGTAAGAGTCATGAGAATCAAATCAAATTAGAAAAGAACATACTCGAAGAGT
This sequence comes from Saprospiraceae bacterium, assembly GCA_020629515.1. Taxonomy (GTDB): domain Bacteria; phylum Bacteroidota; class Bacteroidia; order Chitinophagales; family Saprospiraceae; genus GYS-P2D. The sequence continues at coordinate 6,177 of JAHDDE010000078.1, read as the reverse complement.
TAAGTGGACAAAACATAACCCTGAGTCGGCAACATTTTTTAAGATTATGTCTACCTAAAACCTACCAATCGCTAATATCTGCAGGTATCAGCGAGGATCATAGCATGATGTATCCCGATCAATTGGGTTTTAGAGCATCCACATCACATTCATTTAAGTGGTATGACTTAAGCGAAGAAAAGATGACTTCGCTCACGATTCACTCTCCGGTCATTATGGATGTCACTCTTAAAAAATATCTTGGTCTTAAGCCTGAAGAAGCCATGAACCAAATTGCTGCCCTACGAACCATAGTCAAAGAAGTAGATGGTCAATTTGAATTTATATGGCACAACAGTTCCTTTTCAATATTGCAAGGATGGAAAGGATGGAAAAGTGTATTTGAATATTTGTTGGACAATCGATGAGCAAATAAGCCTAAACCATTAATATTGCTCTATGACTAATCAACTTTCTCCTATCGTAACCATCAGTGTGATCATAGGCTACTTTTTGTTTTTGATCATTGTCTCACACTTTACTTCAAAAGGAGCAAACAATGCCACTTTTTTTACAGCTAATAAAAAATCGCCATGGTACCTCGTAGCATTTGGTATGATTGGGGCTTCGCTTTCGGGTGTGACATTCATATCCATACCTGGTGTGGTGGGAGCAGGGGGATATAATATGAATTTCTCCTATATGCAGATGGTTATGGGATATATGCTTGGCTATTATGTCATAGCAGCTGTTCTGATGCCACTTTATTATAGGCTCAACCTCACCACCATTTATGGATATCTGAGAGAACGATTCGGGATAATCTCTTATAAAACTGGAGCATTTTACTTTTTGTTATCACGTATTATAGGTGCTTCTTTCAGGCTCTTTTTAGTAGCTATAGTATTACAAAATTTCGTGATGGAAGATTTAGGGGTATCGTTTTATGCGACTGTGGCCATCACCATTATACTAATTTGGGTGTATACATTTAGAGGAGGCATTAAGACCATCGTGTGGACAGATACGATACAGACAACCTGTATGTTAGGTGCTGTAGTTCTGACGATATATGCCATTGGCTCCAGTCTAAACTTAGGATTAGGAGAGATGTGGAATGAAATTTCAGGAGCAGGATATACTGATATGTTTTACTTCGGTGGGGGATGGTCTGATCCCAATAATTTTTTCAAACAATTCATAAGTGGAGCTCTCATAGCTATCGTCATGACTGGGTTGGATCAAGATATGATGCAAAAAAATCTCACTTGCAAATCACTTGGTGATGCACAAAAGAATGTCTTTGCCTTTAGCGTCACGCTTATTTTTGCCAATCTTCTATTTTTGGCATTAGGTGGTCTACTCTATGTATATAGCCTAAATTACGGTATCGCCATACCTGAAAGATCAGACCTACTTTTTCCTGGTATAGCGATTAATCACTTGGGACCCTCAATTGGTGTGATATTTATCCTGGGACTGATCGCAGCAGCATATAGCAGTGCTGATTCTGCGTTAACCGCTTTAACTACCTCTTTTTGTATTGATTTTTTAGACTTCGAGAGAAAAGATCGATCAGAGGCCGAAAAGAAAAAAACAAGACTTAAAGTTCATATAGCCTTCTCTCTTGTACTTTTTGTAGTCATCGTATTATTCAAATTATTGAACAATGATGCTATCATTAATCAACTCTTCAGGGCAGCGGGCTATACTTATGGCCCATTATTAGGCCTATTCACTTTTGGCATGTTCACAAAGATCAATATACGAGATAAATGGGTGTGGCTGGTATGTATTATAGCACCCCTATTGACAGTATTTATAGATCTTAATTCAGAGGCACTATTAGGAGGATTTAAGTTCGGATCTATGCTTATAGCTCTCAATGGAGCTTTGACATTTATCGGATTATGGCTCTTAAAAAAGGGCACGACTAATACTGTTCCTACATTATAAAAAAACGAATACCCTTATGGATCGAAGAACTTTCAACACATCGATTGCGACACTCACCAGCGGTGCTGCTTTACTTCCTTTCTTTTCTTGTAAGAGTTCCTCTGAGTCATTGGACATCAGCACATTTGATATTAGTGAAAAAAGCATTGCGACATTAAGAGCTCTTATAGACGAAAGACGAATTAGCATCAAAGACCTAACTCAACTTTATCTGAATCGTATCGAGGAAATCGATCAAAATGGTCCTACCCTTAACTCCATTATACATGTCAATCCAAATGCAATTAGTAGAGCTGAGACATTAGATCATGAGTTGAACAACAAGAAAGCTAAAGGGCCTTTATTCGGAATACCTGTCATACTTAAGGATAACATTGATACAGCAGATATGCCTACCACAGCGGGCTCTCGGGTACTGGCAGGCTCCTACCCTCCTCAGGATGCACATATCACCACATTATTGCGTCAAGCTGGTGCCGTAATCTTAGCCAAAGCGAACCTGTCAGAATGGGCTAACTTCCGAGGAAAAAATAGCACCAGCGGATGGAGCGGTCTAGGCGGACTCACCAAAAATCCTTATAAACTCGATCGCAACACCTGCGGATCCAGCGCAGGTTCGGGAGCGGCCGTTGCGGCAAGCCTATGTGCTGTAGCCATAGGTACTGAGACTAACGGTAGCATCGTATGTCCATCATCCACTAATGGAATTGTGGGAATAAAACCAACAGTAGGGTTGGTCAGTAGAAGTGGCATCATCCCTATATCATCTACTCAGGATACTGCCGGACCTATGGCTCGTACTGTAAGTGATGCAGCAATATGCTTAGGTGCATTGGTCGGAAAAGATGACACAGATACAGCCACATCCTTAATACCAAATATTGTTAAAGATTACTCCATATACCTTAAAAAGGATGGACTCAATGGAAAGAAAATAGCTTATTTCAATTTTGAATCCAGATACGAGGAATCTGAAAATAAAAAAGTTGTTGATCCAGTGTTTATGCTCATACATCAGGCTATGGATGACATGAGAGCGCAGGGTGCAGAACTCATTGAGATTGATAATATCTCTAAATCACATGTTTTCAAGGATTCATTTGAGATCATGTTATACGAGTATAAGGAAGGACTTAATAATTACTTCAAGAGCTTGGGAAAAGCGGCTCCCGTGAAAGATATAGATGAGCTTATAGAATGGAATCGCAAAGACTCTGTAGAACTCAAATATTTCGGGCAAGAACATTTGGAAGCCGCAGCTGCTAAAGGAGGGCTATCAGATACGGCATACATCAATGCCCGTGAGCGCATGCTCTATGGACGAAGAGCGCTCGGTATAGATAGAGTCATGGATGAGCACAATCTTGACGCTATCATCGGTCCTACTAACTCTCCAGCATGGAAGACTGATTTGATCAATGGTGACACTTTTCATATTGGAGTATCTTCTCCAGCGGCACAAGCTGGGTATCCTAGTATCACAGTGCCGATGGGGTTTATTGACGAGCTGCCAGTTGGCATCTCTATTTTTGGCAGAGCATGGTCAGAAGGCACGCTTATAGAAATCGCTTATGCCTATGAGCAAGCTACGATGCATAGAAAGGCTCCGAAGTATTTAAGGAGTTAGTAAAATTATCTAAAAGGTAATCATCGGAATACTCAGACTTACTCCACTGGGTACTACAAGCCCAGGAGCCAAACTCACCGATGCTGAAGGACACCCATTGCGCAGGCCAGCCTCACCGCTGGGATCTCTGAGGACATAGTCGACACCACATCCAATCAAAATGGGATCTGATCCTCTATTATTGACAAAAGTGCAATTGCTCACCTCGAGTTGATGATTGGGCTGACCCATCTCAACGAACCCTCCTGCATAAATTGCTGCTCCCACGGATAGCGTACCATTATTGTTTTGAAAATGACAATTCTCTATAGTTAAGTTTCCACTATGTTGCCATATAGCCACTCCCCTGCCCTGATTAAATGGGGCAAAGCTAAAGTTATCTCTAAATGTGCAACCTCTCACTAAATAAGTGCCTCCTACAGGTGCTATCGTGATGGCTGCTAAACCCACTAAAGAGGTTCCCACATTTTGTATAGTGACATCATGAATTTCTGCTTGACTCGTAGCTAACTGAAAGAAGGCACCAGACTCTAAAGAATAAAATATAATCCCGTTGCCATACAGCACCAGTGGGCTACTGATAGTAAACATATAGTTAATGGCTCCATTAAGATTAGCATAGATAATCTCTCCTTCCAATTCTGGAGCAATAATTATAGTATCTGCGGCGGCGGAAGTATTGGACATCTCTAAGGCCACTCTAAAGGAACCTTCTCCATAATTTAAGGTATTGGTCACTGTATAGGTGGCTCCAATGAGGTAGGGGATGAAAAATACTAAAAGTAGGACTTGAAGTAGGAGACTTCTCATTGTATTTAAGAATTGATTATTCATCACAACCGCCTTGTTCTATAGTAAATGAAGCATTCGGATCTACCTCAAATCCTGGCATGAGACAGATCTGGAAGGAAGAATAGTAATAATCATTGAATTCTATATTCTCATTGTAGCGTATCCATTGGCCGGATATAATCGAACTGTCTGCACTGTAGTAACTGAGCTCCGCTATACCATCTAACTCTATATGATCACCACAATTAGTATCTCCTTCGGGTACATACTTATACAACTCAAAACCCAAATCATCCGTATACGCCACAAAGAGAATCAAACCATTATAAGCTGTAATACGTGCAGGATTAGAATTACCTACAGGATTGATATCACCAAGCATCTCAGTACCCGCCTCTGTACCATCAGTTCTCCACAGTTCTCTACCGAACTCAAAGTCATCAGCAGCAAAATAAAAGTAGTCACCCAAAACCACTCCAGGGCTTTCGTAGACCTCGAGTTGTCGCACCAGTTGGATGGTATCACTTCCTAGCTCCGATACGAATAAGGACGGTCCCGAAGGGCCTATGCCTGATAAAAACAACTGATTACCCATATGGCCAAACACTTTGATATCTGAGGTACTTGTCGATCCAGGTGTATAGTCATCGACGATATGAGTACCAGATTGTGTACCATCGGTCACCCATAGTTCGCTACCGGTCAATGGCGTATAGTTCCTAAAGTATATCAACGAATCTAATACATACGGATCTAAAAAAAATCGTATGTTCTCAAGCGAATCGGTCCCAGCAGTAGTGCCATCCGATATCCATAAGGTACTTTCTTCATTACCTAATGGGGAAGTGTGACCGTGCAAAAAGAGCTTGCCACCTGCGGTATAGAGCCTATTAAAATATGGAAAAGGATACACCTCATAGGTGCCTTCCTCAGTGCCATCCGTGCGCCATAAGGCGGCTGGAGAATTGCTGGACCAAACTAAGAAATATAAGAGTCCATCTGTGCTCTTTGTAAAATGAGATGGTGCTAAACTTCCTAGAAGAAATCCTTCTTCCTCTCGATCATAGATGAGCTCAGTTCTAAAGTAGCTATCCTCATAAAGTCTATACAACTCCGTACCTCCAAAATCTGTCCCAGCAAAAAAAACATCCCCCTGATACTCCACTAATCTACTAACTCTATTAAAGCTCCCTAAACCATAATATTCTGTAGGGGTATAATACCAGATAGAATTACCTACATCTCTGGAGGTAGGGCGTCCCGCCCAAGCCAAGAATCCATCTCCTTTGGTGAGTTCATTTGTGTATATTGCATCACCCACGTCAGTTCGTAAGCTTATGGTGGTTCCATCGGTAGAATGTAATCCGCCATGTGAACCATTATTAGCATAAAAGTACAATTCACCATTAAAGGGTATCATTTCCCCAACATGAGACCAGTCCTCTCCTGGATTGATATCTGCGATCAGAGTGATCTGTGCACATAGCCAATAGCTATTCATAATGCTTATCAATCCGATAATGAAAATATGTCTTCTGCTCATGATATTATTTTTTAAGTGATGGTGTAGATGATCTTAGTAGTATTAGGATTTGATGGGTATAGATATTTTTCAAAGACTTTTTAAGGTTTTAAAATCTCATCACCCAAAGGTTCAACCTCATGGCTTTGGCTTAGTACCTTCATTAAGTCCGACAGGCTTGCTCGCAGCTCTCCATTTTCTTTCTCGAGTTGTTCGACTCTATTAGTCAGCTCTTTAATCGCCTGTACGAATAGAGGGTCATAGTCTCCATAGGCTGTCTGGAGATATCCCAATTCGTCCT
>JAHDDE010000003.1:170473-181640 GCA_020629515.1 Saprospiraceae bacterium | reverse complement strand
TTTTTACGATTTTATTAAGGACTTTCTATTCGGGTAGTAAGCGATTTATAATAGAAGGAAAGAACCCCATGTTATTTATGGGCTATATTTCGGTAATGAAACGGCTCTTTTCTATCATAATCGGCATTTCTATTGTTTTGGCTTGCGGAGGACAAAAGCAAACTGATGATCATCCAGTAGGTGATACTAAACAATCTACAACTATAGTAGATGCGCAATTAAAATACCAGACGTATCTGAATCAGAAATCATTACTGCAGAAATTGAATGATAATAGTATTATCCTTTCAGATTCTTCTGGTGTTTTCATATATCGAGACACACTTGGCCATGTTCGATTAGGCGTCAAGTACATAAACCATATCAGTACTTGGGAAATACTCGAAACTAATCATGCCGAAGAAGTTCTGGTGTGGAAAATAGATAGAGTAGATTTTGATAAAGGAGGCAGGGATGAAGTTATTATTGAAAAAGAGATTCGTAATTATTACAGTTCTATGGGTAGCTCTCATAGTGGATACATGGAGATATGGTCAATTGATAGGCCGAGTTTACTGTTTTCTTTAGAAAATTATTTTTTAGAAGCTCCTGGACGAAATGGTGATGGGCCACTTATAGAATGTGAGCTAAAAGTGGAGATTATGCCGTCATTAATAAAAGTGACAAAACCAATGTTAAGTAATGAAACAGATTGTGCTGATATATTTCACCTTATTGGGGAGTATTGTTTAGTAGGTAAAGAAGTAATAAAGTGCGATTAGATCGATTATTAAATCTACTCAATACAATATCCCATATTGGCAGAATGTCTTTGCTGCCTTCTACTCTGACTCCTTTTATTATGAAAAATCTCTCTAATAATAGAGATATCCTCTAAATCAGGTTTATAAATGCATAAGAATCCGCTCATTTGTATTTCGAAACAATATGTTATCTCAATAGAACAAATACACATAATGTTATATCAAAATAACATAACGTTAATTAGTTATATCAGAATAACAATTACTCTGTTTTATATAATTATTGGGCATTGACCAAAGGCGGCATCCACTCTCCATCCAATGCTCTTTCCTCTGGCCAATAGATTCTCATTGTCAAAGAAAATCCTTCATAAGAGCTTACGGGGAGCCAATTGTTTCGATTCATACCTTTAGGGGGGCTGGCACTAATAATTAGATCTAAAGATCCATCGGCATTGTATTGCAATGAATCTTTGCTATTAATAGCATATTTATTCACTTCATTTTCTATGAGAAAATCATCTTCATTATAAGCAGTCAAGGACCAAAAGGCCTTAGCGGGAGGGAGCTCATGACTTTCCATATGTATAAAATATTCTTTAGCCCCATCTAATGGATGGCCATCGGCATCAATGGTAGTAAATGGATAGATGGCATCCTGGGCCAGATTAGCTCCCAATCCAACAAACGAGACATAGCTACGCATCAGATAGTCATCGCGATAATCTCCTAATTTAGAGGTTAGCATGGTCCAGTTATTGATCATTAACGAGGTATCTCCCTTAGATTTTCTATCTCTCATCCGTTTATGTATTATCCTCGGTACAGCTTCTAATTTTTGTTTGAGAACAAAGTTGTCTTTTGGCAATTCAAATGGCCTACCTGGCTCAATACCTATAGTTGATAATTTATGTATGATGGCAGAATCATAAGGAGCGGTTCGTTCTTTGGCCAGTAAAGAGGTAAGTTCATTGATGTATTCGGATATAGAGAGGTTTTCCATTTTTTGGACAGGAATCATATCTGTCAATGTGGGGTTGAGTTGCCCTAATGGTGCGTGATAGTTGGTGTCTTTGATAGCTGATAGTGGCCTAAGATCCATATGGTCTTGTATCCGTCTGACTACAGTATTACCATCGTTATCATCATAAGTTTCGATTCTTGCGATCATCCATGCGAGGTAAGTAGGAGATTGTATCAATTCGTATCCATCGACGGCATCACCTTGATGGTCTGGTCCTACGATCATTAGATTAACTTCTTGTTGTCCATGTGTACGTGTACCTGGACTTGCGAATACATTGGTGAATGCATCATAAAAAGGTAAAAGGTAATAACGGTCTGTAGCGGGCATGTGTAGAAGTTGTGGTCCTTGACTTAGATCAAACCATGCTATGGAGTAGTACGTATCTACATTTGGCTTGACAACAGCTTTGGAGTTATGATCTGGATATTTCCTATAATGCCCTAATTGATTAATGGGTGCTCTGGGTATGACTGGATGAGGTTTTATTGTATTAGTGCTTAACTGTTGGGTGTAATTCATCAGCAGTAATGGATACCCGTATAAGTAGGCCTCGACTAGCGTATTGAGGTATAAATCCGCAGTAACAGTACCCATCGCGCCCTGTGCAGACTTGACAGTTACCTCATTTTGACAGGACATAAGCAAACAGATAGAAATGATAAAAAGGCTTACATTTTTAAGAGTCATTTCACATTAATTCTTTGATGGCCAAATCTATTAAGTCAAGTCCGTTTGGGCTCACTAAGTTATTAGCGCTATCAACGGTTAGTTGATTTTGATAAAGATCTATGGCACCTATGACATTAGATCCCAAAGCTTGTAAAACATTTTTTAATGAGGTCATACTGTAATGTCCTCTTGGAGGATGGGGGCTATAAGTCATTGCCAGTACTCTTTTATTATTGAATTCTCCAGTTTGTGTAGTCCATTCTAACGCATTTTTCAAGATGGCTGGAAGACCATGAATATATTCTGGTGTTGATATGATAACGGCTTCAGCTTTCATGATTCTTTGTTTGAAGTCTGACACTGTTTCATTATGTCTTTTGTTTTCTTGATCTGCCAAATACAGTGGCAACTTAGAGAGATCATCTAGATGATCAAACCGATATGAGCTGTATCGCCGACCGATAGCTCTTAATAACTTCCCATTATTGTGATTTGGTCTTGATGAACCATTTATAGTCAAGATAAGCCTCACTACCGAGCTTTTTTTGATACAATCTTACTTTCTAACCAGTATCCCAAACCGGCGATCACAAAAAAACTGAGTAGCCCCTGTAGAGCCAGCTCCGATACTGATTTTGGTTCTGGAAGGATAGGAGTAATTATTGTGAGTAACATCATAAATAAGATCAACGCTACAAACTTTTTATTAAATCGAGGATCCAGGTTGAAAGGTGTTTTTCGATAATACAAATAGCCTCCTGCGAGTAAGATGAGTAATTCTAATCCTATAGTGATACCGACATAATTCCATAACCCCAATCCTAATTTTGGGGAGTCATTGCTCCATAAGGGTAAGTCGGGAGTATGGACTAACAGATCAGTTAAGAAATGGGAGAAAACCGAAAATCCTATCAAAAATGCCAAGAAGGCTTTATTGTGTACTTGCTTACATTTGGTTTTGAATATCGCATATGCCAATAAGCTCACTCCTGAAAACCAGAACACATTGGCCAGCAGACTATGCGTGTACGGCATACAATATAAATCATAGGAATTATATGCAGTAAAACCAGGGACGATATTCATCTTTTCGATGCCCGTTAGTACAAATGAAAAAAAGAAGATATCAACTAACTGAACGCCCAAAAGATATATCCATAGGGGAGTTTCGTGATCATAGCTCTTTAACCCAAAGGCTGCTCCATAGTGGCCTATAAACATAAGATGAATTTATACTTCAGTACATAATAGTCCACTCAATATACCAAGGTATTTCTACTCCAGTGTTTTCTGAAGCAGAAGAAATAGTACTATTTATGATCATTAATACAGGCAAAACTCATAATGACCTTTCTGTACGCCTTTTTAACTGGTACCAACACGTATTAGTTATTTTGTTTCAATTGTTTTTGACCGGAGGTCCAAAGGAAAACTATACATAGAGCACCACCGACGAAACAGATCAATAACAATCGGCTGATATTGGACCATGAGGTAAGTTCATGAGCATCCACAACTAATGAAAGTAAAAACAGGGTCAGAAAAAATCCTAATCGACAACTCAAACTTATCATAGAATGAAAAGTGGCTCGTTGGCCACTGTCAATTCTTGGTGTTATAATGGCATTGATCGGAGCTTTAACAGCTGCCCAAGGGAGAGATCTTAATAATACGATGATTAATATCCAGCTGCTTAACATGCTCCCTAAAAGAAGTACTACGATATTAATAGCGACCACCGCTAAGAGTAAGTAATTGAATAGGCCGATTTTTCTGGACCAATCCATGCTATAGGCGGCTCCTATTGCAGCTATATACCTCGCTCCTGAGTAAATGAACCCAGAAATCACGGTAACAGATATTCCCATCAATAGATTTTGTTCTGCGAGCAGCTCTATATAGGGTTGATAGAACTCATATGGAACATGCGATATGATGAATATGACAATGAAATATATAAAGATCCATCCCAGTGGCTGTACCTTGAGGAAGGATAAGGTTATTTTAATCTGTTTTATGAAATTCTGTGAGGCTTTTTCAGTCGTTTTTTTGATCTTGGGTTCATAAAATTTGAATGCAATAGCCATAGCAATAATTCCTGCTACAAGACTTAAGACATAGGCATATCTGAGATCATAATTGGCTACTATACCACCTAATAGGGCGGCTGTTCCCCCAGCGATATTTCCATACTTATTGACTATAGCTTCTCGATCGCCATATTCGGCTTCTCGATTTGCGGATTTTAATGATTCATAATGAAACACCGTATTAGTACCAGAGATCATAGACATGTGGAGGGCAAAAGAAATCTGACCGAAAACTAATGTTATAAATGAACCTGCTAAAAGATATAAAATACAGGCTAAGGATAAAAAGAATGATCCCAAAAGTAGAGTGGTTTTCCTGCCGATACGATCAGAAAAATAACCAGTAGGTACTTCGAGTATGACGACAGAGATATAATAGATTGACTCCAGTAGAAGTACTTCTTGTAGGCTCAATATTCTACTGAAATAGAGGAAGAATATCGGCATGAAGCTCAAAAAAGAACATGCCGCGAAATACCAAGGATAGCTCTTGATATTATAGTGATATTTGATACTGTCTGTCAGAAATATTATTTACGTCCCAAAAGTACTATGTCATGCGGAGAATTGATCGAAACGACTCCTTGCTTTACAGTAGACTTTTGTTCGCTATAGTAGTCATAGACTATTTCTCCATCATCATAAACAGTCGAAACGTTTACTTTTTTACTTCCGATGGGCAATTCTAAGCCAACAACTACTTCATCTTCTTTATATATTCTACTGAAGGTATATGGTGCAGAACTGAGCATAGAGTGTTGACCTGCCCCTACTGCTGGATGATCATTTCTAAATCGACCCAATTTTTGCCAATGCTTAAGTATCTCATCAGTATTTTGTTCAGTGATGGCTTCCCAATTCATAAATGATCGAAGTGTTGCGTCGCCTTGTGCCTCTACAGTCAGGCTTCTTGCTGTCTCATCACCATAGTAAATCTGTACTCCACCAGGGCATAATAGCAATTTGGTCCCGGCATCTTTAGGATGTGCTCTATTAAGGTCAAAAGGACTGCCATCGTCATGAGAAGAAATATAGTTGACGATAGATTTGCCCTTATGTGATCCTTGAAGGATATCATTGTACTTGCTGAATAGGGTTTCATAGTCTGACATCGCATCAGTCTTAAAGTCAAAATTGATCAATGAATGAAATCCATCTTTAAAAAAATCTACTTTTTGATCACCGAAATTGAATTCGCGTCCTTGGCTCGCATAATAATGATAGACTTCACCCATCATATAAAATGGTTGGTCATCTATGATTTTGTCTTTGTTTTTCTTTTTATAATCTTCCCATGCTACATTGGCAGCCTTCCATAAATTAGCCCAAACATAGGGTTCAGTATGTTTGACTGTATCAACTCTAAAACCGTCTACTCCATATTCTTTTATAAAATCTACCAACCATTTTAATATATAATTGACAGCAGTTCTTTTGTAGCCAGTGACCTCGAACCAATCATCCAGCTCAGCGACTTCCTTCTCATATCTGCCTTCTGATTTCCATTTATCAACGAGATATGGAGGCAAACTAACTTCTTTGTCACTCTCGGTGCGGATATCGGGCAAGTTGTCTACCAAAGTACAGTCAGTAGTAGTTTTAAAATCTTGGTATGTACATCTTGGCCCTGTTTTTACCCATTCATCGGGATACACTTCATCGTATGGTGTGACGGGTCCAGTATGATTGGCTACCACATCAAATATGACTCTGATATCCCGTCTATGCGCAGCTGCAACCATTTCCTTCAACTGTTCCTCAGTTCCAAACCTCTCATCAATGGCAGTCCAGTCACGTGCCCAATATCCATGAAAAGGATAAGAGGTACCAGTGCCTTCATCTACAGAACCTTTGATCTGCTCCACTAAGGGGGTCATCCAAATAGCATTTACGCCTAAATCTGTAAAATATCCGTCCTCTATTTTGTCTGTTATTCCTGCTATATCGCCACCCATAAATCCTCTGTATGGAGCATGGGGCGCATCTTCTGGATGTACATAATCATTGGTGGTATCTCCATTGTTAAATCGATCCGTAAGCAAAAAATATATAGTGGCATTGTCCCAGCTAAATGTTGGAGTTACTTCGCTTTTAGGAATAGCATCTTCGCTTCCTTTACATCCAAAAATTAGGAACATGACTACGCAAGAGAAAAAAATGAACTTAGGCATATGTTATTATTTTATACATCAAGAGGCACTAATCTATATAAATACGAATAGAGCTTAGGACTTAATCTTTGTCGTAATCGATTAATGTTAAAAATTCATTCTGTTAAAAGAACGTACATAATATGGCTCCCATAATCGCAAAACAAAGGACCCAGTATCCGACATGAATCCATATATATTTGAAAGACCTCCTTTCGAATAGACTGTGTATACCGATAAAAGGCAATCCCAATAATAGTGCTAACTCCATCCCATGAATTACTCCATGTGACCAAGTGCGATGACGATCACCATAGGTCGTCATAAATTCATTGACAGTTTGGCTCATGGCAGACGTAGTATCCTCTAAAGCAGGATCTCCTAAAAATAATTGTACCAAAGCACTCTGATGAATGCTAAATATGGTTAGAAGGTAGGTAGCGAAAAGACTAAACAAATATGTAAAGGCAAAGATCTTAATCATGTTACCAGAAGTGGCTCTTTCTTCACTAATCTCAGCAGACTGCATCCAAGCTCTGCCCAACACTTTAGGATGATACCATATAGATCCTATTGCTAATGGAATTAATGCAACTACAAAAAGTAACCACCAATTGGGTTGTACCATAGTTAGATATTTAGTTAGTTAAGTAATAGTAGTAATATTTTATTCTTTCACCTCCTGAGCATGTACCGCTGCAAGAGCGACCATATCCACAATCTCATGTACTGTGGCCCCAAGTTGAAGGATGTGTACAGGTTTCTTCAGGCCTAAGAGTATTGGTCCTATCATATCAATATCTGAGATCTGATAAAGTAAGTTATATGCGATGTTGGCGGATGATAGATTAGGAAATATTAGGGTATTAGCTCGCTTCCCCGCTAATTTGGAGAAAGGATGTAATTTTTCTAAAATATCATTGCCTAAGGCCATATGAGCCTGTAGCTCTCCATCTACAATCCAGTCTGGGTGTCGCTCATGAAGTATAGCTGTAGCTTTTCTCATCAGTACAGCCGACTCTTGACTTTGTACAGATCCAAAATTAGAATAAGTAATCAACCCAATAACAGGTTCTATATTGAAGGTCTTAACTTGTTCATGTACTAACTCGGTTATATCAGCGATATCTTCCGCAGTAAGGTGATGATTAATCGTGGTATCTGCCATGAATAGTGGCCCCTGTTTAGTCATGAGGATATGCACACCGGCTACTTTTTTGACGCCTTTGCGTGCACCCAAGATTTGTAATGCTGGACGCACCGTATCTGGGAAATTTCGAGTAAGCCCTCCGATCATGGCATCTGCATGACCTACATCAACCATCATTGCACCATAATAGCTCCTTTTTCTCATCATATTGCGCGCTTCAGAAAGAGTTAATCCTTTGCGCTGTCTCTTTTCGTAAAATCTTCTGCTGTAATCATCAAATATGGCTACTTCCTTTTCATTTTGCGGTTCATAGGGGCATATCATCTTTGTTTGACCTAAGTCAATATTATACTCCTGCATCAGCGCCTCTATTTTATCAATTTTACCCAACAATATTGGCTCTGCTATTTTTTCTTCGATGACCACCTTAGCCGCTTTTAGGACTGAAAGATTCTCAGCATCAGCAAAAACGACCTTTTGAATTTTTTGCTTGGCTTTGGTTTCTATGATCTTTGATATGTTGTTGTCCAGCCCTAAACGCATAGAGAGTTCATATTCATAAGCTTCCCAGTCTTTTATCGGAGCCTGGGCAACACCTTTATCCATAGCCGCTTTGGCAACCGCTGGAGCCACTTCGGTTATAAGGCGGGGGTCTACAGGTTTAGGGATTATATAATCTTTTCCAAAATTGAGATTGACGTTGCCATAGGCGCTATTTACTATGTCAGGTACAGGTTTTTTAGCCAGTTCTGCCAATGCCTTGACAGCTGCAATTTTCATCTCTTCATTGATCTCAGTGGCACGCACATCCAACGCTCCTCTAAATATGAATGGGAAGCCCAAAACATTATTTACTTGATTAGGATAATCTGATCGACCCGTTGCCATAATTACATCTTCCCTAGCTGCTTTTGCCTCTTCATAACTAATTTCTGGAGTGGGATTAGCCATCGCAAATATCACAGGATCTTTGGCCATTGCCCTAACATCATCCTGGTCAAGGATATTGCCTTTTGAAAGTCCTATGAATACATCAGCGCCTTTCAGCGCCTCTGATAAGGTGGTACCCATTGGCATATTACCATTGGTAAATTCTGGCTTCTTACCGTTTAAGTTGGTTCGGTCAGGATGGATCAACCCTTTAGAATCAAACATGAAAATGTTTTCTTTCTGAGCACCTAATGATACATACAATTTGTTGCAGGAGATTGCTGAAGCACCTGCACCACTCACCACTATTTTTACTGTTGAGATATCTTTCTTGACGATCTCGAGTGCATTGATAAGTGCAGCCGCACTGATGATAGCAGTTCCATGCTGATCATCATGCATGACGGGTATGTTCAGCTCTTCCTTAAGACGTTCTTCAATTTCGAAGCAAGCCGGAGCTGAAATATCTTCTAGATTAATTCCTCCGAAGGTAGGTTCGAGAATTTTTACTGTTCTTACGAATTCATCAACATCTTTTGTGTCTAACTCCAAGTCAAAGCAATCGATATCTGCATATATTTTGAAGAGAAGCCCTTTACCTTCCATTACAGGCTTGCCTGCTGCGGCTCCAATATCTCCTAATCCTAATACTGCTGTACCATTACTGATTACTGCGACCAAGTTGCCTTTAGCTGTATACTTATATACGTCATCTGGAGTCTTGGCAATCTCCAAACATGGATCCGCTACCCCAGGAGAATAGGCTAATGAAAGATCTCTTTGATTAGCAGTTTCTTTTGTTGGGATGACCTCTATTTTGCCAGGCCTTCCTTTAGCATGGTACTCTAATGCAGCCTGCTTAATCGATTCTTTACTCATGTATTAAATTGTTTGTCGGATATGACGATCCGATGATAAATTATCATAGCGATGCGAAGCTTGCAATAATTATAAGCTTGTGCTCATTTCTGAATGAAAATATTTGGCTTGTACGCCAATTGTATTATTGAATTATTCCTTTAACTACCATACTTACAAAATGACCTATATCCCAGTTAGCCCTATCACTCGTACATCCTAATCTTACGATCACCATTTCTAAGGATGGTATGATGACTACCTGCTGTCCTTCAAAACCAGAGGCGTAATATGCATCCTCAGGGACATTTGGCCAATGTCTTGGCATAGTAGTGCCCTCTGGTTCGTAATGCGCATTATTCCAGAATTGTGCGGAGTAAAATCCAGCTTCAAGTACTGGTGTTCGGGTACGACTATAGTCTACCCATCCTTCAGGAAGTATTCTTTCACCATTCCATATGCCATCATGGAGATATAATAATCCAAATTTAGCCCAGTCTCTAGCCGTAGCATACATAAATGAAGAACCTACGAAGGTGCCAGAGGCGTCTGGTTCGATAATGGCACTACTCATTCCTAATGGATGAAATAATCGTTCATATGGGTAGAGATGATAAGCACGATCGTCATTAAATGTACTTCTGATGATTTCGGAGATGATATTAGTCGTACCGCTGCTGTAGTACCAATTCGTATTGATAGGACTTCCTAAGCGGGCGGATGCAGCTATTTTTGATGCGGAAGCTTTAGTCCATAGCATTTTATTGACATCAGAAGGACTGGAGTAATCTTCTAAAAAATCTAAGCCACTTGTCATATGCATCAGATCTGCCAATCTTATCGCAGCTCTTGGGTCTCCTTCTTTTTGCCAAGCTGGGACTTCTGCTGGAGCATCGATTGTAAGTGAGCCATCTTTTACTCTTAATCCGACTAAAGCATTAGTAACACTTTTAGTCATAGACCAACCTAATAAGGGCGTGTCCGCATCAAAACCCTCTGCATATTGCTCTTTTATGATTTTACCCTTGTGGACTACAAGTGCAGCACGGGTATATCTTGGGTTATCTTTATGAGGTTCATCAAATGCATAGTCAAATGCTGCGTTAATCTGATTTATATCTATAGATGGAGATATAGATAATGTATCTAAATTACCATAAGGCCATTGAAGTGAATCAGCTTTCGGATTAGCGATATATGTTACCTGAGCTCGATTCTGAGACAAGAGCTGTTCGGCGGAAATTTCAGACAGTAAGGTGCATCCTATACCTTCTCTAAAAAGCGCTTTTCTCGAAAGTCCAAGAAAGCTGGCAGTTGCTGATTTTTCGACTGTATCAACAGTAGTTTTGATAAAGGATGCGGCTCCTACAGCTATGTCCTGTTCTAAAACCGATTCTGAGCTTCTTTTGGAAACATATACACATGAACACATAGTCTTAGCGTTGTATCCTGCGGCTATGTGGATCATCCCATAAGCATAGTTTCCTATCTCGAATACTATTATCGCAGCTAATAGTAGCAATAAGTATTTAGCAGATTTTTTCATCAGA